>JADGBG010000007.1:38029-60609 GCA_015231605.1 Alphaproteobacteria bacterium | reverse complement strand
CTCGCTGGTGGCGCTGGTGCAGCACGACATGAAGAAGCTGATCGCCTATTCGTCCATCGCGCACATGGGCTTCGTGACGGCGGGCACGTTCACGCTGACCATCCACGGCGTGGAGGGCGCGATCTATCAGATGCTCAGCCACGGCGTGGTGTCGGCGGCCTTGTTCCTGATCGTCGGCGTGATCTATGACCGGCTGCACACGCGCGAAATCTCCGCCTACGGCGGGCTGGTGCACCGCATGCCCAGCTACGCGCTGGTGTTCATGCTGTTCATGATGGCGTCGGTGGGTTTGCCGGGGACCGGCGGGTTCGTCGGCGAATTCCTGGTGCTGCTGGGCGCGTTCCAGGCCAACACCTGGGTCGCGGCGGCCATCGCCACGGGCGTGGTGCTGGGCGCGGCGTACATGCTGTATCTGTACCGCCGGGTGGTTTTCGGCAAGCTGGAAAAGGAAGAGGTCAAGAAGATGCTGGACATGAACCCCCGCGAGTGGGCCGTGTTCGCGCCGTTGATCATCCTGACGCTGTGGATGGGCGTTTATCCGGCGTCGTTCCTGGACGTCATGCACGTGTCCGTGGACAATCTGCTGAATCAAGTTCAAGTGGCGCTCGATGCCGGCGGTTCCACCGCCCTGGCCGGGCGCTGAGGGATAGAGGAGAGTCTGGACCATGCCCATGGCTGAAGTCCCCAACATCGTTCCGGCGTTGCCGGAGATCTTTCTCGCCCTCGCGGCCATGACGCTGCTGATGCTGGGCGTGTTCCAAAAGCCGGTGACCCCGGATGGCGAGCTGCGCGCCGCGCGCACGACCACCAATCTCGGTCTGATCACCATGGTTCTGGCGTTGCTCCTGGTGTTCACGGTTTCGGGCAACGTTCTGGTGACCTTCGAAGGGATGTTCATCTCCGATCCGTTCGCCACCTTCGCCAAGGTGTTGATCCTGATCGCGTCGACGTTTTCGCTGATGATGGCACAGCGCTGGCTGGAACAGCAGCACGCGCACCGTTTCGAATTCGCCGTGCTGGTCATTCTCGCCACGCTCGGCATGATGATGATGGTGTCGGCGTCGAACCTGTTGTCGCTGTACATGGGGCTTGAGTTGCAGTCCCTGTCGCTCTACGTCCTGGCGGCGTTCCAGCGCGACGACGTACGCTCCACGGAATCGGGCCTGAAGTATTTCGTCCTGGGCGCGATGGCGTCGGCGTTCTTGCTGTACGGTTCGTCGCTGGTCTACGGCTTCACCGGCACCACCGACTTCGCCACCATCGCCGCCACCATCAAGGCGCAGGACCATCATTTCCCGACCGGCCTGGCCGTGGGGCTGGTGTTCGTGATGGCCGGCCTGGCGTTCAAGGTGTCCGCCGTGCCGTTCCACATGTGGACGCCCGACGTCTACGAAGGCGCGCCGACGCCGGTGACCTCGTTCTTCGCGGTCGCGCCCAAGGTCGCGGCGCTGGCGCTGTTCCTGCGCGTCATGATGGGGCCGTTCGGCGAAATGGCGCACCAGTGGCAGGGCATCGTGGTGCTGCTCTCGATCCTGTCGATGTCCATCGGCGCGTTCGCCGCCATCGCCCAGGTCAACATCAAACGCATGATGGCCTACAGCTCCATCGGCCATGTGGGCTATGCGCTGATGGGGCTTGCCGTCGCCAACGAACAGGGCGTGACGGGCGTTCTGATCTATCTCGCCATCTACGTTTTCATGAACGTCGGCGTGTTCGCCTGCATCCTGGCGATGCGGCGCGGCGACCGCATGGTGGAAAGCATCTACGACCTCGCGGGTCTCGCCAAGTCCCATCCGGGCATGGCGGCGGCGCTGGCGGTGTTCATGTTCTCGATGGCGGGCATTCCGCCGCTGGCGGGCTTCTTCGGCAAGCTGTACATCTTCCTGGCCGCGATCGAGGCGCAGCTCTACACCCTCGCCATCATCGGCGTGCTGACCAGCGTGGTGTCCGCGTACTACTACCTGCGCATCATCAAGATCATGTACTTCGACGAAGCCGAGGCCGATCACCTGGAAACCCCGCTGCCGAACGTGATCGCTGCGGTCCTGGGGGTATGCAGCGCGGTGATCGTGCTGTTCTTCCTGGTTCCCGCGCCGCTGATCACCACGGCGGGCGCGGCGGCTGCGTCGCTGTTCTAAGCCGTTCATGACCATCGACAACGGCGCCGTCCGGTTGCCGGGCCGTTTCCGGCTCGTGGCGCTGGACGGCGTCGACAGCACCAACCTCGAAGCCAAGCGCCTGGCGGAAGACGGCGCGCCCGATTTCACGGTGGTGTGGGCGCGCGAACAGACCGCCGGGCGCGGTCGTTCCGGGCGGACCTGGTTGGGCGGAGCGGGAAACCTCTACTTTTCCATTCTCCTGCGCCCCGACTATCCGCCCGACCAGGCCATGCAGTTGGGCTTCGTCGCCGCCAACGCGGTGGCCGACGCGGTGCAGACGGCCCTGCCGTCGGCGCATGTTCACGTCAAGTGGCCCAACGACGTGCTGGTGGAAGGCAAGAAGATTTCCGGCATCCTGATGGAAGGTTCGTTGGCCGCGGGACGGCCCGCGTTCGACTGGCTGGTGCTGGGTGTCGGCGTGAATGTGAACGCCCATCCCAAGACGCAAGACACCCACATGCCCGCGACGTCCCTGAAGGCCGAAGGCGCGTCTGGCGACGCGCTGGATGCGGGCCGCATGCTGGAAACGCTCGCCAAGCGGTTTCTCGCCGGGCAGGCGACCTGGGCCAAGCTGGGCTTCGGTCCGGTCCGTCGCCACTGGCTGTCGCGCGCCCAGGGCGTGGGGCGGCGCGTCACGGCCCGACTGCCGCGCGAGACCGTGGAGGGGGTGTTCGCCGCGCTCGACGAGGGCGGGGCGCTGATCCTGCGTCTCGATAGCGGAGAACAACGCCGCATCACCGCCGGGGACGTGTTTCTGGCGGTCCGCTAACGCCTACGCATTCATCAGTTCGGTTTTGATTTTCTCGCACAAAGCGGCGATTTCCGCCTTGTTGCCGGGGACCAGATCCCAATTGAGCCCGAGACCGTCTCCCGTCGTGCGGGGCATGACGTGGAAGTGGAAATGCGGAACCGACTGCGCCGCGCCTATGCCGTTGGCCTGCACGATGTTAAGGCCGTCCATGGGCGTCACGTTCTGCACGGCGCGGGCGACTTTTCTTGCCGTCACGATGCAGGCGGAAAGCCAGTCGTCGGGGATTGCGAAAATGGTCGGCGCATGGAATTTCGGGATCACGAGCGCATGGCCCGGGTTCGCCGGATTGATGTCCATGAAGGCATACGTCTGTTCGTCTTCAAGGATGGTGAAACTGGGTATCTCCCGTTTCAGGATTTTGCAAAACACGCAGTCGGCGTCGTAAACCATGGCGACATCCTCGGCTTTCGGTAACGAGGACATGATTATCCCGCGCGGTTCTTGTCGCCGCAATCGCGTTGAACGGCCGGACGCGCGATATTTGACGGTTTTCCCTTACAAATCGGACGGAGTGTGATACCCATCCCCTATGTTGCTTGCCATTGATTCTGGAAACACCAACACCGTGTTCGCCGTGTTCGGCGCCGACGGCGCCGTGCGGGGCGAATGGCGGGCGTCGACCACGGCCAACCGCACCGCCGACGAATACGGCGTGTGGTTGATGCGCCTGCTGGAGTTGGAAGGCATCCAACCCGCCGACGTCGCCGCCGCCATCGTCGCGACCGTTGTTCCGGCCAACCTGCACAGCCTCAAGACGTTGTGCGAGCGCTATTTCAAGGCCACTCCCTTGGTGGTCGGCGAGGTCGGCGTGGATCTGGGGCTGGAAATCAAGATTCCCAACGCCGCCGAAATCGGCGCGGACCGTCTGGTCAACGCGGTGGCGGCCTTCGCGCGTTATGGCGGGCCGCTGATCTGCGTGGACTTCGGCACGGCGACCACCTTCGACGTCATCGACGTGGACGGCGGGTATATGGGCGGGGCCATCGCGCCCGGCATCAATCTGTCCCTGGAAGCCTTGCATCTGGCGGCGGCCAAGCTGCCGCGCGTTGCCGTGGGACGGCCGGACAAGGTGATCGGTACCGGCACCGTGTCCGCCATGCAGTCGGGCATCTTCTGGGGCTACGTGTCGATGATCGAAGGCATGGTGGCGCGCATCCGCGCCGAATACGGCGATCCCTCCATGAAGGTGATCGCCACCGGCGGGTTGAGCACGCTGTTCGCCGAGGCCACCGCCGTGATCGACGGCATCGACCGGGACCTGACGCTGCGCGGCCTGTTCCAGATTCATCAACGCAACGGAGGCTGAGGAATGGCTGACGAAGAGCTCCTGTTTCTGCCGCTGGGCGGCGCGGGCGAGATCGGCATGAACATGAACCTGTACGGTTACGGTCGGCCCGGCGACGTCACGTGGATCATGGTGGACATGGGCATCACGTTCGGCGACGGCACCCATCCCGGCGTCGACGTCATCCTGCCCGATCCCGAATACATCGAGGCGCACAAGGATCACTTGGCGGGCATCGTGCTGACCCATGCGCACGAAGATCACCTGGGCGCCGTGCCGTATCTGTGGGACCGGTTCCGCGTGCCCATTTACGCCACGCCGTTCACGGTGTCGGTGCTGCAACGCAAACTGGCGCAGGATGGGCTGCTTGACGAGGTTCCGATCGTGGAGATCCCGCTGAACGGCGGGTTCGAGTTGGGGCCCTTCAGACTCGATCTCATCACCATGACGCACTCCATCCCCGAACCCAACTCCATCGCCATCACCACCGATCTTGGCACGGTTCTGCACACCGGCGACTGGAAGCTGGACCCCGATCCGGTGGTGGGGGCCTCCTACGACATGCCGGCCCTGACGCGGTTGGGCGACAAGGGCGTGCTGGCCATCGTCTGCGATTCCACCAACGTGTTCACCAAGGGAACCAGCGGGTCCGAAGGCGACATCTACGATAACCTGGTGAAGACCATCGCCGAATGCGAAGGCCGCGTGGTGGTGACGTGCTTCGCGTCCAACGTCGCGCGCCTGGACACCATTTCCCGCGCGGCCAAGGATTGCGGGCGCGAGGTGGTGTTGGCCGGGCGGTCGCTGGGTCGCATGGTCGACAGCGCGCGGGAGAACGGCTATCTCCAGGACGCGCCCAAGTTTCTGGCCGAGGAATATTTCGGCGACATCCCCAAGGACAAGGTTCTGGTCATCAGCACCGGGTCCCAGGGCGAGCCCCGCGCCGCGCTGTCGCGCATCGCCGCCGACGACCACCCGCGCATCTACCTGTCCGACGGCGACACGGTGATTTTTTCGTCGCGTCAAATTCCCGGCAACGAAACGTCCATCGGTCGGCTGCAAAACCGTCTGGTGCGCCGCGGCATCCGCGTGGTGACGGACCGCGACCGTCCCATCCACGTTTCGGGCCATCCTGCGCGCGACGAAATGGTGGAGATGTATCAAGCCGTCAAACCCCGCATCGCCATCCCCGTGCATGGCGAAATGCGCCACTTGATGGAACACGCGCGGCTGGCCCGCGACTGCGATGTTCAGGAAACGGTGGTGGTGGAAAACGGCGCCATGGTGCGCATCGCCCCCGGCCCGGCCGGGGTGGTGGAACAGGTTCCCAACGGCCGCCTGGCGCTGGAGGGCGGACGCGTGGTGCCGTTGGACGGATCCCTGGTGCGCGAACGCGCCCGCGCGCTGTTCAACGGACACGCGGTGATCACCATCGTGATCGACAAGGACGGCGATCTTGCGGACGATCCGCTGCTCACCACCACCGGCTTGTTGGAGACCGGGGAAGTCGATTACGAGGACGGCGTCCTCGACGCCGCCGAGGACGCCATCGAGCACCTGTCGAAAAAGGACCGTCGCGACGACGACGTGGTGTCGGAGGCCGTGCGCATTGCGGTGCGGCGCTATTTCCGCCAGACTTTCGGCAAGAACGCCATCACCACGGTGCATCTGGTCAGGATCTGAAGCATGTTGAACGCGCTGAACCACGTCGCCATCGCCGTTCCCGATTTGGCCGCGGCCGTGGCCAAATACCGCGACCAGTTGGGCGCGCGGGTGTCCGAACCCCAGGACGTGCCCGACCACGGCGTCACCGTGGTGTTCGTGGACGTGGGCAACACCAAGATCGAACTGTTGCATCCGCTGGGGGAGAATTCGCCGATCGCCAAGTTCCTGGATAAAAACCCGGATGGCGGCGTGCATCACCTGTGTTTCGAGGTGGACGACGTCCAGTCGGCGTCGGACGGCCTGGCGGGGCAGGGGGTGCGGGTGCTGGGCGGCGGCGCGCCCAAGATCGGCGCGCACGGCAAGCCCGTGGTGTTTCTGCACCCCAAGGATTTCTGCGCGACGCTCATCGAGCTGGAAGAGGCGTGAGGCTATGAACTGGTATTGCGGCGTGGCTCCGGGCCATCCCGTGCACGGGCCGTATCACGACCACGAATACGGCTTTCCGGGCAAGGACGACCGGGCGCTGTTCGAACTGCTGGCCATGGAAATCTTCCAGGCCGGGCTGTCGTGGGAAATCGTTCTGAAAAAACGCCCGGCGGCGGTGAAGGCCTTCGACGGCTTCGACATCGACACGGTCGCGGCCTATGGCGCGGCGGACGTGGAGCGCCTGATGCGCGATCCGGGCATCATCCGCAACCGCCGCAAGATCGAGGCCATCGTGCATAACGCCGGCGTCGTCCAAGGCCTGCGCGAAAGCCATGGCGGTTTCGCCAAATGGCTGGCGGCGCACCATCCGCTCACGCTCAAGGACTGGGTCAAACTGTTCAAAAAGACCTTCAAGTTCACCGGGCCCGAGGTGGTGAACGAGTTCCTCATGGGCACGGGCTATCTGAAAGGCGCGCACGCAGAGGACTGTCCCGTCCAAGCCAAGGTCGTCAAGACCAGGCCGCCGTGGATGTCCGCCGAGGCCTAAAGGTTTTCGATGGGCAGCGAGACCGTGAAGGTCGAGCCTTCGCCTTCCGCGCTTTCCACCGAGATCGCGCCGCCGTGCATGTCCACGAATTCCTTGCAGACGTTGAGGCCGATCCCGGTGCCGGGGATGCCCTCGGCCGTTCTGGCCCGGTAAAAGCGGCGGAACATGTTGGGGATCTCGTCCGTGGGGATGCCGACGCCGAAATCCCTGACGGTGACGACCGCGAAACGGCCCCGCGTCACGCCGTCAATTTCCACGTTCCGGGCCTTTGGCGAATACTTCACCGCGTTGGACAGGAGATTCTGGAAAACGTGACGCAGCAGCTTGGGATCGCCCTCGATGACATCGGGCAGGCCGTCGAGGTCCGCGACGATTTCGTGGTCGGGGGAGATTTCCGCCTGCTGGCGGCACATGGACATGAGATCCTCACGCAGTCGGAAACGTTCGGGGTTGAAGGGAACGCCGTGTTCCTCAATGCGCGAAGACAGCAAGATGGTGTCGATCAGTTCCACCAACCGGCTGACGGCGAAGCGGATCTTGGTGCTGCGTTCGATCAGCTTTTCCCGGCTTTCTTGACCGCCTTGGCGCGCGATGCGTTGCGCGCCGCCGTCGATGATCGCCAGTGGGGTGCGGAATTCGTGGCTGATGAGCGCGACCAGTTTCGCTTGCAGGGCCGTGTAATTCTTTTCGCTCTCCAGCGCGCGCTCCAATTCCTGCGTCTTGAGGGTCAGGTCGCGGTTCTTTTCTCGCAGCGAATTTTCCCGGTTGATCGCCGCCGTCACGTCGTTGATCTGCACCAGACAATACGGCGCGCTTAAGTCGGTGGACAAGGGGCTGACGCTGATCAGTTGGATCATGGTTCCTGGGGCTGACGTATTCGCCCCCTTGATGGAGGACAGGGGGAAAAGCGACCCGTGCAGTCTGGGCGACAGAATGGCGGAAAGCCTGCGTTCGAAAACGTCCCGCACGGCGTGATCGAAACGCGGATTGCGAACCCCGGGCCACACATCCGTCAGGGACCGGCCCACAATGTCCTTTCGCACGATGCCGGACGCGCGTTCCAGCCATTGGTTCCAGAACACCACATCGCCCCGCTCGTTCAACAGCAAAATCCCGATGTCGCAGGCATCGCTGACGGCGAACAGGATATCCGGATCCGATTGGGGGCTGAATGGCATGGTGGGGCCTATTTCGATCGTGTCGCGCTACGTTCCGGCAACGCCGCCGTGGATGCGTTCGATGAAGGCGTCGATGGCCTTCAGGAACGTCTCGGCCGACGGGATGTCCACCACCAGCATGAGGTAGCCGCTGATGTCCTTGGCGCGGGTGTGAAAGTCGACCTTGACGACCAGGACCCGGACATCCCGGTCCGGGGAGAGTTCTTCCGGCGTGAAAAGGTGATCCACCGAACCCATCGCCCTGTATTCCGGGAACGTGCTGGTGATGGGGATGTCCAACTGGTCCGACAGGCTGCCCAGGCACGCGTTGAGCACCACGTTGCCCACCTCGGTCATGGTTTCCTGCTCCAACTCGGTCATGCCGTTTTCATCGATCAGGCCGCCCAGGACGTGGCGCACCAGGGCGAGGCTTTGTTGTTCCGGAAAGATCAGCAATGCCTCGCCGCAAAAGGTGCTGGTGAAATGCTGTTTGACGGCGCAGATCTGGCCGCCGAGCGTGGTGCTGAAATCGTCGATGGCTTCCTGCTGGGTGACGAACTTCAAATCCGGCACGGACAGGATGACTTCCTCGTGAACCATTTGGTTGAGGGAGTGCGCGGCCCTGCCGATGGCGATGTTGAGGATTTCCGTCAGGGCGTCGTGTTGGTTGGCTGTCAGTCCCATGGTTGCTAGTCCAAACCGTTGAAAATGGCGCGGAGCTTTTCTTCCGTCGGGGGTTTTTCGATGAAGCCGACGCCCAATTCACCGGCCTTGGCTTTCATTTCGTGTTGAATGTTCGCGGTGAGGATGAAGATGTCGAGGGCCAATTGCCGATCCTTGAGGCGCGCCGCGTAGTCGAGACCGGTTTCCCCGGGCATGCTATGGTCCAGGATCATCATGTCCCATGTTCCGTTCTCGAGGTGGACGTCCGCTTCCCGTCCGCTTGAGGCTTCGCCGATCACGAAGTCCGGGTTGATCTGTTCCAGAATGCCGCGCACCACCATTCTGGCGATGCGGCTGTCGTCAACGACAAGGATGTTTAAATTCTTCATCATGTCTATCCTCGGGTTCTTCCAGAGCGGGGCGTCAGCCGGCCTTGGCCGTGGGGTGCGCCGCGTTCTTCTTGAATTTGAGTTCGATTTCCGTGATCGCGCGTTCGATTTCCTGTTCCACGCCGGCGCCCAAAAGAATGGTCGGGACGACGCTTTTCAGTTTCGCGACATCCGGGTGACTGGAATCGTAACTGGTCATGTAAAGGGTCGGGATGTGGGCGGTGGACGGCATGGCGAGCAGCGCGTGAACCACGTCAAGCCCGGTCAGGGTGTCCAGCACGTCCGACACGATGATGATGTCCGGTGAATGGGTGACCGCCAGTTCGAACACGTCCGGAGTGTGGGCGACGTGCACCAGTGTGAAGCCCGTCGGCGTCAGTTCCCGCACCAGTTTTCGATAGATGGTGCGCGAACTCGTCACCGCGAAAATCATCAATTCGCCGGAATCGGCGTCGGCCCGGGCGCCGCCCGTGGTCGGCGCCATTTCCAAGGACTTGGGGGAGGGGGCATGGGAGGAGCCGCCGCCGGCGTTCTGCAACAGGCAGGCGGCCATGGTGTCGATGTATTTCTGGATTTTGCGGGCCGTGTCGGCGTTGATTTCGCCGACCGCGTTCATGTCCTCCTCGAATTGGTGGACAATGGACGACAGGAGGGAAAATCCGAACGGTTTCGCCAGGCCCTTGATGGTGTGCGCGCTGCGGCGCAGGACGTCGACGGCCTCGGCGACCGGGATGGCCCCGGTTTCCGCGTTCGACAGGACGGATTCCATGTCGGCCAAGTGGTCCTTGCATTCCGCGATGAATTCAACGCGGAGCTGACCGTAGACTTCACCGTCGATGTTGGCCGACATTTCGCCGCGATCCCTTTCCGCCCAGGGAATGACATCATTTGGAGTGAACTTCCTGTTAAATATAATCGATTATCTTTTTGATGACAGAGGTTTCGTCATGACGGATGAAGAAAAAACCGGGGAGGGCGTGTTGGTGTATGCGATGGCCGTAAAACACATCACGGCGGGCGGGCTCGCGGCCATGCTGTTCCTGCCCATGACGACAGGCCTTGCCGAAGATACGGCGGGTGGGGCGGGGCATGCCGTGATTTCGCTGGAGGATTGCAAACGGCTGGTGCGCCATCGCCCCCGCGCCGACGTATCGTACGCTCCCGGCGTGGACGTGAGGGGCAAGCCGGTCGCGCCGGCGGAGCTCGAGGGCGCGGCGCACTTGGCACCGCCCACCGAAATCACCATTGATTTCGGCTTTGACCTTGCCGGGCGCCATGGAGTCCCCGGCGGTGGACCGTATGAGGCCAAGGCAGGGGTGGGGAAGGTCCGCTACGACCTGTCCTCGGGCGCGCTGACGTTCAACGGGCAGCGCCTGAACGAGGGCGATTCGCAAGCCGCAATCGCTGCGTGCGAGCGGGCGCTTTCCGGTCATCCAATTGAAAAATAGACCACATTCCCGGATTCCCCCCGGCGTTGCCAGGGCGGTCCTTGTGCCCTAAAGTCGCACCACCTTAACCCGACAGCGGACGGATCATGTTTTCTGCCTTTGAATGGATGATGGCCATGCGATACCTGCGCGCCCGGCGGCGTGAGGGGTTCGTCTCGGTGATCGCGTGGTTTTCCCTGTTGGGCATCGCCATCGGCGTGGCGACGCTGATCATCGTGATGAGCGTGATGAACGGATTTCGCGCCGAGCTGATGGATCGCATTCTGGGGCTGAACGGGCACCTCAACGTCTACGCCGACGTCGGGGCGATGACCGATTTCGACGCCAAGGCCCAGACGGCGCGCGGCGTCGCCGGGGTGGCGAGCGCCACGCCGCTGATTGAAGGCCAGGTGATGGTGACCCATTCCGGCGTGGCGCGCGGCGCGGTCCTGCGCGGCATCAAGTCGTCGGACCTGGGCGCGCGGCCCATGATCGCGGGCAACATCAAATCCGGCAATCTCGAGGAATTCGGCGCGGACGACACCATCGTCATCGGCACCCAGTTGGCCAAGCGCCTGGGGGCCGGGGTGGGGGACCGCATCAGCGTCATTTCGCCCAAGGGCCAGGTGACGGCGTTCGGCACCGTGCCGCGCATGCGGGCGTTCCGGGTGGTGGCGCTCTATTCCATCGGCATGTACGAATACGACAGCGGCTTCGCGTTCATCCCGCTGCACGCGGCGCAGATCTATTTCCAGATGGGCGACACGGTGAACAACCTGGAAGTCTTCGTCGACAATCCCGCAAAGACCGACGCAGTCGGCGCGCGCATCGCCGACGCGTTCAAGGGCCGCGTCAACGTCATGGACTGGCAGAAAACCAACGCCAGCTTCTTCAACGCCATCCAGGTGGAACGCAACGTGATGTTCCTGATCCTGACGCTGATCATCCTGGTGGCGGCGTTCAACATCATTTCCAGTCTGATCATGCTGGTGAAGGACAAGGGGCGCGACATCGCCATCCTGCGCACCATGGGCGCGACGCGGGGCATGATCATGCGGGTGTTCTTCCTGGCGGGCGCCAGCATCGGCGTCATCGGCACCACGGCGGGGTTTGGGCTGGGGCTGTGGTTCTCGCTCAATATCGAAACCATCCGCCAGTGGATCCAGTCCGCCACGGGGACCGAACTGTTCGCCGCCGAAATCTATTTCCTGTCCCAGCTTCCGGCCAAGGTGGACCCGGCCGAAGTCGCGTCCACGGTGCTGATGGGGTTGGGGTTGTCGTTCCTCGCCACCATCTACCCGGCCTGGCGGGCGGCGCGGCTCGACCCGGCGGAGGCCCTTCGTTATGAGTGACGCGCCCGTTTTGCATCTGGAAAACATCACCCGCGACTTCGGCACGGGGCACACGGCGCTGCATGTGCTGCGCGGGGCCGAATTGAAGATCAGGCGCGGGGAAATCATCGCCCTGGTCGGGCCCAGCGGGGCGGGCAAATCCACGTTGCTGCACATCGCGGGACTTTTGGAAAAGCCCGACGGCGGCGAAATCCACATCTGCGGCGAGGCGTGCTCCAAACTGGGCGACGATCGGCGCACGGAAATCCGGCGCAAGCACCTGGGCTTCGTCTACCAATACCATCATCTGCTGCCGGAATTTTCCGCCCAGGAAAATATCTTCATCCCGCAGATCATCGCCGGCTTGGACAAGAAAACCGCCAACCAACGTTCGGCCCAATTGTTGGATATGCTGGGCCTCGCCGCGCGGGCGGATCACCGCCCGGCGCAACTGTCCGGGGGCGAGCAGCAACGCGTCGCCATCGGCCGCGCGCTGGCCAACGCGCCGGACCTGCTGCTGGCCGACGAGCCCACCGGCAACTTGGACCCGGCGACGGCGGAAGCCGTCTTCAACATGCTGCTGTCCCTGACCCGCCAGACCGGCCTGACGGCGCTGATCGCGACCCACAACCCCGAACTCGCCGGGCGCATGGACCGCATCGTGCGCATTGCCGACGGGCATCTCGTCTAATCCGGATCGCGTATCGGGAATCACGAAAAAGTCATTTGAAATTCGCCCCTTGGACTCCCATCTAAGGGGCATGGTTATATCCTTTTTTCTCGGGGTGCGATTATGAATACGACTGAAGGCGCCGCGCCGTTGGGCGCGGATGCGAACCGTTTGGCCAACATGCCGGTTTCGTTCTTCGCCATGGTGATGGGCATGTCAGGCCTCACCATCGCGTGGGAGAAGATGGAGGTCACCCAGTTCGTGCCGTTCGCGGCGAGCCACATGCTCGCCCATGCCACGTTGGGGCTGTTCGTCGTCCTCCTGGCGTTTTACGCCGCCAAGTTCGTGCTCCACCGGGACGCGGTGATGAAGGAACTCCGCCATCCCGTGCGTCTGAGCTTCTTCCCCGCCATATCCATCAGCATGCTGTTGTTGTCCATCGTGTTGATGGGCCTCTATCCGGGGCTGGCCAAGGGGTTTTGGATCGTCGGCGCGGCGCTGCACCTGGCATTGACGATCTACGTTCTGTCGTCGTGGATTCACCACACCCATTACGACATCAAGCACATGAGTCCCGCGTGGTTCATCCCCGTGGTGGGCAACGTGGTGGTGCCGGTGGCCGGGGTGCCGCTGGGTTTCGTGGAACCGTCCTGGTTTTTCTTCTCGCTGGGCTTGGTGTTCTGGATCGTGCTGAAGGCCATCGTGCTCTACCGCATCATCTTCCACCACCCGATGCCGGACAAGCTGGCGCCGACGCTGTTCATCTTCATCGCTCCGCCGGCGGTGGCGTTCCTGGCGTACCTCAAGCTGACCGGGGGCGAACTCGACGCGTTCGCGCGCGTGCTTTACTACACGGGGCTGTTCCTCACCATCTTGTTGCTGGCGCAGTTCCCGCGCTTCGCGCAGCTCAAGTTCTTCCTGTCGTGGTGGGCCTATTCGTTCCCGCTGGCCGCGATCAGCATCGCCACCTTCGTGATGGCGGAAAAGACCGGGCTGGCGTGGTTCGAGACCACCGGGCACATCCTGTTCGCGATCCTCAACGTGGTCCTGGCGCTTCTGGTCGTGCGCACCATCGACCAGGTGCTCAAGAAAGCGATTTGCGTCGAGGAGGCGTGACATACCCGTTCATCGTCACCCCGGGCTTGACCCGGGGGCCCACTTTCCTGTTTCGCCCAAACGCGGGACTGGATGCCCGGATCAAGTCCGGGCATGAGTGCTGGGCTGGGGATAACTAATACTGTTCCGAATCGGCGGCGGTATGGTTTGATTTGAACCATGCCGCACGCCGATTTCGTCCATCTGCGCGTCCACAGCGCCTATTCCCTGTCCGAAGGCGCGATCCGCGTCAAGGAACTGGTGAAGCTGTGCGAAAAGCACGCCATGCCCGCCGTGGCGGTGACCGACACCAACAACCTGTTCGGCGCGCTGGAATTCTCGATGTACGCCTCCGACGGCGGCGTGCAGCCGATCGTCGGATGCCAGTTTTCCATCACCCGCGAAGGGGCCGCCGACGCGCCCGGCATGGGCCGCACCGTCACCCGGCCGAGCCCCGACCAGGTGGTGCTGTTGGCCCAGGACGAAAGCGGGTATCTGAACATTTTGAAGCTGCTGTCCACCGCCTACATGGACAGCGAGGACGTCGAGGACCCCCAAGTTTCAATCGCGGATCTGGAGAAATATTCCGCCGGTTTGATCCTGCTGACCGGCGGGGTCCGGGGTCCGGTGGGGCGTCTGTTGCTGGATGGCCAGGACGGCCATGCGCGGGCGTGTCTGGAACGGTTGGCCGCCGCGTTCGACGGACGCGCGTATGTCGAACTGCAACGCCACGGCCAACGCGAAGAAGTGCAGATCGAGGAACGCCTGATTGATCTGGCGTACGACCTCAACCTGCCGCTGGTCGCCACCAACGAGGCGTTCTTCCCGAACCGCGACATGTACACCGCGCACGACGCGCTGATATGCATCGCCGAGGGCGCGTACATCAGCCAAGACCAGCGCCGCCGCCTGACCGCCGAGCATTGCTTCAAGTCGCCCGAGGAAATGAAGGTCCTGTTCGCCGACCTGCCGGAAGCCATCGCCAACACGTTGGTGATCGCCAGGCGTTGCGCCTTCAAGGTGCCCAAGGTCAAGCCCATCCTGCCACCATTCGATTGCGGCGAAGGGCGCACCGAACAGGACGAACTGGCCAAGCAGGCCCGCGACGGCCTGGAAATGCGCCTGCAAACCCAGGTCTACACGCCCGGCCTGACGGATGCGCAAAAGGAGGAAATCGCCAAGCCTTACCGCGAACGCCTGGAATTCGAGATGAACGTCATCATCCAGATGGGCTTTCCGGGCTATTTCCTGATCGTGGCGGATTTCATCAAGTGGGCCAAGGACCACGGCATTCCCGTGGGGCCGGGGCGCGGTTCTGGCGCGGGCTCGGCGGTGGCGTGGGCGTTGACCATCACGGATTTGGATCCGCTGCGCTTCGGTCTGCTGTTCGAACGATTCCTCAACCCCGAACGCGTGTCCATGCCCGACTTCGACATCGACTTCTGCCAGGACCGCCGCGACGAGGTGATCAAGTACGTCCAGGAAAAGTACGGTCGCGACCGCGTGGCGCAGATCATCACCTTCGGTAAGCTCCAGGCGCGCGCGGTGCTGCGCGACGTCGGGCGCGTCTTGGAAATGCCTTACGGCCAGGTGGACCGCATCTGCAAAATGGTCCCCAACGATCCCGGGAAAGGCATGACGGTGCCCGAGGCGGTCGAAGCGGAACCAGACCTCCGCCGCATGATCAAGGAAGAGCCCGAGGTCGCGCGTCTGGTCGAAATCGCGACGCCGCTCGAAGGCCTGTTTCGCCATGCCTCGACCCATGCCGCCGGCGTGGTGATCGGCGACCGGCCGTTGGACCTTTTGGTGCCGTTGTACCGCGATCCGCGTTCCGACATGCCGGTGACGGGCTTCAACATGAAGTTCGTCGAACAGGCCGGTCTGGTGAAGTTCGACTTTCTGGGGCTCAAGACCCTGACCGTGTTGTCCACGGCGGTCAAGTTCGCGGCCGAGGGCGGGCACGTGATCGACCTGTCGACCATACCGCTGGAAGACGGGCCGTCGTTCGAACTGTTGCAGCGCGCCGAGACCCAGGGCGTGTTCCAGTTGGAATCGGCGGGCATGAAGGACCAGTTGCGCGGCCTGAAGCCCACCACGTTCGAGGACATCATCGCCATCGTGGCGCTGTACCGTCCGGGCCCGATGGAGAACATTCCCAGCTATATCCGCCGCAAACACGGCGACGAGGAGCCCGACTACCTCTACCCGACCCTGGAGCCGATCCTCAAGGAAACCTTCGGCATCATGATCTACCAGGAACAGGTCATGCAGATCGCCCAGGAGCTGTCCGGCTACTCGCTCGGCGGCGCGGACCTGTTGCGCCGCGCCATGGGCAAGAAGATCCAGGAGGAGATGGACAAGCAGCGCAAGGTCTTCGTCGACGGGGCCGAGGCGCGCGGCGTGCCCGCCGCCAAGGCCAGCGAGATCTTCGACCTGGTCAACAAGTTCGCCAACTACGGCTTCAACAAATCCCACGCCGCGGCGTATGCGTTGGTGGCCTACCAGACGGCCTACATGAAGGCCAACTTCCCGTACGAATTCATGGCCGCGTCGATGACGTTGGACATGAGCAACACCGACAAGCTCAACGCCTATCGCCAGGAACTGGACCGCATGGGGATCAAGATCAAGATCCCCGACGTCAACGCCTCCGAAACCTACTTCAAGGTGGAGCGGGGCGCGGACGGCAAGCCGACCGCCATCCGCTACGCCCTGGCGGCGCTCAAGAACGTGGGCGAGGCGGCGATGGCGACGATTGTCGAGGAGCGGCGCAAGAATGGCCGTTTCAAGGACCTGGAAGACTTCGCCGCGCGTCTCGACACCCGCCAGGTGAACAAGCGCCAGATGGAAAACATGATCCGTTCCGGCGTGTTCGACAGCCTCAACCCCAACCGCAAGAAGCTGTTGCAGGGGCTGGAGGCCATCATGGGCGAGGCCTCGGCCCAGCAGGCGGAACGTGAAAGCAATCAGATCGGCCTGTTCGGCGGCGGCGACCAGGCCAAGCCGAAACTGCGTCTGCCGGACGTCGCCGATTGGCCGCCGATGGAACGCCTGCGCGAGGAATTCGAGGCGGTCGGCTTCTATCTGTCCGCCCACCCGCTGGACAGCTACGGCAAGAGTTTGCAGCGCCTCGACGTCACGCCGTTTTCCGACATCCTGGCGCACGGCCAGTCGGGCAACTTCACCCTGGCCGGCACGGTGGTCAGCAAGAAGGAACGCATCAGCCAAAAGGGCAACCGCTATGCGTTCGTGTCCTGCACCGACGCCACGGGCGCGTACGAAATCACCATGTTCTCGGAAACCCTGTCGGCGGCGGGGGAGCTTTTGGAAGCCGGGACCGCCATCCTCATCAAAGCCACCGCCCAGTTCGAGGGCGAAAGCGTGCGCCTCACCGCGCAGTCGGTGAAAAGCCTGGACAAACTGGCGTCGCAGACCTCGGCCGGCCTGCAAATCACGCTGACGAACGACAAGCCCGTGGCGCAACTGGCCGAAACGTTGGGGCTAGCCGGGCGGGGCAGGGGCAAGGTCCGCATCATCGTGCGCACCCCGGCGTTCGAGGCCAAGATCGATCTCAAGGAAACCCCCATCTCCGTCACCCCCGAACTGCTCCACGCCGTCTACGCCATCCCGGGGATCGCCGAGGTGCGGGAGATTTGAGCGTCATCGTATGATGGCTCTCGCGGCATCTGTCGGGGTGTGCTAGGATCCGCCGGTTTTCAGCTATTGGGGATTCCCGTCATGGACATTCAAGCCCTCGCCCAGCGTTTCAACATCGACGGCCGCGCCAAGGTCGTGGAAGGCAAGGGCGGGTTGCCCATGGTCGAAGTGACGGCGGACGGGGCCACGGCGTTGATCAGCGTCTATGCCGGGCAGGTGCTGTCGTACCGTCCGGTCGGCCAGGAAGATCTGATGTTTTTGAGCGACACGGCCTATTACGCGCCGGGCAAGGCTATCAAGGGCGGCGTGCCGGTGTGCTGGCCGTGGTTCGGCCCCGACCCCGAAGGCAAGGGCCGTCCCGGCCATGGCTTCGTGCGCAACCGCCAGTGGGATCTCCGCAACATCGAGGCTTTGGACGGCGGCGCGGTGCGCGTCACCATGGGCCTCGCCGACACGGACGAAACGCGCGGTATCTGGGACAACGCCTTCGACCTCGCCATGGTGGTGACGGTGGGCGGCAAACTGGATGTGGAACTGACCACCAAGAACCTGGGCGACGCGGCGTTCCAGCTCAGCCAGGGTCTGCACACCTATTTCCGCGTCGGCGACATCGCCAAGACCCGCGTTCTGGGTCTGGAAGGCGCGACCTACATCGACAAGATGGACGGCGGCGCCGAGAAACGCCAGGACGGCGCGGTCGTGATCACCGGCGAAGCCGACCGGGTCTACACCGGCGTGTCTGGCAACATGGCGATCGAGGACGATGGCCTGGGCCGCACCATCCGCATCGTCGGATCGGGCAGTGCCAGCGCCGTGGTGTGGAATCCGTGGATCGACACCGCCAAGTCCATGGGCGATCTGGGCGACGACGACTACCTGCGCCTGATCTGCGTCGAAACCACCAACGCCGGTCCGGACGTGATCACCGTGCGCCCGGGCGGGGAGCACCGCATCGCGGCGACGTATTCGCTGGGGTGAGTTAGCTTCCGATCAACAGTCCCAACGCCAGCACGACCGCCAAGGCGCCGCAGATCTTCCAGCAGCGGTAGATGGCCTGTTGTTCGCGGATTAAGTCTTCATCCGTCAACTTCATCGCGGGACCCTCGCTTTTCCAAGTCCGTCACCCGTTTCGAGTTCCCTCGACATATGGTGACGGCGGAGGGCGCATGAAAGCTTTTTTCCTTGCAATCCGGGGCGTGGCGGCATAGAAACCGCTCACGCGTTCCATGGTGGGGCGCGATTACGCACGCGGATGTGCGGCGCTGACGCAAATTCGTCAGACGTTCGCTCCGGTGTCCCGTTCAGCAAACCGTAGCCGAAGGCGGCCACGGCGTTGCGGAGCAAGGTTGGGACAAAATCCGCGGAGGCATAACCGGAAAAGGAAGAAAACAATGGCGATGCCAACCTTCACCATGCGTCAGCTGCTCGAAGCCGGCGTTCACTTTGGTCACAACACGCGCCGCTGGAATCCGAAGATGGCTCCGTTCCTCTTCGGCTCGCGCAACGGCATTCACATCATCGATCTCGGCCAGACCGCGCCCATGCTGGGCCGCGCCATGGAAGCCGTGCGCGACGCGGTCGCCAACGGCGGCCGCGTGCTGTTCGTCGGCACCAAGCGCCAGGCCCAGGCGAAGGTCGCCGAGGCCGCCAAGAACTGCGGCCAGTACTACGTCAACCACCGCTGGCTGGGCGGCATGATGACCAACTGGAACACCATTTCCGGCTCCATCAAGCGCCTGCGGGAACTGGACAAGTCCCTGTCCGACGAAAGCAAGATCCAGGGCCTGACCAAGAAGGAACTGCTGCAGCTGACCCGCGAACGCGACAAGCTGGAACAGGCGCTGGGCGGCATCAAGGACATGGGCGGTCTGCCGGACATCATGTTCGTCATCGACACCAACAAGGAAGACATCGCCATCGCCGAAGCCAACAAGCTGGGCATCCCGGTCGTGGCGATCCTCGACAGCAACTCCGATCCGAAGGGCGTCGACTACCCGATTCCCGGCAACGATGACGCGTTGCGCGCCATAGGCACCTACTGTGATCTGATCGCCGGGTCCGTTCTGGACGGCATCCAGGCCGAAGTCGTCAAGAGCGGCGGCGACCTGGGCGAAGCCGAAGCCCCGATCGCCGAAGAGCTGCCCGCCGCCGTCAACGCCGCCGAGGCCGGCGCGGCCGAAGCCGGCGCCGAATAACGACGGATCCAAGAGGAGAACGAGACAATGGCTGAAATTACCGCCGCCCTGGTCAAGGAACTGCGCGAAAAATCCGGCGCGGGCATGATGGACTGCAAGAAGGCCCTGGCCGAAAACGACGGCGACCTCGAAGCCGCCGTGGACTGGCTGCGCACCAAGGGGCTTGCCGCCGCCGCCAAGAAGGCCGGACGCGTCGCCGCTGAAGGTCTGGTAGGCGTGGCCGTCGACGGGTCCAAGGGCGCCGTGGTCGAAGTCAACGCGGAAACCGACTTCGTGTCCCGCAACGACCAGTTCCAGGCGTTCGTCACCACCGTCGCCAAGCTGGCGCTGGCGTCCAACGGCGACCTCGACACGCTGAAGGCGATGGACTATCCGGGCACCGGACGCAACGTCGCGGACGAACTCACCCACCTGATCTCCACCATCGGCGAAAACATGAACATCCGCCGCGTGAAGGTTCTGGAATCGGCGGGTGGCGAAGTCGCCTCCTACATGCACAGCGCCGTCGCCGACGGCCTGGGCAAGATCGGCGTGCTGGTCGCGGCCAAGGGCGGCGACGTCCAGGGCTTCGGCAAGCAGGTGTGCATGCACGTCGCCGCCACCAACCCGGCGTCGCTGTCGCGTGACGACCTGGACCCGGAACTGGTGGAGCGCGAAAAGCAGGTGCTCACCGAACAGGCCCGTGAATCCGGCAAGCCGGAAGAAATCATCGAAAAGATGATCGTCGGCCGCATCAACAAGTACTACGGCGAAGTCTGCCTGCTGGAACAGGTCTTCGTGATCGACGGCGAAAGCAAGGTTTCCAAGGCGGCCCAGGCGGCCGGCACGGAAATCACCGGCTTCGTGCGCTTCGGTCTGGGCGAAGGCATCGAAAAGCGCCAGGACGACTTCGCGGCCGAAGTGGCTGCCGCTGCGGGCAAATAAGCCCGAGCATCGCGAAAGCCGGGGCCGTCCCTGTGACGCCCCGGCTTTTTTGCGCCTTTTTTTCGCCGTGTCGGCAGTGGATAACTCTGTCGCCCGGTTCGTTCAAAGGGCTGTCATATCTGTGAACGTGGTGTAATATCCCACGCCACCGGGACCGGGGAATCCGGGCTTGCGTCATCGAAACCGCACGGGGAACCGAAAAAGAATGTCGAGCGAACCCAAATACCGGCGCGTGCTGCTGAAACTGTCGGGCGAGGGCCTGATGGGGCAGAAGGCTTTCGGCCTGTGCGACGAAACGGTCGGACGCATCGCCCGCGAAATCAAATCCGTTCACGACATGGGCGTGGAAATCTGTCTGGTGATCGGGGCCGGCAACATCTTTCGCGGCGTGTCCAGCGCCGCCGCCAATATTGAGCGCACCAGCGCCGATTACATGGGCATGCTGGCGACCGTGATGAACGCCTTGGCGATGCAAAGCGCGCTGGAAGGGGTCGGCGTCGACACCCGGGTGCAGTCCGCGATCCCCATGCCGACCGTGTGCGAACCGTTCATCCGGCGGCGCGCCGTGCGGCATCTGGAAAAGAAGCGGGTGGTGATCTTCGCCGCCGGCACGGGCAACCCGTATTTCACCACCGACACCGCGGCGGCGTTGCGCGCCATCGAAATGGACTGCGACGCGCTGCTCAAAGGCACGCAGGTGGATGGCGTCTACAGCGCGGACCCGAAAAAGGTCGCCGACGCGGTGCGCTACGACACGCTCAGCTACCAGGACGTTCTGGCCCGCGACCTGCGCGTGATGGACGCGTCCGCCATCGCGTTGACGCGCGACAACGGCATGCCGATCCTGGTTTTTTCCATGCACACGCCGGGGGCGTTCGCCGACGTCACCCATGGGCGTGGCACGTATACCATCGTCGAGTAACACAATGAAGACGCGGCCCCTGCCGCGCACGACCAAAGGGGATGTAACGTGGCCGATATCAAAGCGTTGAAAGCCGACCTGAAGCGCCGCATGGAAGGCGCTCTGGAAGTCTTGCACAAGGAATTCAGCGGTCTGCGCACGGGGCGCGCCTCGGTGAACCTGCTGGATCCGATTACGGTCGAAGCCTACGGCCAGGCCATGCCGCTCAACCAGGTGGGCACCGTCAGCGCGCCCGAGCCGCGCATGCTGAGCGTCCAGGTGTGGGACAGGAGCATGGCCAAGGCGGTGGAGAAGGCCATCATGGATTCCGGCCTGGGCCTCAACCCGCAGGCCGACGGCCAGCTGATCCGCATCCCCATCCCGCCGCTCAACGAGGAACGGCGCAAGGAACTGGTCAAAGTCGCCGGCAAATATGCCGAGGAAGCCCGCGTCGCCGTGCGCAACGTGCGCCGTCATGGCATGGACGAACTGAAGAAGGCGGAAAAGGACGGCGATATTTCCGAAGACGCGCTGCACCAATATTCCGACGAAGTGCAGAAAATGACCGACAGCCACGTTGCCGAGGTCGACACGGCGCTGTCCCACAAGGAAGAGGAAATCATGCAGGTTTGATCCTGCGGTTTTCCCAACGGATGATCTAACGACATGTCCACCAACCCTCAGCACGCCATGGACCGGGGCGGCGCACCGCCCGCGCACGTGGCCGTCATCATGGACGGCAACGGCCGATGGGCCGCGCGTCGGGGCCTGCCGCGCGCCGAAGGCCATCGTCGGGGGGCTGACGTCGTCAAGGCCATCGTCAAGTCGGCTTCCCGCGCCGGCGTTTCGTATCTGACCATGTTCGGATTTTCTTCCGAAAACTGGAAACGTCCCGGATCCGAGGTTTCCGCGCTGATGGGCCTGTTGCGGATTTATCTGCGCAAGGAATTGGCCGAGTTGCATAAGCAGGGCGTCCGGTTCCGGGTGATCGGCGATCGCGCGCGCCTGCCTGAGGATATTCAGAAGCTGGTCGTTCAAGCCGAAGACATGACCCGCGCCAACGCGGGACTGACCTTGGTTTTGGCGTTGAGCTATGGCGGGCGGGCGGAAATCGCCCAGGCCGCCCGTCACCTGGCCGAACGGGTGAAGTCCGGCGCCTTGGACCCGGCGGACATCAACGAGACGGTGTTCGAAGGCCATCTCGAAACGGCGGATATTCCGGATCCGGATCTCCTGGTCCGCACCAGCGCCGAGCAGCGCCTGTCCAATTTCCTGTTG
>JADGBG010000007.1:0-37966 GCA_015231605.1 Alphaproteobacteria bacterium | reverse complement strand
TCACCGAAACCTTGTGGCCCGATTTCACGGACAAGGAATTCCAGGCCGCCCTGGACGTTTTCAAATCCCGTGAACGCAGATACGGTGCGGTCGGTGTCTGAAAAATCCGATAACACCCTGAAACTGAGGGTTCTGTCCGCCGTCGTGCTGGCGCCTCTGGTGCTGGCGGCCATCGCCGTCGGCGGTTGGGTGTATCTTGGTCTCTTGAGCGTGTTAGGGGTTCTTTTGGTCTTGGAATGGACCAAAATGGTCCAGGGCCGTTTGGCCTGGGTGGCGTTCGGGGCCGTCTATGTGGCGGCGTCCTGCGCGGCCTTGTGGGTGCTGCGCCAGGATCAGGCGTGGGGCTTGACGGTGCTGTTCTGGCTGGTCGCGGTGGTGTGGGGCGCGGACACGGGGGGATACGTGTTCGGCAAATCCATTGGCGGGCCGAAGCTTGCCCCGGCCATCAGCCCCAACAAGACCTGGTCCGGTTTTCTCGGCGGAACGGCGTTGTCCGCCGTCGGGGGGTGGGCGGTGGTGTTCGTCATGGCCGACGGCGCGGGTCTCGGCGTGGCGGTGTTCAGCGCCGCCACCGGCGTGGTCAGCCAAGTGGGCGATCTCTTCGAAAGCTGGGTCAAGCGCCGTTTCGGCGTCAAGGACAGCGGGGCCATCATCCCCGGCCACGGCGGCGTGTTCGATCGGGTCGATGGGCTGGTCGCGGCGGCGATCGGGGTGGTCTTGATGAATATGGCATTGCAGGGCAACGTTTTGGCATGGCTGGCATAGAGTCTCCACATCTCCTGGCGGGGACGGGCGCGCCGCGCGGCGTCACGGTCCTGGGTTCGACCGGATCCATCGGTTGCAGCACCGTCGATCTGCTGGAACGCAACCGTGGTGCGTTTCGCGTCGAAGCATTGACCGGAAACCGCAACGTCGAACTTCTCGCCAAACAGGCCATCGATCTGGGCGCCAAGCTGGCGGTGGTCGCGGATGAAGGCCTGTACGGCCAGTTGAAGGACCTGTTGGCCGGCACCTCCGTCGAGGCGGCTGCGGGCGATCAGGCCGTGATCGACGCCGCCGCCCGGCCGGGGGGCGACATCGTGGTGGCGTCCATCGTCGGCACGGCGGGGTTGCGCCCCACACTGGCGGCCGTACGGCGCGGCGCGCTGGTGGCGCTGGCCAACAAGGAAACGCTGGTGAGCGCGGGCGCGGTGATGACCCGCGAGGTGGAGCAGGGGCGCGCGACCCTGATCCCCGTGGACTCCGAGCACAGCGCCATCTTCCAGGTTTTCGAATTCGACCGCGCCGACGCCGTGTCCAAGGTCACGCTCACCGCGTCGGGGGGGCCGTTCCGCGAAAAGTCCCTGGACGAAATGGCGGCCATGACGCCCGCGCAGGCCGTGGCCCACCCCAACTGGTCCATGGGCGCGAAGATCAGCGTGGACAGCGCCACCATGATGAACAAGGGCCTGGAACTGATCGAGGCCTTTCATCTGTTCCCGGTCGACGAACCGGATATCGAAATTTTGGTTCATCCGCAGTCGGTGATCCATTCCATGGTGTCCTACGTGGACGGTTCGGTTCTGGCGCAACTGGGTTCGCCCGACATGCGCACGCCCATCGCCTATGCCCTGGCGTGGCCCAAGCGCATGCCCGCGCCATCGCAGCCGCTGTCGCTGGCCGACATCGGCACGCTGACGTTCGAGGCCCCGGACACGGTCCGCTTCCCCGCGCTGCGCCTTGCGCGGGAAAGCCTGATCGCCGGGGGCGGGGCCCCGACGGTGCTCAACGCCGCCAACGAGGTTTGCGTGGCGGCGTTCCTGGAGGGACGCATCGGCTTTCTGGATATCGCGCGCACGGTGGAACGGGTGTTGGAGGACGGCCCCGTGGGGGCGTTGGGCAGCCTGGATGACGTGTTCGCCATCGACGCGGACGCGCGAGTCCGCGCGGAACTCTTGATCGCGCGTTCGTAAAATTATTAAAAAATTTAGAATCACCGTTTAGCGTGTTGCAGTCATGGAATTTTTCTCTCATCCCCTCGGCGTAACCGCCGCCTTTCTTCTGGTCCTCACGGTTCTCGTGTTTGTTCACGAATTGGGCCATTTCCTTGTCGCGCGCCGTTCCGGCGTGAAGGTGGAGGTGTTCTCCATCGGTTTCGGCAAGGAACTTTGGGGCTTCAACGACAAGCACGGCACTCGATGGTGCTTCAGCATCGTCCCCCTGGGCGGCTACGTCAAAATGTTCGGCGAAGGCGACATGATCACCGGCGTCGACGATGCCGAAGACCGCCCCATGACCGAGGAAGAGAAGAAGGTTTCCTTCCACCACAAACCCTTGCGCCAGCGCGCGGCCATCGTTTCCGCCGGTCCCATTGCGAACTTCCTGTTCGCGGTCCTCATGTTCTGGACGGTCAACACGCTTTACGGCGTGCCGCACGTTCTGTCCGCCGTGGGCGAGGTGATCGAAGGCAGCGCCGCCGAGGCGTCCGGCTTCCGGTCCGGGGACCTGATCACCGCCATTGACGCCCAACCGGTCGAGTTGTTCAGCGAATTGCACGATATCGTGTCGGTCAACGCGGGCGTCGAATTGGCGTTCGAGGTCGAACGCGACGGAGCCGTCATCGTCATTCGGGCGACGCCGCGTTCCATGGTCGATGAGCAGACGGGCGAGGGGAAGGGGCTGTTGGGCGTGCGGCCCAGCCTTGAGCATGTCCGCACCGAGGAGATCGGTATCGTCAAGGGCTTGGGCATGGCGGTGGAGCAGACCTATCTCTTCACCGCGAACATCCTGTCCGGCTTGGGGGACATGGTTTCGGGCGAGCGGAGCGCCAAGGAATTGGGCGGCGTCATATCCATCGCCCAGTATTCCGGCGAGGCCGCGCAAGCCGGAATGATCGGCGTGCTGCGCTTCCTGGCGATTTTGTCCATCAATTTGGGGCTGATCAATCTGTTCCCCATCCCGGTTCTGGATGGGGGGCATTTGGTTTTCTACGCCGCGGAAGCCTTGCGCGGCAAGCCGTTGAGCGAACGGGTTCAAGAATACGGTTTCCGTTTCGGGTTGGTTCTGGTATTGCTGCTCATGGTCTTCGCGACCTGGAACGACCTGGAACGCATAGTTTTGGGGTGGGGTTAGTCTTGACCCTGCCCTGACTTCATGATTCCCTGGCGCTGGGCGTCGTTGTGTGGGTGAATGGGATGTCTGGGACGTTGGTGGATCGTAGGATCGCAATGATCGCAAGGGGGGATGCCGTGCGACGCACGTTGACCGTTTTCATGCTCGTTGTCGCCATGGGCGTCGCGGTTCTGGTGGACCCGTCGCCCGCGCGCGCGCAATCCGCGGATATGATTCGCTCCATCACGGTCGAGGGCGTGGCCCGCATCGAAGCGGAAACGGTTCGTTCCTACCTGCTGGTCCGGGAAGGCGACACGTTCGATCCGATGCGCATCGACAGATCCTTGAAGTCCCTGTTTTCCACGGGACTTTTCGCCGACGTCAACTTGCGCCGCGAGGGGGATGCGCTGGTCGTGACGGTGGTCGAAAACCCGGTCATCAACCGCATTGCGTTCGAAGGCAACAAACGCCTCGACGACGAGGAGCTGATGACGGAAATCTCGCTCAAGCCGCGCGTGATCTACACCCGCACCAAGGTTCAGAGCGACGTCAACCGTATCCAGACCCTGTATCAGAAGAGCGGCCGTTTCTCCGTCGTCGTCGAGCCGAAGATCATCCAGTTGCCGCAAAACCGCGTCGACTTGGTGTTCGAAGTGGACGAAGGCGAACTGACCGAGGTGCAGAACATCCGCGTCATCGGCAACAAGGTCTTCGAAGACGACGATCTTCTGGATGAAATCCGCACCAAGGAAACGCGCTGGTATCGCTTCCTGACTTCGGACGACACCTACGATCCCGACCGGATCACCTTCGATCGCGAACTGCTGCGCCGGTTCTATCTGCGCAACGGGTACGCCGATTTCCAGGTGCTGTCGTCCGTGGTCGAACTGACGCCGGACCGCAAACAGTTTTTCATCACCTTCACCCTCGAGGAAGGAAAGCGGTATCGCTACGGCGACATCACGCTCAACGCCAACCTCCGAGACCTCAATGTGGACGATATCCGCGATAAGATGGATATCGTCAGCGGCGAGTGGTACGATTCCGAACAAATCGATGATACTATTGAAGAATTGACCGAGGCCGTAGGCACGCTGGGATACGCCTTCGTTGATGTGCGTCCGAAGGTCACGCGCGATTCCGAAGCCGGGGTCATCGACATCGCCTTCGAGGTCGAGGAAGGCCCTCGCGTGTTCGTCGAGCGCATCAACGTCACCGGCAACGTGCGTACCATGGACGAAGTGGTTCGACGCGAATTCCGCCTCGTGGAGGGGGATGCCTTCAACGCCTCCAAACTGCGCCGGTCGCGCACCCGCGTCGAGGATTTGGACTTCTTCGAGAAGGTGTCCCTCGATCAGGCCCCGGGCTCCGCGCCCGACAAGGTCGTCATCAACGTCGACGTCGAAGAAAAATCGACCGGTTCGCTGTCGCTTGGCGCGGGCTATTCGACTTCCACGGGCGCCTTGATGGAAGTCGGCGTCAAGGAACGGAACCTTTTGGGACGCGGACAGGAATTGGGTCTCAGTTTGCGGCTGTCGCAGCGCCAAAGCCAGATCAATCTTGGCTTCACGGAACCGTATTTCCTGTCCCGTGAACTCGCAGCCGGTTTCGACGTGTACCACACCGATACGGACAACCAGTCTTCCAGTTCGTACGACGCGAAGGCGACGGGCTTGAACCTGCGCATGGGCTACCCCATCACGAGCCATTTGTCTCAGGCTTGGCGCTACACGATCAAGCAAGCCTCCGTCACCAACGTCGATCCCCGTGCGTCGCTCTACATCCGCAACCAGGCGGGCGAAAAGATTCTGTCGGAAGTCGGCCACGTCCTGACCTATGACCGCCGCAACAGCAAAATCAATCCGTCGGAAGGGTACGTCGCGCGCATGATGAACGACTTGGCCGGTTTTGGCGGGGATTCCCAATATGTGCGGACCTTCGTGAACGGCAAGTACTATCACAAGATTTCTGATGGCTGGGTGGCTTCCGTGCGTGGCGGTACGGGCGTGATTTACGGCATCGGCGAGGATGTCGGTCTGCTCGACCGCTTCTTCTCCGGCGGCGACAACCTGCGCGGCTTCGCCGACGCCGGCATCGGTCCGCGCGACAGCAGCACGCGTGACGCACTGGGCGGCGAATTCATCTACGAAGGCGGCGTGGAACTGACGGTTCCGCTCGGCCTGCCCAAGGAACTCGGGATTTCCGGCAAGGTGTTCTCTGACGTGGGCAGCCTGATGACGGTCAATCCCTCTTCGACGAATATTCGGGACGACGGATCCCTGCGCGCGTCCGCCGGCGTGGGGGTGACGTGGGTGTCCCCGATGGGCCCCATCAGCCTCGATTTTGGTCAAGCCCTGATGAAGGAAAACTATGACCAGACCGAAATGATGCGCGTCAACTTCGGCACCACTTTCTAACCCCCAGGAGATGGCTTTGATCAACAGTATCGTGAAGACTTCATTGGCTGCGTTCGCCATTGCCGCCAGTGTGATCGCCAATACGGCGCATGCCCAGGAGGCCGCCAAGGACGCGGCCGCTCCGGCGCAGGCCCAGGGCGTGTTCATGGCGGTGTTGGATGTCGATGGCGTTTTTTCCAACGCCAAGGCCATGAAGACCATCCATGATCAGATGGCGAAGCATCAAAGCAATCTTCAGACCAAGATCGACAAGGAGATCGAGGACCTGAAGAAGGCCGACGAAGCGCTGGCCCGCAAGACCACGGTTCAGGCGCCGGAGGTGTTGGCGGAAGAGCGCAAAAATCTTCAGCAACGCCGCGTCGCCCTGCAAAAGATGGCCCAGGAAAGCAACATCAAGCTGAACAAAGTCCGCGTCGACGCCACCTCCAAGGTGCAAAAGGCTTTCGGCGAGGCCGTGACGAACGTCGTTAAATTGAACGGCATCACCGTCGTGTTCCAGAAGTCCCAGATCGTCATTTCGGACCCGCAACTGGACATCAGCAAAATCGTGTTGGAGGACCTGGATAAGCGGTTGCCGACCGTGACCGTCGCCGATCCGTCCAAGTGACGGGGGATCGAGATGGCGGATCCCAGGTTTTTTCGCAGGTCAGGCCCGTTTACCCTTAAGGAACTCGCCGAAATCGCCGGGGCGGAAATCCGTTCCGGCGACGCGGATGCGGTGTTCGATGATGTCGCGCCCCTGCATGCCGCCACCCAGGGGCAGGTGAGCTTTCTCGACAACAAGGCCTATGCCGACGCCTTCCGCACGAGCGCCGCTGGCGCGTGCATCGTCTCGTCCCGCTTCGCCGATCAGGCGCCGGGCGGCATGGCGCTGTTGGTGACGGAAGACCCCTACGGCGGTTACGCCCGCGTGGCGCAGGCGTATTATCCTCAGGGTGGCCTCACGCCCGGCGTTCACGCCGCGGCGGTGGTCGCCGACGGCGCCGTTCTCGGCGCGGGGTGTCAAGTCGACGCGGGCGCGGTGATCGGGGAGGGGGCGGAAATCGGCGCCGACTGCTGGATCGGATCCAATTCCACCATCGGTCCGGGCGTCGTTATCGGCGACGGCTGTAGGATCGGTCCGAACGTCACCATTCAGTTCGCCGTGATCGGCAAGGATTGCGTGTTTCATCCCGGCGTCCGCATCGGCCAGGACGGGTTCGGGTTTGCGCCGGGCGCGCGTCACCTGAAAGTTCCTCAACTGGGCCGCGTCGTCATCGGAGACGACGTCGATATCGGGGCGAACGCCTGCATCGACCGCGGCGCGGGGCCGGACACCGTCATACGCACGGGCACCAAAATCGACAATCTGGTTCAGATCGGCCACAACGTCGAAATCGGTTCCGGCTGCCTTTTCGCCGCGCAGTCGGGATTGTCGGGAAGCACCAAAATCGGCAATTATGTCATGATGGGCGGTCAGGTTGGTTCGGCCGGACACCTCAACATCGGCGATGGCGCGCGCATTGCGGCGCAAAGCGGTCTCATGCGCGACGTGGAGCCGGGGCAGACCGTCGTCGGCTCGCCGGCGCAGCCCGCGAAGGAATATTGGAGACAGTTGGCCGCCTTGGGGCATCTCGCCAGGGCGAAAACGAAGAAGGGGGCAGATACGTGAGTTCCGAAACGTTTTTGAACGTCGATCGCATCAAGGACATGATCCCGCACCGCGATCCGTTTTTGTTGATCGACGAGGTGCGCGACATCGTTCACGGCGAAACCTGCGTGGGCGTCAAGACCGTCACCGGCGAAGAAGACTTTTTCCGTGGCCATTTCCCCGGACATCCGATCATGCCGGGCGTGTTGATCGTCGAGGCGATGGCGCAGACCGCCGGCGTCCTGGTCGTGGCGACCCTGGGGCCGGAAGCGGAAGGCAAGCTCGTCTATTTCATGACCGTGGACGACGCGCGTTTTCGCAAGCCCGTATTGCCGGGGTCGATCCTGGAATTGCACGTTCAGTTGCAGCGTTCCAAGCGCAACGTTTACAAATTCACGGGCCAAGCCAAGGTCGGCGACACCGTGGTGTCCGAGGCCACCTTCTCGGCCATGATCGTCGACCGCTAAGCGGCGGAAACAATTCGTAATCGAGTTTGATTGGCCGGACCGAAGGGCGGGCGTGTAAGACTGATTACCGGTTCCGGCAAAGTTTGGGGACAACATGACCATGATCCATCCCACGGCCATCATCGAAGATGGGGCGCAATTGGGCGAAAATGTCGCCATTGGACCGTTTTGCGTCGTTGGCGCGGCCGTTCGCCTGGGCGACGGCGTGCGCCTGGACAGCCACGTCGTGGTGGCCGGCGACACGTCCATCGGCGCGGGAACGCGGGTGTTTCCCTTCGCGTCCATCGGATCGCAGCCCCAGGACCTCAAATTCCATGGCGAAGCGTCGCGCTTGGAAATCGGCTGCAACACCGTCATTCGTGAACACGTCACCATGAACCCCGGCACCGAGGGCGGCGGCCTGCTGACCAAGGTGGGCGACAACTGCCTGTTCATGGTGGGCGCGCACGTCGCCCATGATTGCCAGGTGTCCGACAACGTGATCCTGGTCAACAACGCCACGCTGGCCGGCCATGTGGAGGTCGGGGAGTTCGCCATCGTCGGCGGGCTTAGCGCCGTTCACCAGTTCGTGCGCATTGGCAAGCACGCCATGATCGGCGGCATGACCGGGGTGGAAAACGACGTCATTCCGTATGCCACCGTCACCGGCAACCGCGCGCACTTGTCCGGTCTCAATCTGGTGGGATTGAAGCGCCGCGGCTTCGATCGCGACACCATCCACGCCATGCGCAACGCCTACCGTCTGCTGTTCGCGCAGGAAGGCACCATGGCCGAACGGCTGGCCGACGTGGCGGAAATGTTCAACGGCATTGAGCCGGTGATGGACATCGTCGAGTTCATCCGCGCCGACAGCTCGCGCCGGGTGTGCCAGCCGAAACTGGATGATGCGGCCTAGACTGGGACTGCTGGCCGGCGGGGGGGAATTGCCCCGCCTGATCCTCGACGCCTGTCGCCGTTCGGGGCGCGAGGTTTTCGTCGTCGCCTTCAAGGACCAATGCGATCCCGAAACCGTCCAGGGTGTCGATCACGCCTGGATGCGGCTGGGCGCCGCGGGATCGACGATCCGTGCGCTCAAGGATCATGGCGTCGGCGAACTGGTGATGGCCGGGCGCATCCGCCGTCCTTCCCTGGCCGGTCTCATGCCCGACGCGAAGGCCATGAAAATCCTGGCCGGCGGTGTGTTCAACCGGGGGGACGACGGGCTATTGCGCGCCATCATGAACCACCTGGAACGGACCGAAGGGTTTCGCATGGTGGGCGTCCACGAGGTGATGCCCGAACTCCTCACGCCCGAAGGTGTGCTGGGCCGCGCCGCGCCCGACGCGCGGGCGCGCGCCGACATGGACGTCGCCTGCCGGGCCGCGTTGGATCTGGGAGCCGAGGACCGGGGCCAAGCCGCCGTCGCGTTGGAGGGCCGGGTGGTGGCGACCGAAGGGCCAGACGGGACGGACGCCATGCTCAAGCGCTTGGCCGCCAGCGGCGCCGCCCATGGCGGCGTGCTCGCCAAGATGTGCAAACCCGGCCAGGACCGGCGCGCGGATTTGCCGACCATCGGGCGCGTCACGGTGGAGAATGCGCACGCGGCCGGTTTGAAGGGGATCGTCGTCGAGGCCGGGGCCAGCCTGACCGTTGGGCGAGACGAGATCGTTCGCGCCGCCGACGGCCTGGGGCTGTTCGTTGCGGGGGTGAAGATATGAACGATGATGCAGGCGGCGCGCCCCTGGTGTTTCTTGTCGTGGGCGAACATTCGGGTGACGCCTTGGGCGCCAGCCTGATGGCGGGGCTTCTCGCCAAGACGGACGGCGGCGTTCGCTTCGCCGGGATCGGCGGTCCAAAAATGCTGGCGGCGGGTCTGGAGAGGAGTCTCTTCCCCATGACCGATCTGGCGGTGATGGGCGTGTTCGAGGTGCTGCCGCGTTTGCCGTTGCTGTTGCGCCGGATGCAGGAGACGGCCGACGAGATTCTGCGCGTCCAGCCCGACGTGGTGGTCACCATCGACGCGCCGGACTTCTGTTTCCGCGTCGTCAAAAAGCTCCGCGCCGCCGGCGGCGCCGCGCCCGTGGTCCATTATGTGGCCCCAAGCGTCTGGGCATGGCGTCCCGGACGCGCGGCCAAGGTGGCCAAATTTCTGGATCATCTGCTGTGCCTGTTGCCGTTCGAACCGCCCTATTTCCATCGCGAGGGCCTGGATGCGACCTTTGTCGGCCATCCGGTGGTCAGCGCCGGTTTCGCCCACGGTGATGGCGAGGCCTTTCGGTCCCGCCATGGCGTACCGGCCGACGCGCCCTTGCTTCTGCTCCTGCCCGGAAGCCGGACGGGCGAGGTTTCCCGTCTTCTGCCGGTGTTCGGCGACACGGTGGCCCGTTTGATGGCGCAATTTCCGGGTCTTCGCGTCGCCATTCCGGCCGTCGATCACTTGCGGGAACGGATCCGCGCCGATACCCGCTCCTGGCCGATCGCCGTGGCCGTGGTCGGGGCGGAGGAAAAACACGACGCCTTCGCCGCCGCCACCTGCGCGCTCGCGGCCAGCGGCACCGTGACCTTGGAGCTGGCGATGGCGGGCGTGGCGCACGCGATCGCATACCGCGTCAACGCGTTGACGGGCGTGATCGGGAAATGGTTGATCAAAACGCCGTTCGCCAACCTGCTGAACATCGTTTTGGGACGCGAGGCCATCCCGGAATATATCCAGGATGACTGCACCCCGGATAACCTGGCCCGGGAATTGGCGCGCCTGTTGGGCGACGCCGGCGCGCGCCTGCGTCAGTTGGAGGGCGCGCGCGAGGCCCTGGCGCACTTCGAACCGGACGGCGTGGCGCCGGGCGAACGGGCGGCCGATGTCGTGTTGAGTGTCATGAAGAAGGGAAAAATGCCATGAGCGATGCCGAATTCCGCTTGCTCCACACCATGATCCGAGTGCTCGAACTGGATGCGTCGATCGATTTCTACACCCGCCACTTGGGCATGAAGGTGTTGCGCCGCAAGGATTATCCCGAGGGGCGGTTCACCTTGGCGTTCCTGGGATACGGGGCGGAAACGGATCATACGGTGATCGAACTCACCCACAACTGGGACCAAACGGAACCTTACGCGCTGGGCGGTGGGTTCGGGCACCTTGCCGTCGCCGTGCCGGACATCTACGCCGTCTGCGAGGAGATGGAGCGTCAAGGTGTCGTCATCACCCGAAAGCCGGGGCCCATGAAGCATGGAACGACCGTCATCGCCTTTCTTCAGGACCCAGATGGGTATAAGATCGAGCTCATTGAACGCGCATAACGGTTTTAACTTGCAACGCACGGACATCGGGAATATCCCTGTATTCCGCGTGAGGTTGGTTCTCATGACTGTGCAGGCAGGCGAATGACGCAATCCGATTCCAATGACGGCAACCAGGATAAGCAGCCGCTGGTTCTCGTGGCGGACGACGAGCCGTTGTTTGTCAAAACGCTGAGTTCCTTTCTGGAAAAGATGGGGTGTCGGGTGATCGTCGCCGATAACGGTCATGCCGCTCTCAAGATGTTTCGGGACCATGCGCCGGACTTGGTTTCGTTGGACGGACAAATGCCGGGCCTTGACGGGTTCCAGGTGTGTCAGGCCATTCGGGGACTGGTCCATGGGCAGGACGTCCCGATCCTCATGGTGACGGTTCTGCTGGACGACGAGTCCGTCGACAAGGCCTTGAATGTTGGGGCGAGCGATTACGTTTCCAAACCCATTCACTGGCCCATCATGAAGCTGCGTCTGACCAGGATGCTGGAAAACATCCAGGCGAACCGGGCGTTGAAGGTCGCCGTGCGGGCCGCCGAGGAAGCCAACCAAAAGAAATCCGACTTCCTGTCGTCCATGAGCCATGAGTTGCGCACCCCGTTGAACGCCATCCTGGGCTTCGGTCAGATGCTGGAATTCAACCCCAAGGAGCCCTTGAGCGAAGGGCAGCGCGCCAGCGTCGAGCACATCATGAGCGGTGGTCAGCACCTTCTGGAACTGATCAACCAGGTCTTGGACCTGGCCAAGATCGAGGCCGGCAAGGTGGACCTCGTTTTCGAAGATGTCGCGCCGGGTGAAATCGTCAGCGATTGTGTCACCTTGCTCAAGGGGCTGGCGGAGCGGGGCGGCATACAGATCCATGTCGACGCCAGCGTATCCTCGGCATCGTCCATCCGGGTGGATCGGGTCCGTTTCAAGCAGGTCCTCCTCAACCTTTTGTCCAATGCGGTCAAATACAACCGTGTAAACGGGGCCGTCACCATCAGCGCGCCGATGTCCCCCGGCGCGATGCAGCGCCTGTCCGTTTCCGACACCGGACGGGGCGTGTCCGCGGATCAGCTGGATGCCCTGTTCGAGCCATTCAACCGGTTGGACGCCGAACATTCGGAGATCGAGGGCACCGGCATCGGTCTGACCATCACCAAACAGTTGGTGGAGCGCATGGGGGGGCGCATCGGCGTGGAAAGTGAAGTCGGGCAGGGCAGCACGTTCCAGGTGGAAATGCCCCGTTCCGAGCGCAAGATCGCATTGGACGATGCAAGGGCGCAAGGCACCCTGGCCGTGGCGCAAAAGGACGCCGGGGCCAAGAAGGGCAAGGGCGTGGTTTTGTACATCGAAGACAACCCCGCCAACCTCAAGCTCATGGAAATGCTGCTGCAACGGATGGGTGGCGTCACCATGATTTCCGCCATGGAGCCCCTGACGGGCATCGACATGGCGGTGAACGATAAGCCCGATCTGATTTTTCTCGACATCAACTTGCCCGGCATGACGGGCTATGAGGTCCTCGAGAAGCTCAAGGAAAACCAGCAGACCCGGGACATTCCCGTCTACGCCCTGACCGCCAACGCCATGGCCCAGGATGTCGAACGGGGGATGCAGTCCGGGTTTCGCAAATACATTACCAAGCCGTTTTCCGTCAATGAGATCCTCTCCGTCCTGAAAGAGGTGTTGGGGGATCTCCAGGGACGTTGAAGGCCACCAGTCCATACTGGATAGCCTGGATGTCGGTGTCGTCTATTGCGCGGACGGGACCTGCGCGGCAAGGCCCAGCTGGTCAACCTGCACCATGGGGCATTGTCCGTGATCAGTCGCGAAGGGCTGGGGGCTACGTTTGCCGTCAAGCTTCCCATTGACCCCGGTGCTGGCGCCTCGGTTCATTGATGACGGTCAACCATCGACTTCCCGGACGATGGATATGAAGGCATCGGCCACGGGGTGGTCGATGCAGTCCCGGTGACGGGCGATCCAAAGGGTGCGCAGGATGTGAAACCCGCTGACCTTGACGTGGTGCAGACGTCCCGCCGCGATTTCGTCGATCACCGCGAAGCGGGGCAGGAAACTGACGTGCGGGCCACGGCGCAACATGTCGACAAGGGCGTCGGTGGAGCCCACTTCCAGGACGATATCGAGATCACCGTAGCCGAGGCGCCGCAGCGCTTCGTCCAGATCCATGCGTGGGGCGGATCCGGGCTCGCGCAACACGTAGCGCAGATCCATCAGCATGGATGGCGGGATGATTTCTTCATGCGCCAGCGGGTGATGGGGGCCGCACACCAGCAGAAGTTCGTCGTCCATCCACTTCTGCACCAGAATGTCCGGATGGTCCGGCGCGCGTTCCAGCAGCGCCAGATCCGCCACGCCGTTCGCCAGGTTGGCGAAGATCTGGCGACTGTAGGCCAGTCGGGAATCCACGCGGTACTGGGGAAATCTTTCGGCGAAGCGAAGCAGAAAACGGGGAAGAAAGTGTTCGCCGATGGCCATGGTGACGTCAAGGTGCAAGGTGGTGTGACCGTGCGCCAGGTATTTCAATTCATTGCGCAGCGTAAACTGGCGTTCCAGCGTCTGTACGGCCAGAAGGTAGACCTTTTCTCCCGCCTCGGTCAAACGCAGCACGCCGCCGTGGCGCACGGTTAAAGGCAGGCCGTAACATTCCTCAAGCGTCTTGATCCGCTTGGTGACGGCGGGTTGGCCGACACCCAACGCTTGGGCCGCGGCCGAAACGCCGCCGCGTTCCACCACCGCGCGCAGGGCCGCCCAACCCCGAATGTCCGGAAGGTTCCTGTATTCCATTTGGGAATATTAGAATAAAATAAATCATTGGCCAAGAGAGCTGATATTTACAATAATCCGTGCGACCTTGGGGGAGATAAGCAGGGTTTTATTGGTCTTTTCTGACCGACCGCCACCCGACAAGACACCGCTGCATTCGATGTGCATTTCGCCAATTCCTGCGGGGAATGGGGCGTCGCATACATACGGTGAACAGGAGAGAAGGATGACCGCCACCATGGTCTCGCATGTTGACGCCAACGTCGCCACCGGAACCACCGCCAAGCGCCGCTTCAGCCTGCGCCGAATGTTGGCGATCCGCAAGGCGACTCGCTCCGCCATGATCTATGGCCTGATGAGCGCGGCCTTGTATTACGGCCTATATCACTTCAACGGCGACATCCGACACATGGGGGAAATGACCAACCAAGGCGACAGGACCTATTTCCTGGTGCCGATCGGTCTGGCGTTCCTGTTCTCCATCGTTCACGGCTTGTTCACCGACCGCTTCTGGGAAGCGCTGGGATTGAAGGCGAAGCGCTGATATGATCATCGGCAGTCTTGCTTTCTGAGGGGGGTAACGCCTTGAACGACAATCAATTATCACCGATCGGACGTTTCGAAAAAGTGTTGTTGGCCACCGACGGTTCGGAATGGAGCAGCGGTGCCGAACGCGTGGCCATCAAACTGTGCGCCGAACACGATGCGCATCTCTACATCCTTTCCGCCATCGCCAAGCCTGGTGAAACCGGTTTCATGGGGCCCAGCGTGGAAAACGCGGCGGTGAAGAAGCTGAACCACGGCCTGGAAAACTTCGAAGAGGTCGTCGAACGCGCCGGCATCGACACCTCGGTCGAGGTGCGCGCCGGCGATGATCCCTACGAAGTGATCGTGGAAGCCGCCAAGGACCTGGGCGTCGACATCATCGTGATGGGCCGTCGTGGCCGTCGCGGCTTGGCGCGCCTGATGCTGGGCGACGCCACCGCCAAGGTGATCGGTTACGCGCCGTGCTCGGTGCTCGTCGTGCCGGAAACCTGTGACATGTGGACCTCGATCCTGGTCGCCACCGACGGTTCGCGCTTCAGTGACATGGCCGCCGTGGTCGCGGGCGAGTTGGCGAAGACCGGCAGGGCGCCGTTGACGGTGCTGTCGGTCAAGGTGCCGTCGCACAGCGAACGCCGCCAAAACGAAGCCCAGCCCATTGTTGATCGCGTGCTTGAATTCCTCGACGGGCAGGGCGTGCAGGCGCGCGGCATGGTCAACGAAGGGATCGCGGACGAAGCCATCGTCGACGCGGCCAAGGACCGCCAAGCCGGTCTGATCGTGCTTGGCAACTTCGGTCGCACCGGCATTGGCCGGATGCTGTTCGGCTCCAAGGCCGAACGCGTCATCAATCAGGCCGAAGTTCCGGTCCTGATCGCGCGCGGCGGCTAGGGCCCCGCGCGGCGCGGGCGCGCCTTGGCGCACCCCGTGCTACCCCGTTTGAGATCGCCAACCGCCGTCCGTGGCTTCGGGCGGGCAGGACTTTTGCATATTTCGGCTCCCTGTTTCAGGGCGCGCCGGACGCAAGCAGGATAAGGCGGATGCGTTAACCCGCCGCGAAGGAGAGTACCCATGGAAGCCATCACCTTCCTTGATCTGACCCCGGGCATGGTGGCGTTGCTGTTCATCGTCGGTTTCATCGGCGGCATGGTCAGCGGCTTCATCGGTTCCGGCGGCGCGTTCGTTCTGACCCCGGCCATGATGAGCCTGGGCGCGCCGGCCATCGTCGCGGTGGCCAGCAACATGGCGCACAAGTTTCCCAAGGCGCTGGTGGGTTCCATCAAACGCGCCAAATACGGCCAGGTGGACGTCAAGATGGGGGTCATGATGGGCGTGTTCGCCGAACTCGGCGTCATCGTCGGCAAGGGCTTCATGACGAGCATTCGCGAACAGTTCGGCGATAGCGGCACCAACCTGTACGTTTCCGCGATTTTCGTGGTCGTTTTGGCGATCGTCGGCGGGTTCGTCCTGCGCGACGCCCTGAAAAGCCGCAAGGAAGGCGACACGGAAACGGAGCACAAGACCCCGAAGCTGGCCAAGATCGTCCAGTCCATCAACATTCCCGGCACCATGATGAGTTTCAAGTCATTGAAGGGTAAAAAAGTGTCGGTCCTCTTCATCGCGCCGCTCGGCTTCGCCACGGGCCTGTTGGCAGCAAGCATCGCGGTGGGCGGCTTCATCGGCGTTCCGGCCATGATCTACGTGCTGGGCGTGCCGGCCATCATGGCCACGGCGACGGAATTGGTGGTGGCCTTCGTCATGGGCGCGGGCGGCAGCTTGCTGTACGCCTGGGACGGCTATGTCGACATTCGCCTGGCGATGATCATCCTGGCAGGTTCCCTGTTCGGCGTGCAGATCGGCGCCATCGGCACCACCTATGTCAAGGATTGGGTGGTCAAGTTGATCATGGCGACCATCATGCTGATCGTGTTGGTCAGCCGCTTCTTCAAGGTTCCTGTGTATCTCTCCAACCTTGATCTGATTGAAAAGCTGCCGGCCGCCACCAGCGAATTGCTGTCCAACATCAGTTTCGGCCTGCTGGCCCTGGCGCTGTTGACGGGCGCGGTGTCGATCCTGGTGGCGTTGGTCAAGGGCATGGCCGAGGACAAACGCGCCAAGGCCGAGGCTGAAGCGGCTGCGGCGGCCGCAGCCGCGGAGCCGAGCCAGGCCTGATCTTCCAACGGCTTTGACAAACACGAAACGGCGGCTCCCCGAGGAGCCGCCGTTTCGTACTGAGAATGAGGGATCAGCCCCGGTTTTCGATGGGTTCGTAGATCCGTTCGGGGTGCCCCGTGTACAGCTGGCGGGGACGGCCGATTTTTTGCTGCGGATCCTCGATCATTTCGTTCCACTGCGCGACCCAGCCCACCGTGCGCGCCATGGCGAACAGCACCGTGAACATGGATGTGGGAATGCCCATGGCGCGGAAGATGATGCCCGAATAGAAATCCACGTTGGGATAGAGCTTCTTTTCCACGAAGTACGGATCTTCCAGGGCGATCTTTTCCAGCTCCACCGCCAGTTCCAGCAGCGGATCGTGAGTGACGCCCAATTCCTCGAAGACTTCGCGCGCCGTTTGGTGCATGACGCGGGCGCGCGGGTCGAAGTTCTTGTAGACCCGGTGGCCAAAGCCCATGAGGCGGAACGGATCGTTCTTGTCCTTGGCGCGTGCGATGAATTCGGGAATGCGGTCCTTGGTGCCGATTTCTTCCAGCATGGTGAGCACGGCTTCGTTCGCGCCGCCGTGCGCCGGTCCCCACAGGCACGCGATGCCGGCGGCGATGCAGGCGAACGGGTTCGCGCCCGAAGAGCCGGCGATGCGCACCGTGGACGTGGACGCGTTCTGTTCGTGGTCAGCGTGCAGGATCAGGATGCGGTCCATGGCGCGGGTGAGCACCGGGTTGACCTTGTATTCCTCGCATGGGTTGGAAAACATCATGTACAGGAAGTTTTCCGCGTAGGTGAGGTCGTTGCGCGGGTACACGAACGGCATGCCCAGCGAATAGCGGTACGCGTTGGCGGCGATGGTCGGCATCTTGGCGATGAGACGCGTCGACGCGATGAAGCGGTGCTTGGGGTTCGTGATGTCCAGTGAGTCGTGATAGAACGCCGACAGCGCGCCCACCACGCCCACCATGATGGCCATGGGGTGGCTGTCGCGGCGGAACCCGCGATAGAACGACAGAAGCTGTTCATGCAGCATGGTGTGGTAGGTGATGCGGCGGCGGAACGTGTCCAGCTGTTCCTGGGTCGGCAGATCGCCGTAGATCAGGATGTAGCAGGTTTCCAAATAATCGGAATTCACCGCCAGTTCTTCGATGCGGTAGCCCCGATACAGGAGTTCGCCCTTGTCCCCGTCGATGTAGGTGATGTCGGACTGGCAGCTGCCGGTGGAGGTGTAGCCCGGGTCGTAGGTGAAATGACCCGTGTCCGCGTACAGTTTGCGAATATCGATCACGTCCGGTCCGACGGTCCCGCTCAGCACGGGAAGCTCCCAGCTTTCCCCGGTGGCGTTGTTGGTCAGGGTGAATGTGTGATCCGCGATCTTGTTCTTCATGGACAGTCCTCTTCACTCTCTTGTCCGTCGCCCTTCGTTGCGCCCGTGGGGGGCAGAAGCGATCGGTCGGTTCGGTCAGCCAGCCGACAAGGCGTCGTCCAGACGTCCCAGGCTTTCGTCCCGGCCCAGGATTTCCATCACCTCGAAAATCCCCGGCGAGACGTTGGACCCGGTGAGCGCCGCGCGCAACGGCTGCGCCACCTTGCCCAGCTTCAGACCCGCCTGTTCGGCGAAGGCCTTGGCCGCGTCCTGAAGGGGGGCGGCCGACCAGTCGTGTGCGTCGGCCAATATATCACGGAACTGGCGCAATACCGCCATGCCTTCTTCACCCAGCAGCTTATTCGCCTGATCGTTCAAGGGGATGGGACGTTTCCTTGCGTAAAATTGCGCGCTTTCAGCAAGTTCCACGGTATTCTTTGCGCGATCCTTGAGCCCCGGCATGCCCGTCAGAATGCGTTCGCGGCCGCCCTCGGCCATGTCCGCGCCGAGCGCCGCGCTCACCATCGGCCAGATGATGTCCAGCAGGCGCCCGTCATCGGCCTCGCGCATGTAGTGCGCGTTGATGTGCGCCAGCTTATCCGCGTCGAAACGCGCGGCGGCGCGGCCCACGTCCTTGGCATCGAACCATTCGATGGCCTGTTCGCGGGAAATGATTTCGTCGTCGCCATGTCCCCAGCCCAGCCGCAGGAGGTAGTTGTTGATGGCTTCGGGCAAAAGGCCCAGATCGCGATAGCCCTCGACACCCAGCGCGCCGTGGCGCTTGGACAGCTTCTTGCCGTCCGCGCCGTGCAGCAGGGGCATGTGCGCGAAGGTCGGGCGTTGCCAGTCCATGGCGTCGTAGATCTGCATCTGGCGGAACGCGTTGGTCAGGTGATCGTCGCCGCGGAACACGTAGTTCACGCCCATGTCGTGGTCGTCCACCACCACCGCCAGCATGTAGGTCGGGGTGCCGTCGCTGCGCAGCAGCACGAAATCGTCGATTTCCTGGTTGGAGACCCGGACCTCGCCCTGGATGACGTCGTGGATGACGGTGTCGCCCCCATGTTCGGCCTTGAGCCGCACCACGTAGGCGCCTTCGGCGGGGTGGTGGTCTTTGTCGCGGCAGCGTCCGTCATAGCGCATCGGCCGGCCTTCGGCCTTGGCCTGTTCGCGCATGGCTTCCAGTTCCTCGGGCGTGCAGGTGCACTTGTAGGCGCGCCCCATGCTCAACAAATGGCGCGCGACCTCGGCGTGACGGGGGGCGTTGTCGAACTGGCTGACGGCGTCGCCGTCCCAATCCAGACCCAGCCATTTAAGCCCGTTCTGAATGGCTTCCACGGCTTCCGGCGTGGAGCGGGCACGGTCCGTGTCCTCGATGCGCAGCAGGAACTTGCCGCCCGTGTGCTTGGCGTAAAGGTAGTTGAACAGAGCGGTGCGCGCGCCGCCGATGTGAAGGTAGCCCGTGGGGGAGGGCGCGAAACGTGTGACGACCGTCATGATTGCCGCTTATGCTTTCCTATTCGATTTCGTGTAAGCTGAATACGCCGCCTTGGCGGTTTGTTGTTTGGCGCATTCCCGACGTTTCCGTCCCCGGCCCATGGGTATGGAGACAAAACCGCATTGGATTCATACGCAAATTTCGCCGGAAAGGACAGAAAAATCCTGCCCTCGTTTTCCATCGTCTCGAATGCGCGTGGTCTTGGCGTGGCGTTGACCTCCATGTTGGAGGCCCAGCGCGAGCGTTGGCCGTTGTGGCTGCCGGTGATGCTGGGGGTGGGGATCGGAGTGTATTTCGCCCTGTGCATCGAGCCGCCGCTGTGGTCCGGCTGGGTGGGGGCGGCGGTGTTTGCCGGGATTGCATGGCGTGCGGCGGCGCGGGGCCGGACCCTGGCCTTTCTGGGCGCCGTGGCGGTGACGACGCTGGCCGTGGGCTTCGCTCTGGCCGGCGCGCGCACCTGGTGGTTGGCCGCGCCGGTTCTGGACCGTGAAATCGGGCCGGTGACGGTCACCGGCCAGGTTGCGCGGGTCGAGCCGACGGAGCGCGGCCGCCGGGTGACGTTGGAGCGTCTGACCATCCCGCGCCTGTCGCCGGATCGCGTTCCCCGCGCCGTGCGCGTCGCGCTTTACGGAACCGAACCCGATGTTCGGCCCGGCGACTGGTTGGAGGTCCGCGCCGAACTGAGCCCGCCGCCACCGCCCGCCATGCCCGGCGCCTTCGATTTTCAGCGCCAGTCCTATTTTCAGGGTCTGGGAGGCGTCGGCTTCGCCTATGGCGCGCCGACGGTGGTGGGCGGCGCCCCCGACGCCGGGGCCGACAGTCTCGCCTTCGCCTGGGAACGCGGTCGGACGGCCATTTCGGAACGGATCCTGCGCCATGAAGCGGGCGAAACCGGGGCCGTCACCGCCGCCCTGATGATGGGCGAGCGCGGCGCGATCCCCGAAGACGTCCTGGAGGCCATGCGCGCCAGCGGCCTCGCGCATCTTTTGGCCATTTCCGGCCTGCATGTGGGGTTGGTCGCGGGGATCGTGTTTTTCGCCGTGCGCGCCCTGGGCGCTTTGGTCCCGCCCTTGGCTCTGCGGTTTCCGGTCAAAAAGGCGGCGGCCGTGGCGGCCATCGCCGGGGCCTTCGCCTACGCCCTGGCGGCGGGCGCGACGGTGCCCACCCAGCGCGCGTTTTTGATGGCGGCGTTGGTGCTGACGGCCGTGGTCGCGGACCGCCAGGCCATTTCCATGCGCTTGGTGGCGTGGGCGGCGGTGGCGATCTTGGTGGTGTCGCCGGAAAGCCTGCTGGGGGCCAGCTTCCAGATGTCGTTCGCCGCCGTTGTGGCGTTGGTCGCGGTGTATGAGGCTTTGCGCGCGCGGGGCTGGCTTGCCGCGCGGGGCGACGGGTGGGGGGCAAGGCTTGCCCGTTACGTCCTCGGCGTGGCGTTGACCACGGCGGTGGCGGGGGTGGCGACGGGCGTGTTCGCGGCGCATCATTTCAATTCCGTGGCGCTTTATGGTCTGGCGGCCAACATGGTGGCGGTGCCGGTGACGGCCTTGTGGATCATGCCGTGGGCGGTTTTGGCCTACGCCCTGATGCCGCTGGGGGTGGAAGGGGTGGCCCTGGCGCCCATGGGATGGGGGGTCGACGTGGTTTTGGCGACGGCGCGGGCCGTGTCGTCTTGGCCGGGCGCGGTGGGCATGGTGGCGGCCTTTCCGGCGTGGGGCTTGTCGCTTGTGGCGTTCGGCGGCGTGTGGGCGGCGTTGTGGCGCGGCGGGCTCCGGGCGTGGGGGGCGCCGATGGCCGCGTTGGGACTCGCCAGCGCCTGGACCGTGACGCCGCCCGACGTGCTGGTGCACGATGGCGGCAGGCTTGCCGCCGTGCGCGGGGCGGACGGGCGGTACGTCTTTTCCACGCTGCAATCCGGCAGGTTCGAACGCGACGTGTGGCTGCGCCGCGCCGGGCAGGGCGGCGCGGGGGAGCGTTGGGCGCTCGACGCGGGTCGGGACGGCGTGCGCTGCGACGCCTTGGGGTGCGTGTGGCGCGGTGCGGGTCGGGCGGTGGCCTTCGCCACGGCGCTGGAGGCCCTGGACGAGGACTGTTCGACCGCCGACGTGGTGGTGGCGGGCGAGGCCATGGCGAAGGATGTTCAGGGGTGCGCCGCGCCGCTCTTCATCGGCGCGGACGATCTGCGCCGATGGGGAACCCATGCGCTGTGGTTCGGACCCGGCGGCGGGGTGCGCGTGGAAACCGTGGCCCAGGATCGGGGCCTGCGCCCGTGGGTGGCGGGGCGATCCCGATAATTTGGCTCCGCCACCGCTGGACCTGCGGGCGATTAGGGTGCTAGGTTACCCGCAACCGGGAAGGCCAAGGACGATTGGTGGGACGCAGACATGGCCGGAAAGCGCAAAAGTGTGGTCATCACGCCTTCCACGGGCGCGCGCCCGTGGGAGATCCCCGCGCTTTGGAACAAGGTCGCTTTTCTGCAAAAAATCCGGTTGCGGCGCACCGTTGACACGCTGATCCTGCCCCTGCTGGTCAAGTTGGAAGGGCTGTACGCCAAATCGAACAAAACCATCAAGCCGCGCCTGAGGGGGCGGTCGTTGTCCGAAATTGAACAGGACGACGCCGCCATCGAATGGGGGTTGACGCTTTTTGACATCGCCGTTCGTGAAAAACTCATCGAATTCAAGGACGCCGCCGGCAAGGCCGTGACCCGCGGTTCCGTCGGGTGCTGCGGCATGAGCGTCGATGAAGCCAAGGACCACTTCATCCAGAAAGCCTTGGAACACATCATGGCCGACGCCCCGCCGCAAAAGGAAAAGCGCGTCGACGAAGAGCTGCGCGCCATGAAGGTGCGCAAGGCGTCCGATCTGTCCAAGGTGCGCCAACTGATCCGATTCGATCCGCTGTCCATCCTGGAGCTGCACAAGGGACTGCGGGGCCGCCTGGACTCGTTGCTGAAAAAAGACAAGGCGTTCCTCGACACCCTGCATGCCTGCCAGCCGGTGACGTTCCTGCGCCCGTTGCGCGTCGCGCTCGGCAACAGTTTTCCGGAAATCGTCAATCTGTCACCCGAATTCCTCCAGGCCGTGGTCGAGGGGTTGGATCACAGCGCCAAGATCACCGCGCTCGGACCGGAAATCCTGTCGGTCAGGGATCCCGCCGTGTTCCGCGCCTTCGGGACCTGGGCCATGAAGGAAATCGAGGACAAGGCCGACCCCGAAGGCAAGAAAAAGAAATACGTGACCCGCATCTCCCAGGTGAAGGACGCCATGGGCAAGGATTTTCAATTGCTGCTCGGCGCCACCCCGTCCGTGGTCGAGGAAGTGGGAAAATGGAGCAATCAGGAAATCGAGGCCATCCGTCGCTACCTGCCGTTCCTCGGATCCGAAGCCATCGAGGCGATGTCCCCGATCGACTTCGAAATGCGCGTCAGCATGCTGCACGGACTGTGGGATCGCTTGGGACGCGAATTCATCGAGGTGGAATTGAGCCAGCCGATGGGCGTCCTGGTCATTCGCGGCGTCGTCGCCAAGCTACAGGAAATGTTGAAATTGGGCTCCGCGGCAAAGGATGTCCGCAGCCTCATCGCCAAGTCCGAAATGCTCGACGACGGGCTGGCGCCTTACCTTAACCGCCCCAAGAAAAAGCCAGAGCAACCGGCGGAAAAATAAAGAACAAAGCAGAAAAGCCCGTCTACGGCCCTCCGCCCCGCAGGACTCAGTATTTGCGCAGCAGGCCCACGAGCCGTCCCTGCACCCGCACCCGGTCGGGGCCGAAGATGCGGGTTTCGTAGGCCTTGTTGGCGGGTTCCAGGGCCACCTTGTCGCCCTTTTTGTGCAGGTATTTGAGCGTCGCTTCCTCGTTGTCCACCAAGGCCACGACGATGGCGCCGTTGTCCGCGCGGTCGGTCTTCTGGATGATCACCGTGTCGCCGTCCAAAATCCCCGCGTCGATCATGGAATCCCCGTCGATTTCCAGGCAATAGTGCTCGCCCGTGCCGAGCAGGCCCAGCGGCACGTCGATGTAGGACGACGGATCGGAGATCGCCTCGATCGGGGTGCCGGCGGCGATGCGGCCCAGCATCGGCAGTTCCACCGCGTGGTCCGGAGTGCTGACCGCGTGGGTCGGCTTGGATCCGAACGATCCGCGGATGACGTTGGCCGGGGCCTGGCTCGGGGGAGGAGCGGGCGGCGCGGCCTGTGTGCGAACGCGTTCGATGTTTTCCGGCATCTTGAGGACTTCCAGCGCGCGGGCGCGGTGAGGCAGGCGGCGGATGAAGCCGCGTTCCTCCAACCCGCTGATCAGGCGGTGGATGCCGGACTTGGATTTCAGGCCGACGGCTTCCTTCATTTCCTCGAACGATGGAGGGACGCCGGTGTCGCGAATACGTTTGTCGATCAAAAGCAGAAGATCGTATTGTTTCTTGGTCAACATGGCGTCACCTCGTCGCATCCTCACTGGCCGTCGTCATTTTCTTTGGCGGTCGTTTCATTCCAGATGTCGTGCGTGGAACAAAACAAAAACACCATATGGATGTTCTATTTTGGTTCCGCGCGTCTGTCAAGCGTTCCGAACGAAGACAAGCTCAAGACTTGGAACGGACCAAGGGGAGGGGCATAATGGAAGGATGAAAACGCACATGGTCATACCGGTCGTCATGGCCTTGTTTTTCCTGGGTTCGTGCGGTGGTGAAACGTCCAAGAACGCCGAGGATCTTGAGGTTCGCCACTGCATGGCGGCGGCCGCGCATCTCACCAAGGACATCGGGGAGATCACCATCATCCAGGCCAAGGACTGGGTCGTGAAGGACGAACGCGTGGCGCAGGTCCGATTCGAATACCCGCCCAAATACGAGGAATTCGAGGTCGGATACCTCAAATGCACCTACGACTTTCCACCGGCGGCGCGCAAGGACGCCGAACGCCGGGTCAAGGCGAAGATCATCTTCTACAAGGGCCGGAACCTATCGCAAAACGAACTGCTGCTTCTGAATACCTCGATGATCGAGACCGTGCCGAAAATTGAGATCAAACAATAACGCCTATTTTTTTGAGTGGTTGCCGTTCGTATGCCGTTTTTTAGAAAACTGGCATTTTTGAGCAAAATTATAGACGAAATATCCGAAAATTTGATGAAAAGCAGGGTTTTCCGACATTTGAAGAAATCTTCGAGGCCGCCCCGTTCGCGCGGGTTCTCGTTTAATATGAGGAATTTCAACGGGTACGGGTGAATTTTTCTGCGCGGAACATGCGGCGGATTTCGATCAATTCCTGAAAAACACCGCCCTAATCAAAAAAGCAGGGCGGTTTAAGGATGGAAAACGGGGGTGAAGAGGCGCGCCGCTACAGTGAGCATTGAGCGAGCGGCCAAGCCGCCGGAGGCGGCGCCCGGCGAGGGCAAACAAAATTCTTTAGGGCATCGTGCGTCATATTTGACGCACGGATACTCTAAAGAGACATTCGCCCCTGACGCAGGAGGATGATCTGCACCTTATCCCCGAACATGGCGGCGGGGGCGTGGGGCGGGCGGATCACCAGACAGTCGGCCTCGGCGAAGCGGGCGAGGAGCGCGCTGTCCTGCTTGGGAAACGGCATGGCGACGCGGTTGCCGTCCTCGTCGGTGGTCAGCGTCGCGCGCAGGTAGTCCTGGCGTTCGTCGTTTTCCTTGAGCCCGACGCCCAGAATGGCGGTCATCAGCGGGCCCTCGTCGCGGGGCAGGCCCAGCATGGCGTCGATGGCGGGGCGGATGAACAGCGCACCGGTCACCCCCGCGGACACCGGGTTGCCGGGCAGGCCCAATACCGGCGTGCCGTTCAGCGTGCCGAAAATCAACGGCTTTCCGGGGCGCATGGCGACCTTGTAGAAGCCCAGGTCCACGCCTTGTTCGTTCAGCACCTGGTTCACCAGGTCGTAATCGCCCACGCTGGCCCCGCCGATGGTGACCACCAGGTCGGCCTGGGGCGCGGAATCCATGATCCGTTTGAGGGAAATGTGGTCGTCGCGCGCGATGCCCAAATCCATCGGCTCGGCCCCGGCGGCCTTGAGGAACGCCACCAGCATCACCGAATTGGACGACAGGATCTGGTTTGCGCCCAGCCCGTCGCCGGGCATCACGACCTCGTCGCCGGTGGCGATCACCGCGACGCGGGGTTTCCGGCGCACCATCAGCCACGGCACGTTGGCCGCCGCCGCCAGCCCCAGGTCGCGCGCCGTCAGGATGCGCCCGGCCTTGAGAAGACCTTCGCCGTTTTTGAAGTCCTGACCCGCGCGGCGGATGAAATTGCCTTCGGGCGCGGATTTCTGGATTTCCACGGTCAAGTCGCCGCGCAACGTGTTTTCCTGCATCACCACGCAGTCCGCGCCCTTGGGCACGGGCGCGCCGGTGAAGATGCGCACCGCCTGACCGGTCGTCAGCTCGCCGTCATAACACCCGCCCGCGGCGCTTTCGCCCACCACTTCCAGCGTGACCGGGCACTCCGCGATGTCCCCGGCCTTGAGCGCATAGCCGTCCATCGACGACACGTCCGCCCACGGCTGGGTGATGCGCGCCAAGACGTCGCGCGCCAACACCCGGCCCAAGGCGTCGGGCAACGCCACCTGTTCCGAACACACGGTCTTCATTCCGGACAAAACGGTGTCGAGCGCTTCGGCAAAGGGGATCATGGGGACTTCCTAGTCTGCCTTGAATTCGCCGGACTTGCCGCCGGCCTTGTGGGTGAGGCGCACGTCGGTGATGCGCATGGCCTTGTCCACCGCCTTGCACATGTCATAGACGGTGAGCGCGGCGACGGACACGGCGGTGAGCGCCTCCATCTCCACCCCGGTCTTGCCGGCGAGCTTGCAGGTGGCCTCGATGTCCACGGCGTTGCGCGCCGGATCACAAGACAACTCCACCTTCACGCTGGTCAGCATCAAGGGATGGCACAGCGGAATGAGGTCCGGCGTGCGTTTGGCCCCCATGATGCCCGCCAGCTGCGCCACCGACAGCACGTCGCCTTTCTTGAAACCGCGCTCTTGGATCTTGGTCAGCGTTTCCGGGGCCATCAGGACGGAACCCTTGGCCGTGGCGGTGCGTTCCGTCTCGGCCTTGGCGCCGACGTCGACCATGCGGGCGTTGCCGTCGGCGTCGATGTGGGTGAAGTCAGTCATGGGGCTTTTCCAGGATCGCGCGGGTGGCGGCCTCGACGTCGTCTTGGCGCATCAGGCTTTCGCCGATCAGGAAGCATTGCGCCCCGGCCTTGGCCATGCGCGCCAGGTCGGCGGCGGAATTCAGCCCGCTTTCCGACACCAGCATGCGTCCGGCGTCGACCATTCCGGCCAGCGCCTCGGTGGTGGCGATGTCGGTCTTCATGGTTTTGAGGTTGCGGTTGTTGACGCCGATGAGCTCGGTCTTGAGCTTCAGCGCGCGGGTCATTTCCGGGGCGTCGTGGACCTCCACCAGAACGTCCATGTCGAATTCGCGGGCGGTGGCTTCCAGTTCCGCCGCCTGATCGTCGGAAAGCGACGCCATGATCAGCAAGATGCAGTCCGCGCCCAGCGCGCGCGCCTCGATCACCTGGTAGGGATCCAGCATGAAATCCTTGCGCAGAACGGGCAGGGAGACCGCGTTCCGCGCCGCCACCAGATATGCGTCCGCGCCCTGGAAATATTTTTCGTCGGTCAGTACCGACAGGCACGACGCCCCGCCTTTCTGATAGGCGCGGGCGAGGGCGGGCGGATTGAAATCGGCCCGGATCAGCCCCTTGGACGGCGAGGCTTTCTTGATTTCCGCGATGAGGCCATAGCGGCCCTCGGAGACGGCCTTTTTCAGGGATTTGATGAAGCCCCGCGTTCCCGGGGCCTGGAGCGCAAGGTTTTCGACGTCGGCCAGCGACTTTTTGGCCTTGGCGGCCGAGATCACGCTGCGTTTGTAGGCGTTGATTTCGTCGAGGATGTCCATCAGCCGCCCACTTCGTCGGTCAGCACGGCGTCGCCGTCGAAATTGGTGATGTTGATCAACTGTTCCAGGGTATCGAGCGCGTGTCCGCCGTCGATGGCGGCCTTGGCCGTGGCCGCGCCTTCCTTGAGGTCGCCGACCTTGCCCGCCACCAGCAGCGCGGCGGCGCTGTTCAACACCACGCAATCGCGGAACGCGCCCGGCGCGCCCGTCAGCATGGCGCGCATGGCGTCGGCGTTGTGTTCCGGCGTGCCGCCCTTCAGGTCTTCTGGCTTGGCGAACGGCAGGCCCGCGTCCTCGGGCGTGATGTCGAAGGTGGTGAGCTGGCCGTCCTTGATCTGCGCCACGTAGGTGGGGCCGGTGGTGGTGATTTCGTCGAGCCCGTCGGAGCCGTGCACCACCCACGCCATGTCCGTGCCCAGGTTGCCCAGCGTCCTGGCCATCGGTTCGATCCACGCGCGCGAGAACGCGCCGGTCAGCTGGCGCTTGACGCCCGCGGGGTTGGACAGCGGTCCCAACAGGTTGAAAATGGTGCGCACGCCCATTTCGATGCGCGCGGGCATGACGAAGCGCATGGCGGCATGATGGCGGGGCGCCAGCAGGAAGCCGATCTTGGCTTCCCAGATGGCGCGCTTCACCAGTTCCATGTCGCAGTCCAGCTTGACGCCCAGCGCGCCCAGCACGTCCGCCGTGCCCGACTTGCTGGAAAGCGCGCGGTTGCCGTGTTTGGCGACCGGCACGCCGCAGGCCGCCGTGACGATGGCGGCGCCGGTGGAAATGTTGTACGTGCCCGACGCGTCGCCGCCCGTGCCGACGATGTCGATGGCGTCATGCGGCGCTTCGATGCGGGTCATCTTGTCGCGCATGGTCTTCACCGCGCCGGTGATCTCGTCCACCGTCTCGCCGCGCACGCGCAACGCCATCAAAAAGCCCGCGATCTGCGCCGTGGTGGCGTCGCCGGACATGATGATGTTGAAGGCGTTTTCGGCCTCCGCCTGGGACAGCGCCTTGCCGTCGGCGACTTGGTTGAGGATGGGTTTGAGGGCGGTGGGCGTGTCGTTCATGCGGCGATCTTTCTGTTTCTGGCGATATCGATGAAGTTCCTGATGATGTCGTGGCCGTGCTGGGACGCGATGCTTTCGGGATGGAACTGCACGCCGAAAACCGGCCGGGTCTTGTGCATCAGGCCCTGAATCACGCCGTCGGCGCTTTCGGCGGTGATTTCCAGGCAGTCGGGCAGGCCTTCGCGCGCCACCATCAGCGAATGATAGCGGGTGCATGTGATGGGGGACGGAATGCCCCGGAACACGCCGCGGCCGGTGTGGGTGATCTCGGATACCTTGCCGTGCATGGGCTCGGGGCTGCGCACGACGCGACCGCCGAAATGCTGGCCGATGGTCTGATGGCCCAGGCATACGCCGAAGATGGGCAGGTCGTCGGGGGCCTTGCCCACCACGTCGAGACAAATCCCCGCTTGGTCCGGATCGCACGGTCCGGGGGACAGCACGATGCCCTCGTAGCCGCCGAAGACGGCGTCTTCGGCGCTGATGGCGTCGTTGCGAACGACCTTCACCTCCGCGCCCATTTCGCCCAGGAAATGCAACAGGTTGTAGGTGAAGCTGTCGTAGTTGTCGATGAGCAGGAACATGGTTGGGCCTTGATAAACGGCAAGGTGATGAGCATATGAGGCTTGTATTTTCCAGGGGAAAGAACCTAGAGTCCGGGCCAAGAATGCCCCCCCCGGCGTCGTCCCGTCAAGCAAAACAGGGGCCGCGCCCATTGCCAGGAAAACGCACCCCATGGTTCAGACGTCCGCAGCGATCCTCACGCGCATCACCTTGCCGGTCGAAGGCATGACCTGCGCGTCGTGTTCCGCCCGGATCGAACGCCAATTGGCGAAGATCGAAGGCGTGGACGGCGCCGTCGTCAATCTGGCGGCGGAAACGGCGGACGTTACGTTCGATGGGACCAAGCTGGACGCCGCCGCCATCAAGGCCGCCATCGAAAAGACCGGTTTCACGGTTCCGCAACGCACCATCGCCCTGACCATCGGCGGCATGACCTGCGCGTCGTGTTCGGCGCGGGTGGAAACGGCGCTGACCAAGGTTCCCGGCGTCACGGCCGCCCGTGTCAACCTGGCCAGCGAGACCGCCAGCGTCACGACCGGCGTCGCGGGGGCGGCCGATCTGGTGCGTGCGGTGGAACGGGCCGGCTTCAAGGCCACTGTTCTCGACAACACCCAGGAATTCGGCGCGCTTGAGGACGAAAAGGATCGCGCGCGGCTCAACGCGGACTTGGTGAATCTGCTGTTCGCCGTGGCGTTCACCATTCCCTTGTGGCGGCACATGGCCATCGCTATGACGGGGATCGACCTGGGCTGGACGCCGGGGCCGGTGGGGCAGTTGCTGCTCGCCAGCGCGGTGCAATTCGTCGCAGGGGCGCGGTTCTACGGTCCGGCGTTCCGGGCCTTGCTGGCCGGCAGTGGAAACATGGACCTGTTGGTGGTGCTGGGCACGGTGTCGGCCTGGGGCTTGAGCGCATGGCGCGTGGTCATGTTCGACGGCGGCCATTTGTATTTCGAGGCCGCGGCCACGGTGGTCACCCTGATCCTGTTCGGCCGGTTTTTGGAAAGCCGGGCCAAGCGGGGCACCACCGGGGCGATCCGCGCGCTGATGAAACTGCGCCCTGACGTCGCGCGCGTGGTGACGGCGGACGGTTCCGAGGTGGAAATTCCGGCCGGCGCCCTGAAGTCAGGCGACGTGATCGCCATTCGCCCGGGCGAGCGCGCCGCCGCCGACGGCGTGGTGGTCGAGGGGCGGACCCAGATGGATGAAAGCCTGCTGACGGGCGAAAGTCTGCCGGTTTCCAAGGACGTGGACGGTGAGGTGACGGGCGGGGCCATCAACGGCGGCGGTTTCGTCAAGGTGCGCGTCACCCGCGCGGGCCAGGACAGCACGCTGGCCGGGATCATCCGCATGATCCGGGACGCCCAGGCCTCCAAGGCCCCGGTGCAGCGGCTGGTGGATCGCATCGCGGCCGTGTTCGTGCCGGTGGTGGTGTTGATCGCGCTGGCGACCTGGGGCGGCTGGTGGCTGGCCGGCGCGGGATGGGAAGTGGGACTGATCAACGCCGTGACCGTGCTGGTGATCGCCTGTCCGTGCGCGCTCGGGCTCGCCACGCCGACCGCGATCATGGTCGGCACCGGCGTGGCGGCGCGCCACGGCATCCTGATCAAGGACGCGGCCGCCCTGGAGCGCGCCCGCGCCGTCGACACCGTGATCTTCGACAAGACCGGCACCCTGACCGAGGGGCGTCCCCGGGTGGTGGACGTCTACGCCATCGAGGACATCGCCGACGGCCATGAGATCCTGGCGCTCGCCGCCAGTGTCCAACAAGGCAGCGAACACATCCTGGCCAAGGCCGTGTTGAAGCGCGCCGCCGAGGAAGGCCTGGCCCCGTCCCCCGTGACCGAGTTCCAGGCCCTGACCGGCAAGGGCGTGCGCGGCGTCGTGGACGGCGCGCGGGTGATGATCGGCAATCGTTTGATGATGCGTCTCGAAGCCGACATCAACACCGACGCTTACGAGGCCACGGCGCAGATCCATGAAACGTCCGGGGCCAGCGTCGTATGGGTGGCGAAGGATCGCACGCTTCTGGGCTTCATCGCCATCGGCGACGTGGAAAAGCCCACCGCCAGGGCGGCGATCGACGGGCTCAAGGCGATGAAGCTGCAAACCGTCATTCTGACGGGCGACAATACCCGCACCGCGAACGCCCTGGCCAAGCGCCTGGGGGTGGAGGACGTGTTGGCGGAAGTCCTGCCCGAAGGGAAGCTGGCCGAGGTCGAGCGCTTGCAAGGCCGTGGCCATGTGGTCGCCATGGTGGGCGACGGCGTCAACGACGCCCCGGCATTGGCCAAGGCGGACATCGGCATCGCCATGGGCGCGGGCGCGGACGTGGCGATGCAGACGGCGGGCATCACCCTGATGCGCGGCCAGCCGGAACTGGTGGCCGACGCCCTGGACGTGTCGCGCGCCACGGTGGCGAAGATCCGCCAGAACCTGTTTTGGGCCTTTATCTACAACCTGATCGCGCTGCCGCTCGCGGCGGGCGGCGTTCTGAGCCCCGCCGTGGCCGGCGCGGCCATGGCCATGAGCAGCGTGTCGGTGGTGACCAACTCGTTGCTGTTGAAACGCTGGAAGGGCCGCGCGGGCGTCCGGCGCTGACGTTTCTGTCCGTGAACGGCGGCCCGCATCCCGAGGTGGGGGAGTTGGAGCAGGGCTTTGTGTTCGTGGTCAACCATCGGGTTTCCGGTTTCGAACGCGACCGACCAAACCAATAAATCGTTCATGTCTTCTTGTTATCCTCGACCGCAACCGATGGCGTTGACGGCGTTCCCATTCCCGTGAATTCTAAAAAACCGAGTCCCGCCCGCCCAAGGAAGGCCCTTCATGTCACGAAAGAGTGATCATTCCCGCACGCACGCCAAGCGCACCGCCGCCAAGCACGAGGCGCGCCGTCGTTTGGGCTGGCATGTGTGGGGCAGTGCGGGGGGCTTTCCCGTGGCCGGGGTGCTGGCGTTCGGCGCCGTGCTGGGTCTCGCCATGGGCGTCGGCTATTGGGGCGCGGAAACGCTGTTCGGCCATGGGCGCGGCGCGGCGAAGCCGTCCGGTCCCGTGGTGATCCAGCAAACCGCGGACGAGCGGGGGGTGATCCTGGCCGACCCCAACGCGCACGGCGAACCGGAACGGCCGGCCTATGAGGAAATGGTGCACGAGCACGAAACCGTGCACGAGCCCGCGCCTTTGCCAAATGCCGCGCAAATCGCGGCCATCGAACATGATACCTTGGACGGCCTGGTCGAACGGACCCAAGACCCGGCATGGCTGGCCAATGCCTTGCCCGCCGAAAGCGGGGCCGGGGACGCGCCGATGGTCGCCGTGGTCATCGACGACATGGGCGTGGACCGCGCACGATCCCGGCGCATGTGGGAAGACGTGCCGGGACCGTTGACACTGTCTTTCATGACCTATGCCGAAGATTTGCCCGAACAATCCCGCGCGGCGCGCGAAAGCGGGCACGAGTTGTTCCTGCACATGTCCATGGAACCCGGCAACGGAGCCATCGATCCGGGCCCCAACGTGCTGATGTCGAGCATGCCGGACGGCGAGTTGCGTACCCTCGCCAACTGGGGAATGGACCGGTTCGACGGATTCGTCGGCGTCAACAACCACATGGGCAGCCGCTTCACCGAGGACGCCCGCGCCATGCGCGTGGTGTTGGAGGAGATCCAAAAGCGCGGCCTGATGTTCCTGGACAGCCGCACGTCGAGCAAGACCGTCGGCCCGAAGGTGGCGCGGGACCTGGGCCTTGCGGCGCTGGAACGCAACGTGTTTCTGGACAACGTCAACGACCCGGACGAGGTGCTCAAGCAACTGGACGCGGCGGAAACGTTGGCGCGCAAGCACGGTTACGCCATCGCCATCGGCCATCCGCGCGACGCCACCATCGAAGTGCTCAAGACCTGGATGGTCGAGGCCCGCGCGCGCGGCGTCCACGTCGTTCCCATCAGCGCCGTGATGCGTTCGCGGCTGCAAAAAAGCACGCAATCCATCTCCGGATACCACGGTTAGGCGAACAGGTTCACCAGCAGCCCCCGGAGTTCGGACGCCCCCGTGGCCTGTAGGGACGCGAGCTTGCTGGTGAACGGCGAGGTTCCGTTGATCGCCCCGTCCAACAGGCGCAGTCCTTCGGTGCGCTGTTCCGCGATCCGCACGGCGGCGCGCAGCAGGGCGACCGCCTCCTGCGTCCCTCCGGACTTGTGCAGGTCCATGCCTTGAAGGTTCAGCCCCGCCGTGTCCAGCGGCTGGGGCGACAGCTTGATTTCTCCCCCGTGCAGGGTGGTGCGCAACGAGATGGTGGGAGACGCGCTGGACAACAGATTGGCCCCGCCCACGGCGCTGTTTTCCACCAGTTCGTCGATGCGCTCCAGGGTGCGCTTGATGTCCGCGGAAATGTTTCCGACGCTGATGCGGGTTCCGTACGCCACGTAGATGTTGGCGTCCGTTTTGGTCAGCGAGGACGCGGCGACCTCGGCGGCTTTGACCAGCCCTTGCAGCATGCCCGTAATGGTGTCGCCCATGAATACGGCGGCGGTCAGGAACGCCCTGGCCTTGTCGGTGGGGACGACGGCGTAATCGTATGGACTGACGCCGTCCGTCAGGAACGCGGGCAGGGCCGCCCTGTACCCATCGCCCGTGGTCGGGGACGACGTGGACAGCGTACGCAGAGTTTGCACGGACGCGGCGATGGAGGCGGGCGATGAGCCCGTGACGTCTGACATGGGACCATCCTCACTCGCGATACATCTACTAGCATACACCATGTTGTGTCGCGCCGGGAAAAGATCAACATTGCCATTGACGGGCAGGCCGCGGGGGGCGTTAGGATAGGGAACTCGTCAACACTCGAGAGGATCGTCATGAGCACGACTTACAAAGTTATCGGCATGTCGTGTGGCGGATGCGCGAATTCCGTCACCAACGCCATCAAGGAGGCGTCCGCCGGCGCGGAGGTCCAGGTCGATCTGGCCGCCAAGACCGTCACCGTGAGCGGCGCCGACGACGTCCAGGTGCGACGTGCCGTCGAGGCCGCCGGGTTCGAATTTCAGGGCCGTGCCGGCTAGGCATTCCGTTCGTGGGGAACGGTGACAAGGGGAGAATGTCCATGAACAGCTTCATTGGTCGCGTCGTCGTGGCGGCGGCCCTTCTTTTCTCCGGGCTGGGGATTGCCCAACCGGCGCGCGCGGTCGACTTCATTATCGAACCCATCGATTACGACCTGCCCGCTGAAATCGCCGCCGCGGCCGAGGATGGCAAAACCCTGTTCGTCATGTTCGGGCAGAACGGTTGTCCGTATTGCGCCAAGATGCACAAGCGCGTCTTTCCCAACCCCGATGTGGGGGCGCTGTATACGCCGTCGTTCGTGATGCTGGAGCTGAACATCAAGGGCGACCTGGACGTAGTGTCCCATGGCGGCGAAGCCACCACGGAAAAGGAATACGCCAACGCGATGCGCGCCCGCGCGACGCCGTTGTTCGTGTATTTCGACAAGGACGGCAAGGATGTCCTGCGTCTGACCGGATACCAGGAACCGGGCGTGTTCATGGCCGCCGGTCGGTACGTCGCCACCGCCGCCTATGCGGACGGCACGACCTTCCTGGATTTCGTGCGCGCTGGAAAGTGAGGGCTGTAATATGTTGAAATCATTTTGGATGATCCGGATCTACGCCGTGACCTCATTGGCCTTGGCCGCGCTGTTCGCCGGTGGCGCCCAGGCGCAATCGCCAAAGACCGACGCGGAACTCGCCCGCGCCATGTCCGGCGCGGCCCCGCAATCCGTGCTCGACGCGCTGACGGTCTATTACGCGCTTCATGCCTCGGAACTGGAAGTCCAACACATGGACGAACGCCGTACCGGTTCCATGTTCGCCATCATGAACGCCCGCGAGGCCGGATCGAACCCCGACGTTATGGCCGAGCTGGAAAATCAAGCGATGGCGGTGGCGGCGGAACGCGACGGCGTCATTGGCGAAAACCAGCAGCTTCGCGCCAAGTTGAAGGCCATGACCGGCATTCCCTTCGCCGACGCCCTGGCCGTCGCGCCCGAGGCCCCGGAAACCTTTCCGGACGCGCCCGCCGGGACGCCCCCCGCGCTGTCGGCCGAGCGGGATGCCGCGTGGGCGGCCTTGCAGACGGCCAAGGCGGCTTGGGGTGAGGAGCGCCTGAATCTGTTGGATGCCCAGGACCGCTACGACGCCGACCGGACGGTTCCCATCGGCGATTTCATGCGCGCCATGACGGCGGCGGAAGTCGCCTTGGCGCGCGCGGCCGGTCAGGTGCGGTTGATCGAAGCCAAAATCGCCATCGCCGCCGGTGGTGACCTGGCGGCGACCCTGGACGGATTGTGAAACGCTTCAATACCACCCGAATCCGTTTTATGATAGGATGTGACACGGAAACCGCGTGCGAGGTCCGCGATGTTCCGAAAATACGTTCAGCAAAGCACCCAGAAAGTCGTGGAGACCATCGAAACGGCCGTGAGCGTTCTGGCGGGCATGCGCCAGAACGTGCTCACGTCCGATTTCCTGTTGATGGCGTTGCTGTCCCAGCCCGACACCGAAGCCTACAGGATCTTCGAAAAGCTGCTGCCGGACCCCGATGACGCCATCGGCCTGTTGATCGGCAAGATCCAGCAGCGCCACCAGTCCACCCCGCCGGTGAAAAACGCCCAGATCGTCATGGCCCAGGAGGTCGAGGACCTGTTCAAGACCGCCCTGGCCGAGGCCAAGGCGTTGGGCGACGCGTTCATCGGCACCGGCACGTTGCTGATCGCCATGTTCGACGACAAGGCCGGCATGACCGCGCCGTTGCTCAAGGAAACCGGCGTCACCCAGGGGCAGGCCCGCGACGCGCTGAAGGAACTGCGCGCGGGGCGCACGCTTCAGGCCCAGGACGCCGAAACCAAGGAAGACGCGCTCAAGGTCTACACCAAGGACCTGACCGAAATGGCGCACAACGGCGAACTGGATCCCGTGATCGGGCGCGAAGAGGAAATCCAGTCGATCATCCAGACGCTTTCCAGGCGCAAGAAGAACAATCCCGTGCTGATCGGCGAGCCCGGCGTGGGCAAGACCGTGATCGTCGAAGGCCTTGCGCAACGCATCGTCAACGCCGACGTGCCGGATACACTGTTGAACAAGAAGGTCCTATCGCTGGACATGGGCGAAATCGTCGCCGGGGCCAGCATGCGCGGCGAATTCGAACAACGGCTCAAATCCGTGCGCGACGCGGTGATCGAGGCGCGCGGGCAGGTGATTTTGTTCATCGACGAATTGCACACCGTGGTGGGGGCCGGCGCGGGAGCGGGGGGCATCGACGCGCCCAGTCTTTTGAAAGCCGCCCTGGCGCACGGCGATCTACAGGTGATCGGCGCGGACACGTTGGACGAATACCGCAAGTACGTCGAGGCCGACAAGGCGTTGGAACGCCGGTTTCATCCCATATTGGTGCGCGAGCCGAGCCTGGACGACACCATCGAGATTCTCAAGGGCATCGCGCCTCGCTATGAAAAACATCATAAAATCAAATACCTGTCTGAAGCCTTCGATGCGGCGGCGCGGCTCTCGGAACGCTACCTGAGCGACCGCAAGCTGCCCGACAAGGCCGTCGACCTGATCGACGAGGCGGGATCGCGCAAGCACCTGCGGGTCAGTTCCATTCCTCATGACGTGGGCCGTCTGGAACGGCTGCATCAAAAACTCAACCGGGAAAAGACCGAGGCCTTCAACGTTCAGAACTTCGAAGAAGCCGCACGGCTGCAAATGGAGATCCTGCAACTGGACGAAAAAATCCGGGGCGCCCGCGCCCGTTGGCGGGGGGATCGGGGCGAGGAAGAGGCCGTGGTCACCGCCCAGGACATCGCCGAGGTGGTGGCGAAGTGGACCGGCATTCCGGTCGCGCGCATGGTGGAAACGGAATCCGAAAAGCTGGCGCGCATGGAAGACGAACTGCACAAACGCATCGTCGGCCAGGAAAACGCCGTCACCGCCGTCGCCAACGCCATCCGCCGCAACCGCGCGGGGATCACGTCCGCCAAGCGGCCGATCGGCTCGTTCCTGTTCCTGGGGCCGACGGGCGTGGGCAAGACCGAACTGGCAAAGGCCCTGGCCGCGTTCCTGCTGGACGATGAAACCCGTATCGTGCGCATCGACATGTCGGAATACATGGAACGCCACGAGGTTTCCAAGCTGATCGGCGCGCCGCCCGGTTACATCGGTTACGGCGAAGGCGGCCAATTGACCGAACGGGTGCGCCGCTCGCCCTACACCGTGGTGCTGCTGGACGAGGTCGAAAAGGCCCATCCGGATGTTTTCAACATGCTGTTGCAAATCCTCGACGAGGGACGCCTTACCGACGCCCAGGGCCGAACGGTGTCGTTTCGCAACACCATCCTGATCGGCACGTCGAATTTGGGGACCGAAACCTTATCGCCCGACAAGCGGCCCATCGGCTTCATCACGTCCGAGACGCCGGACTACGAAGAGGCGCAAAGCCTGGTGATGCACGAGGTGAAGAAATTCTTCAAACCCGAATTTCTCAACAGGCTGGATGACATCATCGTGTTTCATTACCTGGAGCGCGAGCACGTGCGCACCATCGCCTCCATGTTCGTCGACGAGTTGGCCGAACGGATGATGGGGCGGGGCGTGGTTCTCGACGTCGACGGCGCGGTCATCGAAAAATTGGCCGAGGACGGCTTCGACCCGGTCTATGGCGCGCGCCCATTGCGCCGCGAAGTGGAGCGTCAGATCGAAAATCCGCTCGCCATGAAGATCGTGCACGCCGAATGCCCCGATAATTGCCGGGTCCGGGTGTCGCTCTCGGGACGCGAGGTGGTCTTCGATGTCACGGGGACTGCGGTGGTGGAGAAATCCTCATGACCCTGCGCCAGGCTGGCTACGGGGATCGATGCGATGCCAAGCCAAGCCGGAAGGCCGCAACCAAGTGGTCGCGGGCCGTTGATGTCCCGGCGTGAACGCTATTTTTTCCCGAGAAGGGCGCTCAACAGGTCGTTTTGCGAGGCGGCGTTGGTTGTCTGCAATTCCTCGGCGGTCAGGTTTTGACCGTTGAGCACGACACCCTTGGGCGGCGTTTTGTGCATGGATGGCGGCGTCGCGGGCGGCGTGCTGCCCAGCGGGGGCATGCGTGGCGGTTGAGGCGCTGGGGGCGGCGGAGCCGGCGGCTGGGGTTGCTGCGCGTC
>JADGBG010000119.1:3145-7800 GCA_015231605.1 Alphaproteobacteria bacterium | reverse complement strand
CAGCATCAGGATCGGCGGGTGGCGGTAACGCTCCACCACGCCGTAACGGACCTTGCGCGCCAGCTCGAACCCGGTCATCCCCGGCATTTCGATGTCGCAGATCATCAGATCGATGGTGTCGGGATGGGTTTCCAGCAGCTCCAGCGCCCGTTCGCCGGTTTCGGCCGAGACCACGGCGCGCGCCTTCAACTGCCCCAACAGGCGTTCCAACATGGCGCGCAGGAACGCGTCGTCGTCCACGATCAGGATTGTGGCGTGTTGGATGTCCACGGCGCCCTCACTTGAATTCGCTGAGATAGTGGCGTTCGAACAGCCGCTTCGACCAATGCCCCAGCACCGACCTGGGAAACAGCACGTTGCGCTTGAGATCGCGGTAGACCATGGTTCCGGAATCCATGGTGTCGACGATGCAGATCAGCTCGACGCGGAAGGTCTCGTTCGCGGGGCGGCCTTCACATTCGGCGATCAGGTTTTTGGCCGCCGCGCGGGCCTGGAGGTCCGCCATGTGCGCCTGTTTGGGCATCCAGTCCGGACCGCCGGCGTAGGACCCGGAATCGCCCACCACGTAGGTCTTGTCCCAGCCCTGGACGCGGCACGTCATGTCCGCCTGCACCATGCCGCCGGGCGACAGGGGCAGGCCCGCCTCCTGCACCCATGCGGGGCCGGTGAGTCCCGGCATGAACAGGATCATGTCGGCGTCGAACTCGCCGCCCTCGGTCTTGACCTTGGCCGGCTCGAAACCCTTCCTCTTGTGGCCGAGGTGGGTTTCGATCCCGCGCGTCTTCATTTCCGCCATCAGCCGGTCCACGGCCTTCTCGCCCATGCGGATGCCGGGCTTGGGCGCGGGGGAAAAGAACACCAGCCTGAATGAGTCGCGCACCCCCTGCTTGCGCAGATAGGTGTCGATGCCGAACAGGAATTCGAACATCGGCCCGCCGCGCACGCCGCTGGGCTCAACGGGATTGCCGCCGAAGCCCATGGCGATGGTCCCGCCGCCGGCCGCGATCATCTCGTGCAGGCGGTCGTGGATTTGTTGCGCCTCCTTGGCACCGGAACACGGTACGATGGCGTTTTCGATGCCCGGAAGCTTGCGGATGAAGCGCCCGCCGGATGCGATGATCAGCCCGTCGTTGGCGAATTCGCCCTTATCGGTGATCACGGTGCGCCCGCCGTCCTTGAGCCCGCTGGCGGCGGCCTGCTGGAAGTCCACGCGCAGTCCATCGAGAAAATGGTCCAACGGCAACACCAGATCGTCCGCCTTGCGGAGCCTCGTGGGCACCCAGATGAGGCTCGGGAAATAGACGAACTCCGGCTTCGGCGCGATCAAGGTCAAATGCGCATCGGGGTCCAGCTTGCGCAACGCTTCCAGCGCCGTCAGCCCGCCGAAACCCGCGCCGATCACGGTGTAGTTCATCATGTGCGTTCCTCCTGGCTCTCCCGTCCAGGAGGATTGTTAACAGGCCGCCCCCCGCTTGGCAATTTAGATGCCACCCGTCACCTGGAAGGCCGCCCAGAAGTAGGGATGCGGGTAGACCTTGCGGGCGTCCAACTGCGCCGCGCGGAGCGCCGCGCGCTTGTCCATGCGTTTGAGGTTGTCATAGAACCGCGTCATCAACAGTTTGGTCGGTTCGTCCGCAACCGGCCCCAGACTGGCGACGACCGAACGCGCCCCGGCATACAGGAACCCCCGCGTCAGCCCCACCACGTCGTCGCCGTTGGCCACCTTGCCCATGCCGGTTTCGCACGCGCTGAGCGTCACCAGGTCGGCCCGCAGGTCCAGATCGTAGATTTCCGCCACCGTCAGTTCCCCGTCGTTGGCGTCGTCCGGGGCCAGCAACATCTTGGACGCCAACGGATCGTCGGCGCTGAACTGGCCGTGGCTGGCCAAGTGGATGAAGCGGAATTGTCCGCCCGCCTTTTTGATCACCGATTCCGTGGCGCCCTTGCGCAGCACCACCAGGGAATCCGGCCACGCCCTGGCGATGGCGCGGGCCTCGGCCTCCGCGCCGGGCAGGTTCCAGCGCGGATCGCCCAGGTCCGGGTTGCCCAGCACCAACAGTTCATGGCCCGCCGCGCCGCGTCCCGTCAGGAACCCCAGCACGCTGGCGCTCGGCAGCACGCGCAGCGCGTAGCGGTCGATCACGGCGCCCGACCCCGACACCAGCGCCGCGAACGGCAGGTAGTGGAGACCGCCGTGCGGCACCACGATCAGGTTGGGCTTGTCCAGCATCCCGTCCATCGGCGCCAGCAGCCTGTCGTACAGGGTCCGCGCATGCTCGCGCCACGCGTCGCTCTGGTACATGGACAGCGCGGCGCGGAAGCGTTGCACGGCCTCGTCGAGACCCCGCCCGTCCAGCCGCCAGGCGCGCACCCGGTCCCGCGTCACGGCGAAGGCGAACAGCGCGTCGCCGCCTTTGTGGTAGTATTCGACCAACGTCTCGTCCGGGGCGATTTGCGCCTGCGCCGCCGCCGCCCCTTCCGCCGACACGGTCACCAGAGACGCCAGGTGCGGCGCGCCCGCCAGCAGGCGTTCGCGCACCGAACTCAGCGAGCGGGAGCGGCTCTGCGCGTCCGCCACGTCGACCGACATGGGTTGGTACATGGACTTGCGCTCCAGATCCTCCAGTTCCGTCAGCAGGGCGCGGACGTCGGCGGGATCCATGTCGCGGCTGGCGAACTGGCCGCGCTCAGCCAGCATGTCGACCAATGCGCGGGCCTTGCCGCGTTCGGCGTAGGCGAAGGCTTCTTCGTGGTGGCCCGCGTCGATCAACAGACCGATCAGGCTGCCGTAGACCGCCTGCTTGTCGCCGACGAAGCCGATCTTGCTGGCCTCGGTGCTGAGGGTGGAGCGTTGGCGTTCGATCACGTCCACGGCTTGTCGATAAAGCCGGATGGCCCCGGCCGTGTCGCCGTCATGCAGCGCGATGCGTCCCCGGTCGTAAAGCAGCAGCCAATAGATCTGGCCGTTCTCGGCGCTGCGCCCGTCGGCCAGCAGGGCGTCGAAGTCGGCCCGCGCCTCATCCCACCGGCCCATTTCCAGGAACGCCCGGCCATGGGTGTATTTTTTGGGCAACTGTTCCCACGCGAACATGCTTTCGCCGCGCATGCTGGCCCCGGTGACGAGATCCGCCACGCCTTGCCACGCGCTTTCCGCGCTGGCGATGTCGATGGCGGCCAGCGCCTTCGGGTAGTCCTTGAGCGCCATGTAGATGCGCGACAGGCCCACCGCCTTGGGCGTTTCCAGCAGCACGAACGGATAATGCGTGCCGATGCCTTCCAATTCATCGGCGCTGGCGCGCGCCTTTTGCGGATGTCCGCCAAGCGCTTCGGCCAACCCCCGCAGGCTGAGCGCATAGACCCGCTGGCCCCGTTCCATCAGTCCCAGGCCGCTGAGCTCGTACAGCTTCTGCGCGTTGACGATGGCGTCCGGGTACTGGCCCAGCTCGATGTAGGCCTCGGCGCGGATCTGATGGGGAAAATACGTGATGTCGGTGATGTAGACGGTGTTGCGCCCGGTGCGGATGTGCTCGTCCACCTGGTCCAGACACGCAAACAGGCGGCGGTAGTCCTTGAGGTTCATGTACGCCATGCACAACACCATGACGTCGTTGGTCTTGGCGTCGGGATTGGCGACGACGCGCGGCTCCAGCCGGTCGACGATTTCCACGTACCGGCTGTTCATCATCAGCTGTTCTTCCCGCGTGACCACATCGTAGGCGCAGCCCGAAACGAACAGCGCGACGGCAAGCACGGCAAACGGACGAAACGGTTTCATGTCACACACCTCCCGGCTCTGGGTCTGGGGGATCAACGCGCCCCCAGGTTGGTGATCTGCACGCGGCGGTTCTTGCCGTTTTCGGGGTCGTTCGGCAGGGCCAAGCGGCTTTCGCCGTAACCCTTGGCGACCAGACGGGCGGGATCGATGCCGAAGGTCGCCGCCAGATAGGACCGGACCGACTTGGCGCGCCGTTCCGACAGATCCTGGTTGGCCGCGTCGGACCCCACCGCGTCGGTGTGGCCACCCAGCTCGAACCGGTACGGCGTCAATTCGGTGGACGTCAGCGCCCGGCCCAGCTTGACCAGCTCGGCCTTGGCCGTTTCGGTCAGATCCGCCTTGCCGAACTCGAACAGGATGCGCAGATCGACCGAGGGCGGGGCCGCCGGCTCCTCGAACCCGACGCCGCGCCCCGGGCCGAAGCCCCGCGTCCGGATTCCCGGATCGGCTTTGGGTTTGAGCCCTTCGATCAGGGTTTCGGTGGGCGGCACCATCTCGTCCGCGGCCACGACCGGCCCCGCCGACAGCGTCAACGCCAGGACGGCCGGCACCAGGAATTTGCTTCGGAACATGGTCGTCCTCCTTCTAGTGCGTTGGCGCGGTTTCCAGATCCAGCACCGCCGCCGCCACGGCGTTGCCCGGATGGTGCGCGGCCAGCCCCAGGATCGCCCGGCGGAAGGTGGTGAGGAACTGGCGCTCCTCCTCGACCAACGGCTGGGCTTTGGTGAACAGGGGCCGTTCGGACACGATCGCCACGATCATTTCCTTGCCGAACGGCGGCTGGATGCGAAAGCGCGTCTTGGCCGCGTCCACGCCCAGCGTCACCGCGCCCCCGGCCGACGCGGGCGGGTCCATCCAGAACGGACGGTTCCAATGCACC
>JADGBG010000119.1:0-3039 GCA_015231605.1 Alphaproteobacteria bacterium | reverse complement strand
CCCGAGCCCCCTCGGCCCCGCCAGGGCGTCGCGGAAGGTTTGCAGCGCCTCGCATTGCGGCCAGGGGCGCACGGCGGCGTCAATCCGCACCGACACCACGCCCTTGAGATTGATGATCTCGCGTTTGACCTGGAACAAATCCTCGGCGGATCCGGCGAAGCCTTCGACGACCACCTTGCCGCGCGCCTCATAACGGGCGGACAGATCGGCGCACGGCGCGTCCGCCAACACGGCCGCGACCGTGTCCGCATCGATGTCCGGCTGCTCCACCTTGGGGGCGGGTTTCGGTTTGGGCGCGGGAATGGGTTTCGGTTCCGGCTTGGGCTCCGGCTTGGGTTCGGGTGCGGGCGCGGGCGTTTGCTGGGGTGCGGCGTTGGCCGCCAGCAGCGGATCGAAGCCCGGCTCGATCACGAACGCATACCAGACGTTGGCCAGAAACGCGTCGTAGGACAGCCACGCATGACCCTTGTCGCCCCACCAGACGCCCCACGAGTTCACCAGCCGGAACGCCGAGCGCGCGTCGTCGTAGCCCACCAGCACCATGGCGTGGCCGGGCGCGCCGGGGGGCGCGATCTCGGCGAACACGCCGGGGCCGCGATGCTTGATGAAGGCATCCGTGATTGACGCGCCGAACACCACCGGATGGCCCCGGCTGAGCGCGCCCCGGATGTCGTCCAGGTCCTTGTGGTTGAGCCGCATCCAGTCCTGGATGCGGTAGTCCAGCGCCACGCGCTCGGTTTGCGCCGACGGCGTGCGGGCGCAATCGTTCTCGGCGTAGGGGAAGGCGGAGAACGGGGCCACGCCTTTGGCCTTCATCAGCTTGAGCCCTTCGGAAATGCGGCTGCCGCGTTCGCAGTCGCCGAGGCGGATCTGGTTGAAGATGAACGCCGGACTGAACGGCGCGCCGTCCGTCCTGCCCTGGATGATGTCGTAATAGCTGCGCAGGTAATACCCCGCCGCCCAGCCGACGCAGGACCCCTGCGCGCCCTGGAATTTCACCGGCGGCAGGCGCGACGACAGATCGAAGCGTTGCGGCAGGAAGGCGCGGAAATGCGGACGTTCGGGAAAGCCCCTGAATTGGGTCTCGTCCTCGCGCACCAAGCCCATCCCGACGTCCGCACCGAGCGCCGGAACGGCCCCCGCCCACGCCGCCGCCAGAAAAGCCAGAACGATGGTGGTCAAGCGCAGCATCGGCGCACCCCATCCGATAAAGTCGTGATATACTCAGTCTATCCCATTTCCGTCCGCGCGAACACCGCACGGACGCAGGCGAGGGTGCGAGGGCGTGTCATGAGGCGCAAGGTTTCGGTGTTGGCCGTGTTGGCCGTGGTGGCGGGGTGTCAGGCCGCGGGCGACCTGTCACCCGGGGCCGAGGTCCAAGCCAAGGCCGAGACCGTGGCGGTCGAACTCGCCAAGGCGCAGATCACCTCGACCGTCGGGGAAGACCAGCCGCTGGTGTATGGCGCGGGGTTGAGCGACGAGTTCGTCATTTCCAGCCGCCTGCGCAAGGGTCCCGGCGAGGTCGAGATGCTGACGCCGGACGGCGTCTCCGTCAACGACATTCCCAAGGGGCTCGACATGTGGCTGTCGCGCATCAAGGACAGCGGCGGCACGGTCAAGGCCCAGCCCAAACCGGATCCCAACGCCCCCCAGACGCGCGGGCTGTTCGCCGTCCTGATCGACGTTGCGCTGTTCCTGGTCGGCGTGGCCAAGGACGAATACGTCTATTCCGCCGCCGACGATTACGACGCGCGCCTGATCTACGACCCGTCCACCGGCGCGGTCGAGAAGGTCGTGTTCATCCCGCGCCAGCGGTGACGGTCCAGATCGAGAGGAGATACCCATGAAACGTCTTGTGATCGCATTGGCCGTCGTGGGTCTCGCGGGGTGCCAGACCGCGTCGGACTCCGCGCCCACCCCATCCGCCGCGCCGGTCCAGCCGGTGACCACGGCGCAGATGACCGAACTTCAGCCCGCCGGCAGCGCCGAGGTGACGTTTTTGGACCTGAGCGCCTTCGACGAGGACCTCGCCGGCTCGCTGGCGGAACGCAACCGCACCGTCAAGGTCGACATCCCCGCCAAGTTCACGCTCAACGACATTCCCGAGCGCATGGAAAAATGGCTGGCCGCCATCAAGGACAGCGGCGGCAAGGTCCAGGCCAAGACCGCGCCGGAACCCGGCATGGCGACGCGCGGCCTGTTCGGCGTGCTGATCGACGTCACGGTCTCGGCGGTCAAGGCCAAGCTGGAAGCCGACAAGTTGGCGTCGGCGCGCGACTACAACGCGCTGATCACCTATGACAAAGCCACCGGCCAGGTGCAGGATATCCTGTTCACCCGCCGCTAGGCCCATTGGCACGGGAACGCGGTCATGCAACGGTTCGCGCCTGCGGTTTACGCCGCCCTCGCCGCCGCCCTCGCCTTTGTTCTGGTCGCGGCGGCGATGCGCTTCACGGTGTTGATCCATTTTCCCGAAAGCGTCTGGTCCGACGTGCCCGGCGTTGACGCCGTCCCCCGACATCGTCGTGGTCACGGTCAGCGAGGACACGGTGAAGCGCTTTGCCTACCGCTCGCCGGTGGACCGCGCGTTCCTGGCGGATGTGGTCGACGACCTTCTGGCCAAGGGGGCGAAGCGGATCGCGTTGGACATCCTGTTCGACCAGCCGACCACGCCGGACAAGGACGCGCGGCTGGCGCGCACGCTGATCACGGCGGGGAATCGGGTGGTGATCGCGGACGCGCCGGAGGGGCGGCGCTTGATCTATGACGGCGTCCCCGTGGCCCGCGCCAATCTGGTGAAGGACGCCTGGGACGGTACGGTGCGCCGCATATACACCGGACAGGGCGGCGCGCCCGGATTGGCGGTGGCGGTGAGCGGCGGACCCGGCGCGGACGGCCCGGTGCTGATCTATCCCCCCTCGGACACGGCGTTGCGCGCCCTGTTCCCGACGTTCGAGGCCCATTCCGCGTCCCGTCTGCCCGCGGGGTGGTTCAGCGGCAAGACCGTGTTGGTCGGGGCGGAGCTGGACCAGACCGACC
>JADGBG010000118.1 GCA_015231605.1 Alphaproteobacteria bacterium | reverse complement strand
GGGCGGCCAGATAGTTGGTGGCCTCCACCAACGCCGACGGCAGGACGTTCAGCGGGATTTCGATGATGCGGTTTTCCACAACGCCGTTTTCGGTGACCAGCACCACCAGCGCGCGGCCGGGGCTGAGCGCCACGAACTCGATGTGCTTGAGCGGCGCCTGGGTCTTGGGCGCGACCACCAGCCCGGTCTGCTGCGACAGGCCGGACAGCGCCTGGGTCGCCTGCTCCAACAGGCCTTCGACCGACGCGCCGCTGGCCTTGCACTTGCCCTCGATGCTCTGGCGTTCCGAATCGGTGAGATTGCCGAGCTCCAGGATGCCGTCGACGAACAGCCGCAACCCCGCCTCGGTCGGCAGCCGCCCGGCGGAGGTGTGGGGGGAAAACAAAAGCCCGGCGTCCTCGAGATCCGCCATCACGTTGCGGATGGTGGCCGGCGAAATGTCCAGTCCGGGCTGGCGCGACAGCGTGCGCGAGCCCACCGGACCGCCCGTCGTCAGGTAGGCGTCCACGATGCGCCGGAAGATTTCCCGCGAGCGGTCGTTGAGATCCGTGATCATGGCGGAAATTTAGGCCCGCGCGGGGCGCAACGCAACCCTTGCCCGCCCGGGATCAAGGGGTTAGCTTGGCCGGGACATCATTGACGAAAGGACACACCCCATGAGACCCAGCGGCCGCGCCCTCGACCAGATGCGATCCGTCACCCTGGAACCCGGCTTCGCCAAGCACGCCGAGGGCTCGTGCCTGATCCGCTTCGGCGACACCCACGTGTTGTGCGCCGCGACGCTGGAGGAACGCGTGCCGCCGTGGCTGCGCGGCCAGGGCCGGGGCTGGGTCACGGCGGAATACGGCATGCTGCCGCGCGCCACCAATTCGCGCACGCCCCGCGAAGCCGCCAAGGGCAAGCAATCGGGCCGCACCCAGGAAATCCAGCGCCTGATCGGTCGGTCGCTGCGCGCCGTCACCGACCTGGAAGCCATGCCCGACATGCAGATCACGGTGGACTGCGACGTGATCCAGGCCGACGGGGGCACCCGCACGGCGTCCATCACCGGGGCCTACGTGGCGCTGCACCTGGCGCTGCAAAAGGCGGTGGACCGCGAACTGATTCCCGCCGTGCCGCTGATCGATCAGGTGGCGGCGGTGAGCTGCGGGCTCTATCAGGGCGCGGCGGTGCTGGATCTCGATTACCTGGAAGACAGCGCGGCGGAAGCCGACACCAATTTCGTGCTGACCGGCAACGGCGGCATCGTGGAAATCCAGGGCACGGCGGAGGACTATCCGTTCTCCCGCGATCAGTTCATGGAACTGATGGCCCTGGCGCAGTCGGGCATCAATTCCCTGACCGCGCTGCAACGCGACATCCTGGGGATCGGCTGACCATGACGCACCGCAGGTTCAACCCGAAGGACGACGGCGGCAAGCTGGTGATCGCCAGCCACAACCCCGGCAAGGTGCGGGAAATCCAGGATCTTTTGGCTCGTTTCGGGGCCGAAGTGATTTCGGCGGGGGAACTCGGCCTGCCCGAACCGGTGGAAGACGGCGCCACCTTCATCGCCAACGCCGAAATCAAGGCGCTGGCGGCGGCCCGTGGCTCGGGCCACGTGGCGCTGGCCGACGATTCGGGGCTGTGCGTGCACGCATTGGGCGGCGATCCCGGTGTCTATTCCGCGCGCTGGGCGGGCCCCGGCAAGGACTTCGCCGTGGCCATGCAAAAGGTCGAGGACGCGCTGGACGAGAAGCAGGCCGGGGACCGCACCGCGCACTTCGCCTGCGCGCTGTGCCTGGCTTGGCCGGACGGCCACGTCGAAACCTTCGAAGGCCAGGTGCACGGAACCATGACCTGGCCCGCGCGGGGAACCAAGGGCTTCGGCTACGACCCCACCTTCGTGCCCGACGGCCACGCCATCACCTTCGCCGAAATGGACCCCGAACAAAAACACACCATGAGCCACCGCGCCCGCGCCTTCGAAAAACTCGTTGCCGCGTGTTTCGGGGATGAATAGCCACCGTACCCTCCGCCGTCATGCCCGCGCAGGCGGGCATCCAGACAATGTTTGATATCTTTCGCATAGCCCCTGGATTCCCGCATTCGCGGGAATGACGAACTCTTTTTGTCCAATCCTCAGCCATTGTTCCCATGATAATTGTGCGTTAGAAAAGGAACACGCATGGGAGGTGTGCATGTCCAGCAATTCCGAAGCCGATGTTCCAACGTTCGATCAACTGATGTGGCCGACGCTGTGCGCCATCAAGGCGCTCGGCGTTTCGCGGGAAATGGTCGAACAGGTCACGGTCGATCCCAACTGGTTTTCGGAGATCTGACCACATTTGCGGGTGGCCCGCGCGGGGCCGGTTGGTGTACGCTTTTGAGATGATGATTCACCCGATCGCGAAGGCGCGCCGGCCGTGACGGGCGGGGCGGCGCCGTTGGCTTTGTACGTGCACTGGCCGTGGTGCCGGTCGAAGTGCCCGTATTGCGACTTCAATTCCCGCGCGCTGGACCCGGCGACGTTCGAACAGGGCGGCTATCGCGGCGCCGTGCTGGCGGAACTGGCGCATTACGCCGCCGGGACGCCGGGGCGCGAGGTCACGTCCATCTTCTTCGGCGGCGGCACGCCCAGCCTGATGGCCCCGGACACGGTCGCCGCCGTGATCGACGCCGCCGCCAAGCACTGGGGCCTGGCGGACGACTGCGAAATCACCCTGGAGGCCAACCCCACCTCCATCGAGGCGTCAAAGTTCCGCGCCATGCGCGATGCCGGGATCAACCGCACGTCGGTCGGCGTGCAGGCGTTGAACGACCGCGACCTGTTGGCGCTGGGCCGCGAACATTCGGTCGAGGAAGCCGTGCGCGCCCTGGAAATCGCGGGCGCGATGTTCGAACGCGTCAGCTTCGATCTGATCTATGCCCGGCCCGGCCAGGGGGTGGGCGAATGGGCCGACGAGCTGGAACAGGCGTTGGACATAGCGGGCGGACACCTGTCGCTCTATCAGTTGAGCGTCGAGCCCGGCACCGATTTCTTCCGCGCCCGCGTGCCCGAGGCGGCCGAGGACTTGGCCGCTGAGCTCTATGAACTGACCCAGGAAATGACGGCCGAGGCGGGCCTGCCGGCCTATGAAATCTCCAACCACGCCCGGCCCGGCGAGGAGAGCCGCCACAATCTGGTCTATTGGCGGGGCGGCGACTACGTCGGCGTCGGTCCTGGCGCGCACGGGCGGGTGACCGACGGGACCGTCACCCGCGCCACCCATCAGATCGCCGATCCGGCGCGCTGGTTGGACGCGGCGCTGAGGGATGGCCACGCCACCGCCAAGACCGTGGCGCTGAGCGCGCGCGAACGGGCCGAGGAACTGGTGATGACGGGGCTCAGGGTCGTCGACGGTCTCGACGCGGCGCTGTTTCTCGCTCTCACCGGTCAAAGCCTGGACGAAGTCCTGAACCGCGCGGCGCGCGAAGACCTCGTGGCCGCCGGGTTGCTGGAAGCCGACGCCCAGGGCGTGCGCGCCACCGCGTCCGGGCGGCTGATGCTGAACAGGCTGGTGCAGAAGCTGCTGGATTGATTTCCGCTTCCAGGGTCTTGCCGTCATGCCCGGACGTGATCCGGGCATCCAGTCCTACCCTTTTGCCAGGCGAAAAAGTGGACCCCCGGATCAAGTCCGGGGGTGACGCCGCTGTCGTTCAACAACCGGGGATCAGTTTCCGGCCGCGCCTTCGATTTGGGGCGTGGTTTCGGGGGCGGCTTCCGGCGCGCCGGTATCGAAGTTGTTCGGGGCGGGGTCGATGATGTTGGCGGACTTGGCGTTCACCTGCAACACGGCCAAGCCGCGTTGCACCACCCCGTCGGGGCCGAAACGGAACAGGCCGTCGCGCCCGGCGAAGCCGCGGGCGTTGCTCAGCATGGCTTGGGAGTAGGGCGTCGGCGTGTCCTGCGCCGCCAGCACCACCGCCAGCGCCACGGCGTCGTATGCCAATGTCGCCAGCCGGTGCGGGCGCGCGCCGAAGGCGCTTTGATAGTCGTCGTCGAATTTCCGGCGCGCCGCCGGGTCGGGCGCGGCGAACCAGCCGTCGACCAGGGCGGGCTCCGCGCCCAGGCCCGGTTCGTCCCATTGGCCGGTGCCGAGGATCTTCACCTTCTTCGGGTCGATGTCGTAGAACGGCAACATCGCGCCCACGGCCACCAGGCGCTTGCCCCCGTCCGCCACCATGAGCGCGTCGAAGGGTGGATCCCCGATGGTCTGCAGGGTTTCAAGACGCTTGAGGGTCAGCTTGGAAATCTCGTCGCCGCGCGCCTTGAGTTCGGCGCGCTGACGCGCCAATTCCGCCTTGCGCGCGTCGTAATTGGCGATGGCCTTGACCGGCGCGGAAAACTCGCCCGCCTGGGAGTCGTAGAAGCGCGTCGCCACCACATCGGCGCCGGCGCGCATCGCGGCGTCGGCCAGCGCGTCGCGGATGGTGTTGCCGTAAGCCCCGCGCGGGGCCAGTAGGGCGAAACGGTACGCGCCGCGACCGGCGGCGTAGTGGACCACGCGCTCGACGTCCTGCTCGGGAACGAAACCCATGGTGTAGACGCCCCCGCCCGCCACCGTGCGGTCGCTGGAAAACGCCACCACGGGAACACCTGCGGCGCGCGCCGGATCGGCGGCGGAACGCACCGAATGCGCCAGCAGCGGCCCGATGATCAACTGCGCGCCGTCGCCGATCGCCATCTGCGCGGCACGGGCCGCGCCCTCGGGCGTGCCGTAGGTGTCGTGCACCAGAACCTCGAACCCGCCGCCGGCGAAATCGAACAGCGCCAATTCGGCGGCGTTCAGCATCGACTGGCCGATGCGCTGATTGGACCCGGACAGCGGCAGCAACAGCGCCACGCGCACGCCGCGCGCCTGGGGCATGGCGGGGACTTCGGCCTCGGCCGCCGGAGCGGTGGCCTGGGGCAGGCGGCCCAACAGCTCTTCCAGCGACGGCAGGGACGGCGGGCGCGGCTGGGCGCGCGCCGGTTCGTCGGTTTCGCGGCGCATCACGCTGGGCGCGGAGCCGGAATAGCTTTTCGTCTCGGGTTTTTGCGGTTGCTGGGCGGCAGGCGCGTTGGCGACCTGGGGCTTGGCGGCGGCGGTGCGCCCGAAGGTGGGCAACTGAACCGTCTGGCAGCCCGCCAGCGCCACGGCGCACGTCACCACGGCGCACGCCGCGCGCGCGCCCCGCATAAACCGGACCGGGGACCGATGGGTCGCCATGGGGGACTGTCGCCTCCTGTGAAACCTGTTACTCTGCACCCGCAAGGTAGCGGGAGCCGGGTCTTGAGTAAACTGTCCGTTGGCGAAAAAGATGGGGAAACATTGCGGCGGAAATCCGCCCAAAGGCGCGGCCGCTGGGCGGAAACCCTGACGGCGCTGGTTTTGCGGCTCACGGGCCACCGGATTCTGGCCCGCAACGTCAAGACCCGGGTGGGCGAGATCGACATCGTCGCCAGGCGCGGAAACACCGTGTCGTTCGTCGAGGTGAAGACCCGCCGGGACGCGGGCGATGGCTTTGACGCCGTCACCCCCCGCCAGCGCGGGCGCATCCAGCGCGCCGCCGAGGGATTCCTCATCCACAACCCGGCCCTGCAAACGTGCGACATCCGGTTCGACGTGTGCGTGGTCGACCGTCCCTGGCGGCTGCGGTTCGTGCGCGACGCCTGGCGTCCGGGGGACGCTTGATTAGGGCTTGTTAACCATCGCCCGCTACACTGGCCGGACGGTTTCACGGCAGGGAAGGAAGACCCCGGACATGATTTTTAAACCCTGGACGGTCGCCCTGGTGGGCGTGGTGTTGCTGGGCGCGCCCGCGTGCACGCCGGTGGGCGTGGTGATGGGCGCGGGCGCGGCCACGGGCCTGGCGGCCTATCAGGAACGCGGCGTCGACGGGGTCGCCCGCGACCTCGCCATTTCGGGACGGGTTCTGGACATGTACGCGCGTTTCGACCACACCCTGGTGGGCGCCGTGGGGGTCGAAGTGTACGAGAGCCGCGTGCTGCTCACCGGTCAGCTGGAAAGCGAAGACAGACGCGCCGACGCGGTGCGGCTGGCCTGGCGCGCCGACGGGGTGAAGGACGTGATCAACGAAATCGTGGTGACGGGCGGCGGCAACCTGCTCGATACCGCCGAGGATAGTTGGATCTCGGCGCAGCTGGAATACAAGCTCACCTTCGATAAGAAGGTGTTCGCCATCAACTACGCCATCGAAACCGTTGGCGGGACCGTGTATCTGATGGGCATCGCGCAGAACGAGGAAGAACTGCGGCGCGTCAAGGACCACGCCCGCGCGGTGCCCTACGTGCAGCGCATCGTCAGCCACGTGCGGGTCAAGGAACCGGCCCCGATGGTCACGGCCGCACCCGGCGGGAGCTGACCCCGTGGTCGGCGCGGACGGCCTTCGCGACAGGCTTGCCGGCATCGGGCGCGTCGAAGACGGGCCGTTCGACGCCGCCGAGGCGGCGTTGTGGTTATCCAAATGGATGGACGCGGAAGTCGAGGTCCCGACGTATCTGCGCCATCTCGAACACATGGTCGACGCGGCCCGCGCCTTCGTCGCGGACGCCAGCGACGATGCGGACATGGCCGTGGACGCGGCGCGCCAGATGGTGGCGCGGCGCTTCGGCTACGGTCCGCCCATCGACACCGACACCCGCGCGACCCGCAACGATCTTGCCCGCGTGATGGACCGCCGGCGCGGGTCCGGCGCGGCGCTGGCGGCGATCTACGCCCATGTGTTGCGCGCGCTCGACCATCCGCCGCGCATCCTGGATTTTCCACCGCGCCCCCTGTTGGCCATGGACCTGCGGACGGGGCCGGCGATTCTCGATCCGGGCCAGGGGTTGCGCGTGCTGAGCATCCGCCAGTTGCGTCGCATTCTCGATGACGAAGGCTATCCGGGCGACGGGCTGGGGCCGGACCGCATGGCCCCGCTGAGTTCGCGCGGCCTGGTCCTGCGGTTGGCGGACGCGATCATGACCGATCATTTGAACCGGGGCGCGCCGGAAGCCGCCGCGCGCGTTCTGGAAGGCGCGGTCCTGCTCGCGCCCGACAGCGCGCGCGCGTGGATGGAGCTTGGCGGGCTTCTCGCGCGTCTCGGCCGCGACGCCGACGCCGTCCGCGCCTTGGAACGGTTTTTGGCGTTGCCGGGGCTGACCGAGGAACGCTATACAGCCGCCCAGATGTTGCAACGTCTCAAGCGCAATTCGGAGGACACGCCATGACCCTCAAGGTCGCCTTGCAAATGGATCCGGTGTGGGGCGTCAACATCGACGCCGACAGCACCTTCGTCATCGGGCTGGAGGCCCAGCGGCGCGGCCATGAGCTGTTCTATTACCATCCCGATCAGTTGATGCTGGACGGCGAGCGCGTCGTCGCCCGCGCCCAACGGCTTCAGCTGCGCCGCGAGCTCGGCAATCACTGCACGCTGGGCACGCCGGAACTGGTGGATCTCTCGACGCTCGACGTGGTGTGGCTGCGCCAGGACCCGCCGTTCGACATGGCGTACCTCACCACCACGTATCTGTTGGAACGCATCCATCCGAAAACCCTGGTGGTCAACAATCCGTCCGAGGTGCGGGCGAATCCGGAAAAGCTCTACATCGCGCGTTTTCCCGAACTGACGCCGCCGACGCTGGTGACCCGCGACCTCGCCGCCATCAAGGCGTTCCGCGCGCACCACAAGGACATCATCGTCAAGCCGCTGTACGGCAACGGCGGCGCGGGGGTGTTCCACCTCAAGCCCGGCGACGAGAACCTCGGCGCGCTGTACGAGGCCTTCACCCAGACCGCGCGCGAGCCATTGGCGGTGCAGGACTACCT
>JADGBG010000117.1 GCA_015231605.1 Alphaproteobacteria bacterium | reverse complement strand
GTATTGTAGACTGGGTCATTACCCTGTCCAATCCTTGCACCAACAGCAATAGACCAAGAAACATGGATATTGGAACTAAGAATCCCTAATAGGTATGCGCTATCAGATGCAATGACCCTGATTTTTTGATCTGGAAGAATGTCATTCTTAAGAAATGTAAACCAACGATGCTTAGCTGTCTCCGGAGTGGCTATGTAGTGAAACAGTCCCCCTAGTGCCTTGCGCATACCCGGCCTCGTCTCACCGAAGATCCACCAGTTTTCTCTATGGTTTTTTCTATTTGCCTTATTCCGGAATGGGAGAACCTCATTAATTACTTGTTGGAAAGCTCTTGGGTCGAGCTTTCTTGCTTCATCTAATGAAAGCCCAAAAAAATCAATGATGTATCTGCTTTGATGTAATTTTGTTAATTCCTTTCCATTCATATATTTTTTGATATGACTAGGAACTGCTTTTGAAGAGCCCGCAAAGTTACTGAGTTCATTACCCTCTATCACAAAACCTAAGCCAACAGGGATAACGCCCATATACGAGAGATTCTCATTAGAATGTAAGGGCTGTGCCGTATTTAGAGATGCTCCACACGTTAAATCTGATAAAATTTTTCCACTTATAAATGATACCAAAATATTTGGTGTGTCTGTGTTTAAGCCATCTTCTGATATGACGTGGCCAATCCGTCCACTGTGAGTTCCTGCCGCAGCAACAGTCATGGCAATTCGTACCGCAGCCTTATCTGCTGCTTTTTGCCAAGGGTGGTCGGAAATGGCAAAAGTAATGGATAACGGTGTTTTGTTATCTATCAAATGTGGCTCGATAACTTTCTGGTTGAACGTCATCGTTATGGAGTTAGTTGTCACAAATCCGAAGCCACGAACTTTGTTTGCGCGGACTAACAAAGCAGATTGATTCCACCAATACATGACAAAATCGACAGACTTTGGGACCGTCTTGTGCGCTCCCCTCAATGCGTCGACATAACCATCACCGAGTTCAGAGCGCATGCGCTTATTGCCGATAAAAGGCGGATTGCCGACGATGAAGTCGGCCTCTGGCCATGTCGCGGGGCGCGGGTTGGAATAGGTGTAAAGCGGCGTTTGCGCTTTTTCGTCGGGCACTTCTTCGCCGGTGATGGGGTGCAATGAATAGGTTACGCCATCCCAGCGCGTTACCGCGCGGCCATCGTTATCGCGTAGAATTTCTTGGGTATCGAATTTCAACACCGCGTCTTGCTCGACGATGTTGTGGAAATTGCGCAGCACCGGTTCGGCGGGCATGGTCTTGCCATAGGTGCGGAAATGCCATTGCAGATGACCGATCCACAACACCAACTCAGCAATCGCCACCGCGCGGGGGTTGAGCTCTAGCCCTAAGAACTGATGCGGATCGACGGTATGGCCCGCAAGCTTTAGGGCGTCTTGCTTTTCGCCCAAGTCGGTGAGGGTTTCGAGGATTTCACCTTCCAGGCGTTTCATCAGCTCCATGGTGACATAGAGAAAATTGCCGGTGCCGCACGCGGGGTCGAGGATTTTCAGCGCGCACAGTTGGTCGTGAAAGGTGCGCACCAGGGTGCGGGCTTCTTTGGCATCACCGGCTTCGGTCAATTGCGCGGCGGCGGCCTGCACGTCGCGCCAATCGGCTTGCAGCGGTTCGATGACCGTCGCCACCACCAGTCGTTCGACATAGGCGCGCGGCGTGTAGTGCGCGCCCAACTGATGACGCTCGGCGGGGTCAAGTGCGCCCTCCAGCAAGGTGCCGAAGATGGCGGGTTCGACGTCTTGCCATTCGCGCTCAGCGGCGATGGTCAGCCAGTTTAAATCTTCTTCGGTGATGGGTAGGGCGGTAGCACCCTTAAACAAGCCGCCGTTGAACTTCATCACGTCGGCGCGCAATTCGGGCGAAAAGCCGCCCTTGTCCATTTCGTTCCACAGCCGTTGCAAGGGAACGTGAATTTTGTCGGCCTTGCCAACGTATTCTTTCAGCAGGCCGGTGAAGCTGTGTTTGGGCAGCAAATCCACGTCTTCGGCAAACATGGTGAATAGGCAGCGCATCAAAAACATCGAGGTCTTTTCCGCGATGGCGCGTTTTTCCACGACTTGTTTGTCTGCCTCCAGCTTTGTGGGCAGGGCGCGGATCATGCGCGTTTCAAGCGATTTGGAAAGCTTGGCCAGCAGTGCGGCAATTTCGCGGGTGACTTCCGCCGTGCGCTTGGCAGGGTTGAGGGAGTCTGGGTCTTCCCACACCAGCCGCAGGCGTTCGCGCACTTTTGCATCGCGCAAATCTTCCAGGAAGATGCGGTAAGACTGGCGGTCGGGAAACTGGGCGTAGTGTTTGCCTTGCAGCGAGAAGTCGGCAAACAGTTCGATCACGTGGCCGACGTCGACAATTACCAGGAATGGCGGCCAGCCCTCATCGGTCGGCAGGCGCTTGGCGTAGCCCTCGGCCTGTTCGCGGGCATTGCGCATCAAGGTATCCCACTGTGCGCCGCCACGCTGGCCGGAGCCGGTACGCTGATCGGTGATACCCAGGTCGAGCTGTTTGAGTTCCGCGTACTGCTTTAAGCGTTTGGTGCTTTGCTTGGCTTCCAGCACAAAACAGCCGCGTTTATACAGATCGATGTAATTGGTGGTGGTTTTGCCGTCGATGCGCCGGGCAGGAACCGTGCGCTCGAAAACGTATTTATTTTGGGATTCGACCTGTACCGCGGGCTCAGGCGTGGGCGCGCCAATCAGCGTGCATAATTCCGTGAGGAACATCTGGTAATTCGAACGCTCACCGCCACCGCTGGGACCCCAGCGATCAATAAACGCTTCGATGATGGCAGCACTATCCGTCGTCAACTGATAACCCTTCTGCTTGCGCCCTTAATGCGGGCAAGCGCGATGGGAGAATCCCCCGTAATCTGAATTGAGAATGTAGCATGCAGGCTTAAAAATGCATGCGTTGATTTTTATTGGGTATTTCTAAACCCGGGTTTAATTCCCGTACGGGAAATCAGAAAGCCCGGGTTTATTTCCCGGGTAAAAAACCCGTACGGGAGCGAGACGTCCGTCCTTTTCCTCCTTAGCCTCTTCGTTACGTTACGAATCGAGGCCGATTTTCGCGTCACTCGAACGGCCTTCCTTTCGTAACGTAACGGAAAGGGACACGGCTATGCTTTATGGCCGACACTTTTCGTAACGAACCGAAAATTCCAGGGTTGCCTCGTAACGTTCAACGTAACGGGTTCGATCCGGAAATTCGGTCCGCGTAACTTCGGTTTTGGCGATTCGGGGGCCTATAGCTCAGGCCCCAACCCCGGCTCCCTATAGCTATAGGGAAAAGACCCAGCCGGGCGGATTGCTCAAACTGTTTGGCGTTGGCCCTATAGCTTAGGCGTTGCCTACAGGCGAGGGGCTGTAAACGGAAGGGTGTCCTATAGGGATGAAGGCTGATACGGCCACGATCCATACGTTACCGCCCCGGCGTTACCTCACGCGAGAGGAAGCCGCGGGGTGGCTCGGCGTGTGCGTGGATACGTTTATGAGCTTTGACATTCCTTGCGTTGATTTTGGCCCACGCTGCAAGCGCTGGGACGTGGTTGATATCGAAGCCTATGCGGAGCAGAATAAGGCGCACAACAGCGCCCGAACTTCTGCACAGCAGAAAGGACGGCAAACATGCGTATCTTTAGACGCAACAACTCCACCAAATGGTGGGTCGATTGGACAGACCAGAAGGGTCGCCGCCACCGCAAAAGCACTGGGACTGACGATAAAAAGTTAGCCGAGGCCTTAGCGGCAAAGTGGACACAGGAGAGTTTTCTTGAACAGCATTTCGGGGTGATCCCCGACGTTCCGTTCAAGGACGCACTCCTACGTTACGGACAGGAACGTTTGAGGGATAACCCGGTGTCGTACAAGGCCAGCGTCAAATCCCGGTTGCAAAGACTGCTCGACAGGTTCGGTGATCTGAACCTGTCGGACATCACCCATGCCGTGATCCGCGAATGGATGGATGAACGGCTGGATGAAGTCAAACCGGCGAGCGCGTTGCGCGATATGTCGACCCTTCGGGCGATCATGAACAAGGCGTTCCGCGAAGACCTGTTGGCACACGTGCCACCGTTTCCCCGGTTCAAGAAACCACAGGGGCGGTGCCGTTGGCTGACGGTCGAAGAGGAGCGGCGTTTGTTGATGGCGTCTAAGCCCCATCAACGCGCACTCATCGCCTTTGCCCTCGATACCGGGGGCAGGCGTGGTGAGCTCCTAAAACTGGATTGGCAGAACGTCGATCTGGAACGGGGGTTCGTCGCGTTTTTGAAAACCAAAAACGGAGAAGACCGCTCGGTGCGTTTAACGGACCGGGCAAAACGGGTGTTGGAAGGTTTGGACCCTAAAGAGGCCGGCCCCGTCTTCACCTACCGGGGCGCAGCTATGACGGATGTGAGCACGGCATTTCAAAAGGCCCGCAAGCGCGCAGGGCTTGAAGACGTTCGTTTTCACGATCTCCGCCACACCTTCGCCTCACGCCTCGTGCAGCAAGGGGTTTCCTTGTACGAGGTTATGCACCTGACGGGGCACAAGAGCTTCTCGATGGTGCAGCGCTATGCGCACCTAGCACCCGATTTCCAAGAGCGGGCAATCGCGGCGCTAAACGCCTATGGCACAGTTTCGGCACAGTCGGCCTGAGCGTCATAGGGAAATAGGGGTGTAAGTCATTGAAAATAATGGTGCACCCGGCGAGATTCGAACTCACGACCTCTGCCTTCGGAGGGCGTTTGGCCTGCGCGGAACAGGCGGAATTTGGCGGAAAGCGCGGTGCTTAAAGGGAATTTTTCTGACCTTTTCGGAACGTAGGGAACATGTGACGGTTCAATTGCTCCGGGGGGAACTGCCTTTGGGCAGGCGGCTCCCTCAAAGGTCCAGGGCAGTGGCCGCCGTGCGAAGGTATTCCGGGCTGTAGCGCGCGTAGACCCGTTCCGTAATCTGGCTGTCCGTGTGCCCGAGAAAGGTCGCGATTTCGGTCATGGGCGTTCCCGCTTCGGCCATCCAGACCGCCGCCGTATGGCGGAGCGTGTGGGGCGTAACGCCTTCCAGGCCCGCCCGGCGGCAAGCGTCTCCGAAGCCCTTCTTGACGGACGCCACCGGGCGTTCCGCGTACTCGATCACATGGTTTGTGAGTGCCCCCCTCTTGGCTTCTTCGAGCGCCGCGCGGGCCATGGTTGTCATGGGCACAATCGCGCGCCCCTTCTTCCGTCCATGATCGTCTGGAATCGCCAGCCGGATAAGGCCGCGCTCGAAGTCCACCCGGTCCCAGGTCAGTTCCAGGATGGCCGAAGCCCGGCCCGCCGTGGACAAAGCCAGGATGACGAAGAGCTTGACGTGAGGGCGGGAACAGGCGTCCCGCAAGGCGATGAACTCTTCCTTGGTCAGGTAGCGTTCCCTGGGTGCGGGGGCGGACGGCATTTCGAACTGGGCCGGGGTGTTCTTGTCGTGCCAGCGAAGGGCGGCCCGAAGCGTGGTCAGTTCTTTGATTATGGTCCCGTCACTGACCCCGGCCCGGCGGCGGTCCTCGGTGTAGGCCCGGCAGGTCATGCGGTTGATTTGATCCGGGCGGAGGTGTCCGAAATGGGGCTTCAACCGCTTCCAAGCGTCCAGCATGCGGGTGTGCGTGGTGCGGTCCCGCCGGTCTTCGGTGTAGGCGTTGAAGATTTCCTGCGCGGTGTCGCCTACGGGTTGCCGTTGGAGGTCCGCAAGCCGCTGTTTGGCAAGGTCAAGATTGTCGGTGCGGAGCGAGACGCGGCGGGTTTCCCCATCCTCTGACCAGACGGCGTAGTACCTTGCTCTATAGAGTTTGATCCGCATTCATATTGCTCCACATCTTCTGGGGTAACCCTAATCAGATTCCCCAACCTGAAGCAAGGCAGTTCTCCTTTCTGCACCAGCTTCCGGACATGCCTTTCGGAGCACTGCCACCGTGTCGCAAGTTCTTTCGGGGTGTAGGGACGTTGTTCAAGCATTGGCGATCCTCAACAAAATATCGGCATGACAGGGCTGGTCCGGCGGGCACCAGCAGGCCAGGTCTTTGCCGCGCAACTCGATCCTGGCGGCGATGCGGACTTCCAGGGGCAGGAATCGGCGGTACAGTTGGACGGCGTGGGCGCGGTCGAAAACGAAGCCCGAGGTTTCCCCGCCACCCGGTTGCATCTTCGGGCGCGCGAACGGTTCGCCCACCTTGAACGGGCTGCCCCACTTGGACCCCCTTCCGACATAGACCGCGCCGTCCGGCATCTTCCATCCCTTGGTTCGTTTCCGTTGGATACGCTTGGGTGGTTGCTGTTCCCACCGCTCGTAGGCCTCGCACGGCTCACCGCTTGGATGATCACAATCGGGCCATGCCGGATGCGACAAATCAATGTGTCGGCAGGTTTTGCAGTCAGGCATGGCGCAGTTCTCCGGTGCAGGTTTTCTTCAGGCGACCGCTGTCCAACAGGGCATCGAAGTTGGCGCGGGCCACATCCGGTTTCAGGCTCAAGCACCGCGCGATGAATTCCTCACTTCCGCCACCCATGCCGCCTTCGACATACGGACGTAGAAAGTTCATGATTCTTTCCATCACAATGAAATCCGGGGTGGAGGTCATGCCGGGAACTCCAAGTGCTCGCGGCCATCCAAGAGGCGGCCCGCCTTCTTCTTGCCGACACGGACAAGGTGCGTTGACAGTGGGGCGGGATAGAAGGGCTCACCCTCAACCGGGCCGAAGGTATTCCCGTTGGGGTGCATCCACTTGCCTTCGTCGATCCGGTTGCCCGGTGCCGCCATGCCCCATTCGCCCCATTGTTTGAAGAGGAACGGCACCCCGGCCTTGGTGCAGGCGTCCCGGCACTGGCGGAACCAGTCCGGGTGGGCCGGGCGCGCGCCGGGGCCGCTTTCGCCACCGGCCACCACCCAGTGGATGGCGCCGCCCGGAGCAATCCAGGGCCGCCAGTTCACGGGGCCAAGGGCCGGTTCGTAGCTGACGAACGTTTTCCAACCGCATACCCCTTGGGTGGCGAGGTGCGGCAACCGCTCGTTTGCGGCCTGCTGGTGCTCCACCGTCGTCCCCAGGCGGATGTTGGGGATCAGGTGCCGGGGAGGCATGGTTGTGGTGAAGGCCTCGGGCCGCTTGGTGAGCAACAGCCATTCCAGATTCGGCGTGGCCTCGATCAGGGACCAGAGCCGGTCCCGCGCGCCCGCCGGGGCTTTGTCGTCGAACACGTCCGCCATGGAGGCGCAGAACACCCGGCGGCGGACCCCATCGGCGGCGGCCTTGCGGTCCCACTTCAAGGGTTCGTTCCAGTGCTTGTCCCCGAAGGTCCGGCGCGGTTTGCCCGGCCCCCAGTGGTCCCCGCCCACGCGGCGGTCCAGGGTCAGGGCGTAGCAGTTCTTGCACCCATCGGACACCTTGGTGCATCCCCACCAGGGATTGAAGGTGTGGTCGGTCCATTCGATGGCTGTTTGCTCACCCATGGCTCTACTGCTCCACGCTCACGCCAATCGTTGCGCCGATTTCAACCGCAAGGTTGAAATTCAGGACGTATTGGAGCGCGTAGCCGTTCCTCTGCACGGCGGCCAGGGCCACGTCCTTGTAGCCTTCGGTGCCCTCGGGGACGTATTGGAGCGCGTCGCCGTCACTCTGCACGGCGGCCAGGGCCACGTCCTTGTAGCCTTCGGTGCCCTCGGGGACGTATTGGAGCGCGTCGCCGTCACTCTGCACGGCGGCCAGGGCCACGTCCTTGTAGCCTTCGGTGCCCTCGGGGACGTATTGGAGCGCGTCGCCGTCACTCTGCACGGCGGCCAGGGCCACGTCCTTGTAGCCTTCGGTGCCCTCGGGGACGTATTGGAGCGCGTCGCCGTCACTCTGCACGGCGGCCAGGGCCACGTCCTTGTAGCCTTCGGTGCCCTCGGGGACGT
>JADGBG010000116.1:3824-8063 GCA_015231605.1 Alphaproteobacteria bacterium | reverse complement strand
CCCTGATCAAGTGCTTATCCCTTTCGTTAGAAGATCATATTTCCCTGTGGCGGACAAGGCGCGAAACGTTGGTGTGGCTGGTTACGCTGGTCATTCAAACCGGCACCGTCAGCCTGTGGCGTCTTGTCGGATATATGGACACGCGTGCCCAAACCTTGTCCGTTCATCGCCGTTTGGAACGCTAAAACGGGGACTGGGGAAATTACAGAATGGGTCAAACTTGCCACCCGTCAATTTTCCGAGCATTGCGTTCACTCGCCCTGATGGTGAGGCCATACGGCCCAGAGTTTTGGGATTTGTCTTTCCATGGCGATGCATCGCCGAAGGAAGCGGAGTCCGGCTCTGAAGAGGGATGTGAGCGACCTAAGCGCCTGTTTCAGGCTCCCCTTTTTAATCCGCCATTTGCGGTTTCTTGTTCGTCAAAGGCCCCGCAGGACACCGCCCAGTAGAGGGCGATGCTCATGACCAGGATGAGCCGTTCGAGACGTTCCGGTTTCAGGATATGGCTTTGCATCAAGCCGAAGCCACGGCTTTTGAAGTCCGAGAACATATTTTCGATGCCCCACCGCATTCCATAATCAAGGACCGTATAGCGCGAAGGCAGGGCGTCCATGGCGATAATCCAGGCCTCCTTATGGCCGTTCTCATGCAAAACGCCGATGTTTGTGGTGGCGCCGCTACCGTAAAGTTCGGCTCCAACAAGACCTTGAGGAAGCAGGGATACGATCTCGCCGGTTGTCAGTTCGCCCCCCTCATGGCTCAAAGTCAGATTGCCTTTCAGTCGAATGCGGTACGACCATCCGGCCTGACGGCACCAGTCGATGAGTTGCGCCGTTCCATAAAAACGGTCGGCCGCCAGCAGGATCGACACGCCTTCGGGCATCCGCGTCGTAAATATGAGGCGATTTGTATTCATTATAACAATATCTTTGGGTTTCAATGGCGCGCGACCTCAAAATAAGCTTGGCTAATCGGGGGGGATTTGTTAATAAATGTGTGTTCACGGCGTGAACTGAGCGGAGTGAGGATCGAATGCCGGACCCGAAAGAAACGGTTGAAGGCCTAACGTTGGTTGATCGCGCCACGCTGAGTCTGTTCGCAACCCTCGAAGTTAAGCAGGACGTCACGCAGCGCGGACTGGCCACGCGGATCGGCGTGGCCTTGGGCCTAGCGAACGGCCTGTTGAAGCGCGCGGTGAAAAAGGGCTTCGTGAAAGTCCAGCAGGCGCCGGCGAAGCGCTACGCCTATTACATCACGCCCAAGGGATTCGCCGAGAAAAGCCGTTTGGTGTCGGAATATCTCTCCGTATCGTTGGGGTTCTTCCGTCAGGCCCGCGAGGAATTCGCCGCGATCCATGCCGAAATCGCCGCGCGCGGCCATTTCCAGGTGGCGCTGTACGGCAACGGAGAGCTTGCCGAGATCGCGCTGATTTCCGCCCAAGGCTGTGGCGTCGAGTTGAAAGGCGCGATTCAGCCCGGCAGCAACGTGGCGAATTTCCTCAATTTGCCCGTGATCGGCAGCATCGAAGGGGCGAAGGGCTTGGGAATCGAAACCGTGATCCTGGCCAGCACCGTGTCGCCGCAGCAGGATTACGACAGGCTGGTGGAGCATTTCGGGGCGGAGCACGTGTTCGTCGCGCCGTTGTTGCACGTGACGACCACGCGCAATGGGGGGGCGGAGTGATGCAGGCGTGGTATGTCGTTCGCACCAAGACGCAGTTGGAAGACCGCGCGGTGTGGCATTTGCGCAACCAGGGCTTCGACGTGTATCTGCCGCGTTATCGCAAACAAGTTCGCCATGCGCGCAAGGTGCAGACTGTGTTGCGACCGCTGTTTCCGGGATACGTGTTCGTCAACATGGATCTGCGCCGCCAGCGCTGGCGCGCCGTAAACGGAACGGTCGGGGTGATTTCCTTGGTGCAGTTCGGGTCCGAGCCCATGCCGGTTCCGGCCGAGGTGGTGGATGCAATCCGCGCCAATGAGGACGAGGCCGGAGCCATCAGTTTGGCGCCGCAAGGGTTGGTCACGGGCGACCGTGTGCGCGTGCGGGATGGGGCCCTCGCCGACTATACGGCGTTGCTGGAAGAGATTTCCGACGAGAAGCGCGCCGTGCTGCTGCTGGAACTGATGGGCCGGGAGGTGCGCGTCAGCGCGCCGTTGGAATCACTCGTCAAGGCGTCCTGAGACGGTCTTGGCGGCATCGAAGTTAAGACGCTTTGGGGGAGCGATTTCACCCAAAGTGCGGTAGCATGCCCGGACGCCGGCATGGCGAAACGGACACATCACGATGAGTGACATGGGTACAGATATTACAAACAAAGCGAACGTATCGGACACCTGGATGATCACGGGAGCCAGCGGATTGCTGGGCCATGCCTTGTGTTCGATGTTGGTGGCGAGAGGGCTGCGGGTCGTGGGCGTCACGCACACGCATTCCATCGACGTTCCCGGCGTCGAGGACGTTCAGGCAGATCTGAGCGATGCGGATGCGGCGCGCGCCGTCGTGGCCAAAGTGCGTCCCTCCGTCATCATTCATGCTGCCGCGGTGACCAACGTTGACCATTGCGAAGAGGATCCTGATTTCGCCATGGCCTTCAATGCGAATTTGCCGGGGATGTTGGCCAAGGAGGCCGACGCGCTGAACGCCAAGTTCGTGTTCATTTCAACGGATATGTTGTGGCGGGGCGATAAATCTTTCGTTGATGAAAAGGAGCCGCCCGCGCCCATGAACGTCTACGCCCGTTCTAAAATGAGCGGCGAGCGTCAGGTGCTCGAAGCGTGTCCCACGGCGATCGTGGCGCGGACCAATTTCTATGGCCTGGGGCGTCCGTGGCGGAAATCGTTTTCCGACTGGGTGATCGACAGCCTGTCCGGCGGGGCGTCGATCAAGGGGTTTGCGGACGTTTACTTTTCACCTCTCAACATGACACAGCTGTGCGGCCTGTTGATCGAACTGGTCGGGCGCGACGCGAGCGGGATTTTCCATTTCGCGGCGCGGGATCGGGTGTCCAAATACGACTTCATCCATCGGTTGGCTGAAATCATGGGGCTTGATGTTGGATTGCTGGCAAAGGCGCACGTCGCCGACCTACACCTCGCCGCTCCGCGTCCCATGGATATGTCCCTGGCGACGGACAAGATTTCCGGTGTCGTCGGACGCTCCATGCCCAGCGTGGAAGACGGGTTGCGTTTGTTGTCCGAAGAAATGAAGCGATAGGGTGCGGTTGGGATGATACCCTTGGTCATGGATATTGCGGGACGCCGCATCGGTGCGGGCTCGTGCTTCATCATTGCGGAAGCGGGCGTGAACCATAATGGCGACATCGGCGCCGCACTGTCCCTGATCGATGCCGCCAAGGACGCCGGCGCGGATGCGGTCAAGTTCCAGACCTTCGACGCCGATCGCCTGGCCACTTCCGATGCGCCGAAGGCGGCTTACCAAGTCGCCAACGTGGGCGGGGAAAGCCAGCGCGACATGCTGCGCCGCTTGCAGCTTTCCGAGGACGACCACCGCGTCTTGATGGCGCATTGCGAGAGGCAGGGCATTCTGTTCTTGTCTTCGCCATTCGACGAACTGGCGGCGGATCTTCTGAACGGCCTGGACCTGGCGGCATTCAAGCTGCCGTCCGGCGAAACCACCAATCTGCCCTTGCTGGCGCATGTCGGACGCATGGGTCGACCCGTGATCCTGTCCTCCGGCATGGCGACCATGTCGGAGATTGCCGTGGCCATCGAAACTCTGGTCGGTGCCGGCACGGACCGGATCGCCCTGCTGCACTGCGTCAGCAATTATCCGGCGGCCTATGAAGACATGAACCTGCGCGCCATGGAAACCCTGCGCGCGGCGTTTCACCGTCCCGTCGGCCTGTCGGATCACACCATGGGCATTGCGGTGCCCATTGCCGCCGTGGCGCTTGGCGGGTGCGTGGTGGAAAAGCATTTCACCCTGGACCGCAATCAGCCGGGGCCCGACCACAAGGCCTCCCTGGAGCCGCGCGAACTGGCCGACATGGTGCGGGAAATCCGCAACGTCGAGGCCGCCCTGGGCGACGGCCGCAAGTCGCCGCGTCCGTCCGAAAAACCCATCGCCGACGTTGCGCGCAAAAGCCTTGTGGCGGCGGCGGACTTGGCGAAGGGCGTTGTGCTGAGCGAAGCCCATGTGCGCACCAGCCGTCCGGGGACCGGGCTGGTCCCCGCCATGTTGCCACACGTCCTGGGGCGGCGGTTGCGCGTGCACCTG
>JADGBG010000116.1:0-3796 GCA_015231605.1 Alphaproteobacteria bacterium | reverse complement strand
TCGTCCGGTCATCGCCGTGGTCACCACCGCGCGCTCCGATTACGGGATCCTGCGTCCGGTGGTTCGGGAATTACACGCGGATGCGGATCTGTCGCCCTATCTGATCGTGGGCGGCGGTCATATGGAAAGCCGCTTCGGCAACACCATCGAGGACATCCGGCGCGAGGGTTTCGTGGTCGGAGCTGAAGTGCCCATGGAGCTGACGGTAGACACCCCCGCCGGAATCGCGCGTTCCATGGCCCGCGCCATCGAAGGGTTCGCCGCCTGTTTCGAGGCCCGTCGCCCCGATGTCCTGGTGGTGCTGGGCGACCGCTTCGATATGCACGCGGCGGCCTTGGCCGCCCTGCCGTTCAATTTCGCGGTGGCGCATATCCACGGCGGGGAATTGACCTATGGCGCGTTCGACGATGCTCTTCGTCATTCCCTTACCAAACTGTCACATCTGCATTTCACGGCCACGGAAAGCTATCGCGACCGGGTCATCCAACTGGGCGAAGAACCCTGGCGCGTTCACGCCACCGGGGGGCCGGGGTTGGATGCGGTCCTGAATACGCCGCGCTGGACGGACGCCGAGCTCGAGGCGCGCATCGGCATGCCCCTGGATCCGGCGCCGCTGTTGGTGACCTATCATCCTGTGACGCGCGAAACCGACGACACAGAGCGCCAGATCGACACGTTCCTTGCGGCTTTAGGTGCGATGGACATGCCCGTGGTGATCACCGGATCAAACGCCGACACCAACAATTCGGTGATCCGCGCGCGCATCGACGCCTTCGTCGCCGCGCATGAGCGGGTCGGCTTCGTCGAAAATTTCGGCACCGCCGGCTACGTCACCATGATGTCGCGCGCGGCGGCGATGGTGGGGAATTCCTCCAGCGGCATCATCGAGGCCGCGTCCCTGGACCTGCCGGTCGTCAACGTCGGCAACCGTCAGGCCGGACGGGTACGCGGGAGCAACGTGATCGACGTGGCCGATGACGCGGACGCCATCGCGGCGGCCATTCGCAAAGCGGTCTCGCCCGAATTCAAGGCAGGCTTGGCGGGCATGACCAACCCCTACGGTGATGGCCAAGCAGCGCGGCGTATCGTGGCGCACCTGAAAGCGTCCATTTCCGACCCACGCCTGCTGAACAAGCGGTTTCACGATACGGTGGTGAATTGAATATGACGGCGGTCAACCAAAGGAAGCTTCTCAACCAGGACAAGGTCCTGCCGTTCTACGAGGAACGCAAACGAGTTGATGGTGCGGAGTTGCCGCCTCTGGCTGTCGAGCTGCACTGGACCTCGGACTGCAATTACGACTGCGTCCATTGTTCGTACGGTAGCCGCCGTCAGGCCAAGGGCCGCCTATCGACCGAGACGATACAGTCCGTGGTCGACGATCTGGTGCGTTTGAAAGCGAAGGCCGTCTATTTGTCCGGGGGCGGCGAGCCGACCATGGTCAAGGGTTGGGCGGGCTATGCCGAAACCCTGCTGGACGGCGGGGTCGAGGTGGCGCTGATCACCAACGGCGTGGCGTTGCGCGACAAGGACGTCCCGGTGCTGCGCCGATTCAATTACATCGCGGTGTCGGTCTATTCGACGGTTAGCGAAGAATACGAGGCCATCACCGACAGCCGCTTTTTCGACCGCCAGTGGCAGGTCCCGGGAATGGCCAAGGCGGCGGATTCCAAGACGGTCATTGGCGCACGCTGTGTTATCAACAAAGTCAATTACCGCCGTATCCTGGATGTCTACGAACAGGCGCGTGAAGCGGGTTTCGATTACATTCTGTTCATTCCCGCCGTGGATTACGAAGGAAAGGGCATCGCCCTGGGGGAAGCGGAATTGAACGAGGTGCGGTCATCCCTGGAGGACCGGAAGGAAAGCTTCGATCCCGCATTCACCAACGTGCGCGAGCTTCTGGAACGCCAGGTTCACCACTATGCCCAACGCGACTATCGCGACGATTTCGCCCGCCCGCCCCTGGCCTGTTCCTCGGTCGACTACCGCCTGAACGCTTTCGTCAATTATTGCGGTGGTGTGTGGCTGTGCCAGCCGCACATCGGCAACGCGGATTATTGCATCGGCAACCTGAACGACATGTCTTTCGCCGAGATTTGGAACGCGCCACGCCACCGGGAGGTGACCGCGTCGCTCAACCGGAATTTCTCCGAAGGGAAGTGCGACAAGTGTCGTTCCATCCGCTTCAGTCAAGCCATCGACCGGCATGTGCAGGCGCCGGTCGATTTGGAGGGCATCTCTTTTGATCCATTTGTCTGAGCAAGGGGCGGCCAAGGGCGGCGCCGTCGGATCGCGGAGATCACGTCCGGAGCATTCGAATGATGCCAAGTGGGAGTGGCTGAAATGGTGATTTGGATAACGGGATTGTCCGGGGCCGGAAAGACGACCCTGGCCAATTTTCTGGCAGGACATTTCCGTTCATTGGGGCGCCCCGTGGTTCAGTTGGATGGAGACGAAATGCGCACCGTGCTGGGACGCAAAGGGGGCTTCGACAGGGAAACGAGATTCGAGATTTCGAGAATTTATTCGCGCCTTGCCAAGTACCTTGCGGGACAGGACTTGATTGTAATCGTTTCCGTCATCGGGCTTTTCAAGAAAACATTCGAGTGGAACTCCCAAAACATGGAAGACTATTTCGAGATTTTCGTGGACGTTCCGATGGACGAGCTGGAGCGGAGAAACAGCAAAAAAATTTACCGCCAGCCGTCAAGCGGCGAGCACGTATTCGGCGTGAATCTGGACGTGGAAAACCCCGAGAATCCGGATATGCATCTAGTCTTTGAAGCGGGGCGTTCGGTCGAAGAGATCGCGCGTCTTTGTCTCGAAAAAATCAGAGGTAAATTTCCTGCCGCATCCGTATAGGGAGCGGTTGGCGAAGTAAATGAACCGGATCGTTAGGTAATGGAACAGAACACTAAGAAATCGGTTGGCTTTATCTCGATGACGCTTCCCCAGTTGGAGGCGGGGCACATCGAAGCCTTGGAATATTGTTTGAACCGCTCCGATGAACTTGTCGTCGGTCTGGTCGTTGATGCCTTGTGTTTCAAATCCAACATCTCGCAGATGGGAAGTTTCGAACAACGCAAGGCGCTTCTCAGTGCTCTTTATCCGCAGTTGATCATCGTGCCCCAGGACACCTGGTCGGGCGAAGACGTCATCGAAAAGCACACCCCGGACATCGTGTTTCACAGCGACGACTACAATCGGGTTCCCGAGGAAGGGATAAAAAGAAAGCTGCACGCCTTGTCGAAAAGCAAGGGTTTCAAGATGCAGGAATTCTCCCGCAGGTCTTTTGATAGCGTAATCGAAGATACGTATTCACGATGCTCGGTGTATTCCCTTCTGAAAAAGGGCAAGAAGGTCTGTGCCGCCGACATCTATGATCACATTTCCACCTTCAATGTCACCGAACAAGTCGCGCAGCCGAATTCCATCTTGAACGCGGCATGGGGGAGTTCCCTGACGTTCTCTGCTTCGCGGCTCAGGGAGGACACGGAATTCTTCTCTCTTCAGGAAAGAATCACCGAATATGCGCGCATGCTGCAGGACGTGACGCTGCCGTTGGTGATCGACGGGGACACGGGGGGGACCGGCATCAATTTGGGCAAGTCCGTCAAGCTGATGGATGCCTACGGCATGGACTGCCTAGTCATCGAGGACAAGATCGGCAGCAAAAGCAACTCCCTGGTGCGTGACAGCAATGTCCACGTCTTGGCCGACCTTGAGGCGCTGAAGAGTAAATTCGCGACGATTCGCGAAAGCACAGCCAATCCCAACTTCATCGCCATCGCAC
>JADGBG010000006.1 GCA_015231605.1 Alphaproteobacteria bacterium | reverse complement strand
TGGGGCGAGGCGCAGGTCCCCTCTCCCCTTGGGAGAGGGAGGGGCCCGCCGCGCCAGCGGAGGGAGGGTGAGGGCTGGGCGATTGTTCATCGCGCCACCCCCGCCAGAATCCGCGCGTTGGTTTCGCGGTGATGCGCGTGGCAGATGGCGACGGCCAGCGCGTCGGCGGCGTCGGCGCCCGCGTGGCCGGAGCCGGGCAGCAGGGTCTTGACCATCATCTGCACCTGTTCCTTGGCCGCGTGGCCCGCGCCGACCACGGTCTTTTTCACCAGGTTGGGCGGGTATTCGCCCACCCCCAGGCCGAGACGCGCCGGGACCAGCAGCGCGATGGCGCGCGCCTGGCCGAGCTTCAGCGTCGAGGTCGGATTCTTGTTGACGAAGGTTTCCTCCACAGCGGCCTCATCCGGCCCCCAGGTTTCGATGACGGTTTTGAGGCCGTCGTAGAGTTCCACCAGCCGTTCGGCCAGCGGGGTCTTGGCGTTCGACGTCACCGTGCCCTCGGCCACGAAGGAAAGCCGGTTGCCGCGGGCGTCAAGAACGCCCCAGCCGGTGCGTTGCAATCCCGGATCGATGCCGATGATGCGCATGCGCCCCCTTCCCCGTGGCCTGCGTGCCTTACGCGCCGAGCTTCTCCATGATTTCGTCGGAAATTTCGAAGTTGGACGACACGCTTTGCACGTCGTCGTTGTCTTCCAGAACGTCGATCATCTTGAGCATGGTCGTCGCCTGCTGCTCGTCGAGATCGGTAGTGGTGGTGGGCTTCCAGTCCAGGCGCGCCTCTTCCGGGTCGCCGAACCGTTCCGCCAGCGCATCGCGCACGCTGGCGAAGTCGTCGGGTTCGCAATAGATCGCGTGACCGTCGCCGTCCGACGACACGTCCGATGCGCCCGCTTCCAGCGCCGCTTCGAACATGGTGTCGGCGTCCGCCACCGAGGCCGTGTATTCCAGATAGCCCTTGCGTTCGAACATGAAGCCGACCGAACCGGTTTCGCCCAGGTTCCCACCGTGCTTGGTGAATGCGGCGCGCACTTCCGACGCGGTGCGGTTGCGGTTGTCGGTCAGCGCCTCGACGATCACGGCGACGCCGCCCGGGCCGTAGCCCTCGTAGCGCACTTCGTCGTAGTTTTCTTCCTCGCCGCCCTCGGCCTTCTTGATGGCGCGATCGATGTTGTCCTTGGGCGTGTTGTCCGCGCGCGCGGCCAGAATGGCGGTGCGCAGGCGCGGGTTCTTGTCCGGGTCCGGCATGCCGGACTTCGCCGCCACGTAAATCAAGCGGGCGTGCTTGGCGAAAACCTTGGCGCGCTTTTTGTCCTGCGCGCCCTTGCGGTGCATGATGTTCTTGAATTTGGAATGGCCTGCCATGGGTATCACTGCGTCTCAAGGTTAAAGGTGCGGACTCGCGCCCCGCGAATCGGTGCGGACTGTATACCACACCCCCGCAAACAAAGCGTTACCGGGGTTTTACGGGGGGAAACGGTTGGTGGCAAGGGGGCTAGAAACCGCCGCCCCCACCACCACCCCCGCCGCCGCCGGATGATCCGCCGCCGCCGAAGCCTCCGGAGCTGGGGGATTGGGCCGAAGATGTAACCGAGGACGTGAAGCCGCCGCCCAGATGGTTGGCGAAGCCGCCGACGTCGCCCGCGTCCCAGTGCGCGCCGTGGTACCAGTGGGGATGGTAGCTACGTTCCATCCCCGCGTCGGCCAGCATCCGGGAAAAGCGTCGCGACCAGCCGTGCTCGACGTCCAGCGCCAAGGCGTAGGGCAGATAGCTTTCGAACACCTCGGGCGTGACGTGCGGCGGATGAAAGGCTTCCAGGCGGTGCTTTTCCGCCACGTCGAGGAACATGCGGAAGCCTTCAACCTTGTCCATCACCCGCCGCCCCCTCAGCGTTGGGGCCTTGAGCAGGTGAAGGAACAAGCCGAACAGGCCCGCGTGCAACAGCAGAAAGGCGACATGCCCGGCCGATCCCACCTGGATCAGGAATCCCGCCCCCATGACCTCGCCCCCCAAAAACGGCAGAACGAACAGCCCCTGAAGCAGCGGCTTGGCAATCCCGCCCGCACGGAACGCCCGATAGACGTTTCTCACCAGCACGAAACAGGCGAAGGTCCAGATCGACAGCCAGATGGTGAGAAAGGCAGCGGCGTGCGGGTCCCCGCCCCCGCCGCCCGCGAGCACCATGCCGCCCACCGCGGCGAGCGACAGCAGCGCCGCCGGGATCAGGTAGGCGGCGTTGGTGTTGTAATGGGTGGCCTCCAACTCGGATTTCAGATGGGTCTTGAACACCTCGATGGCCGACGAAATCTTGGCGTGGTTGTCCTTGTGCAGGCGGATCGACGGCGAGCTCCTCAGCAGACTGTCGAGGATGCCCTTTTCGCCCTTGGACAGTTGGGCGGACCCGGAGAACGGCTGGCGAATCAGGGTGAAGTCGCCGCCGTCCTCCTCGATGCGCACCGCGCCCTTGACCGCCAGGCTGACGATGGCCGCCGAGAACGCCTTGTCGTCGACCTTCATCTTCATGAGCGCCCGCGCCATGGCCGGGGAATAGCCCTTGGGCGGGTCGAACAGGGGGGCCACCGGACCGGCGGCGGGATCGCGCCCCACACGGTCCCAGGCGAACAGGTAGTAGGCCAGGACCAGAAGCGTGCCGACCACGCCCACCACGACGTGCAGATTGTCGAACAGCACCGCCCCGGCCCGCGCGCCCGCGTCCGGTTGCGTCACCGCGCCCGGCGGCCAACCCACGGCGACGGTGAGTCCCTCGCCGGGCCGCAGCGCGCGGGTGGTGGCGACTTGCAGGGTCGAGGGCGTGGACACCCCGGCGGTGAAATCCGCGCCCGCCTCGCCATGACGCCCGGTGTAGGCGCTGTGCTGGACGATCTCCGCCCCCGGCGGCGCTTCCACCGTGGCGCTGGCGGACAGAATGGGGAACGCCCAGGCGTTTCCGGTGACGTTCCAATAGATCCCCTCGACGTCGGCCAGGAACGCCACTTGATGCGGAACCCGGTAGACGAAGGTGTAGGTGTAGACGCCGGGGTCGATATAAATGTCCTTGGACCCGAAATGGATGCGTCTGCCCCCGCCCTCGCCGGTTTCGAAGGTGGCGATGGGCGCGCCGTCGCGCAGCACGCGATCAATGTGATAGACGGTGCGCCGCGTGCCGTCGTCCGCGGTCTTGGACACGGTGGGCAGGTCGCGATAGATTCCGCGCTTGATTTCGCGCCCCTCGGCGCGCACCTGGATGGTTTCCGTGATCGTGATGCCGGCGTCCTTGTCCACGGCGATGCGGCTGTCGAACGACAGGATGGCCTCGTCCGCGCGCGCCGCGAAGGACAGGGCGAAGACGAACAGAAAGGCGAGCCGCGCCCACATCCCCTCAGTCCCCGAACGAGACCCGGGGAACCGCGCGGTCGTCAGGGCTTTCGATTTCGAAGAATTCCGCCTTCTGGAAGCGGAACATCCCCGCGACGATGTTGGACGGGAACTGCTCCACCAGGATGTTGTGGTTGCGCACCGCGCCGTTGTAATAACGCCGCGACAGCTGGATCTGATCCTCGATCTCGTCCAGGCTTTGGTGCAGGCTGGTGAAGTTCTCGTTGGCCTTGAGTTGAGGGTAGTTCTCCGCCACCGCGAACAGACGGCCCAGTGCCGCGCCCAGCAATCCCTCGGCCACGCCCTGTTCGGCGGGGTGAGTGGCGTTGAGGCTTTGCGAACGGAACTCGGTGACGCTTTTCAACACGTCGCTTTCGTGGTCCATGTAGCCCTTGACGGTTTCCACCAGATTGGGGATCAGGTTGGCGCGGCGCTTCAACTGAACGTCGATGCCGCTCCACCCTTCCTCGACCATGGTCTTGTTGCGCACCAGGCTGTTGTACAGCGCCACGCCCCACACCACGATCAACGCCGCCAGACCGACCAATACGCCCAGAACGATCAACACAACCGACCCGACACCCATCGCTTCGCCTCCCTGACTGTTGGGGGAAAATTAAACCAGTCCATGATAGAAAGGGGAAGGGGCTAAGCTCATATCTTCGACCCCAGCGCAACATCCGAACGGGACATGGACATGATCCGCAAACGCCTGCGTTGTTTTTTTCCGGCATTGATCGCCGCCGCTGTGTTTTCCTCCATCGCGGCGGCGCAAGACATCCTCCACGAGGTCAAGCTGGGCCTGTTGGCCCACGACGTGGACAATTTGTGGAGCGGTTCGTCGCGCGAAAGCGGCATGGACACCAACGCCGAATTCATTTTTGCGCCGAAATACGACCTGCTCGGCGGCGAAGTACGCCCGGCCTTGGGCGTGAGCGCCAATTCGGCGGGCGACACCTCCAAGCTCTATGCCGCGGCGCGTTGGGAAACCGAGGTCCTGGGCCGGGGCTTCTTCGCGTTGGGAATCGGCGGGGCCGTTCACGACGGCGAGGAAAAGTTGGTGCGGAGGGATCGCAAGGCGCTCGGCTCGCGCGTGCTGTTCTACTTCCCCATCGAAGCAGGATATCGCATCGACGACACCTACAGCGTGTCGCTGTTCTTCGACCACGTCTCCAACGCCTGGATGGCCAGCCCCAACGAAGGCATGGACACGCTGGGCCTGCGCTTCGGCATCAAGTTTTAGATTTCCGGCATCACTTCACGCAGCCGTCCGCCGAGGCGCACGGGGCTGACGAAAACGGCCTTGCCGGTGGCGTCGTCGCTTTCGACGAACACGGCGCACAGCGTCCCTTCGCCGGTCGCCGGCTCCAGCCGGGGGCCGGGGACCTGGGCGGTGAAGCGCGCGATGGCGGGGCCCGGAGTCATGCCGATCACGGAATTGTAATCGCCGGTCATGCCGACGTCGGTGATGTAGGCCGTGCCGCCGTCGAGAATCTGCGCGTCCGCCGTGGGAATGTGGCTGTGGGTCCCGGCCACCAAGGTGGCGCGGCCGTCGAAGTTCTGGGCCATGGCCATCTTTTCGGAGGTGGCCTCGGCGTGGACGTCGATCATCACGAAATCCACGGTTTCCCCGATCCGCTTGTTGAGCAGCGCCTTTTGCACCGCCATGAAGGGATCGTCCAACGGGTTCATGAACAGCCGCCCCATGGCCTGGATCACGCAAACCTTTTGGCCGTTTCGCGCCTCGTAGACGCCGAAGCCGTGGCCGGGCGTGCCTTCGGGATAGTTCACCGGACGCAGCAGGCGCGGTTGGTTTTCGAAATAGGGGATGACTTCTTTCTGGTCCCAGGCGTGGTTGCCGGTGGTGACGACGTCGACGCCCATCTCGAACAGGGACTCGCAAATCGCCCCCGTGACGCCGAAGCCGTGGGCCGCGTTTTCCGCGTTCACCACCACGAAATCGGGGGACAGCTCGTCTTGCAGGCGCGGCAGGTGGTCGGCCACCGCCTTGCGCCCGGACTTGCCCACCACGTCGCCGATATAAAGCAGCTTCATCGGATTTCGATCACTTCCCGGTCCGTCACGATCCAATCGAGGCGTTGGTCATACGCGTCCCGGGGCACGCTGTCCACCTCTTGCGCGCCGTAGGCCACGCCCACGGCGACGCACGGTCCGGTCTTGCGCAGGATCTCGAGGGTGCGGTCGAAGTATCCCCCACCCCAGCCGACGCGGTATCCGCCGCGGTCGAACGCCAGCATCGGCGTCAGCACCACGTCGGGGCGCATCAGGGGGGCGGTCCGCAGGGGGTGAACGGTGCCGTGATCGCCTTCCTCAAGCGGTTCGTCCGGCCGCCAGGCGCGAAAGCGCAATGGGCGGTCCTTGGCGGCCACCTCGGGCAGCGTGATCAGAACTCCGACGCGGTCCAACGCCACCAGGGCGGGACGGACGTCCATTTCCGAACCGATGGGCCAATAGCCCGCGACGATGGGGGACGCGCCCGCGAAGCCTTCGCGCACCCGCGACCACGCGCGGATCAAATTTTCCAGAAAGGCCTTGAGTGCGTCCTCGCCAAGTTCCCGCGCGGCCTCGTCGCGCACGGTCTTGGCGCGGACGCGGAGCCTATGCTTGTCGAGGGAATGGATCATCGTGGGCCTTGATCAGATAGGGTGGACGGCGCCACGCCGGCCGTGGGCGTTTTGCGTTCCTCTGTGGCCTGCTCATGCAGGTGGGCGCCGTGTGCCGGACCCACGAGTCCGACAGGGACAGCTCCCGAGGTGGACTTATAGCCCCAGGGAATGTCGATGCCTCACGTACCAGTCAGCCACCGTCCAATGCTGTATTTAGGCTTCCTCGATGTGCTCTGCAATGGTTTCGATGCGTATGGCCAAGGTTTCCATGATTTCGATCACGGCGTCGACGTCGACCCCGGACACGGCATCCGTCTCCGGCGCGGGTTCGGCGACGAAGATTTCCTCGTCCACCGCCCCGTTTTCAAGCGCGCCGACCGTAGCCGCGCGCAGTTCGCGCACCTCGTCGGCCAACAACAGCCCCGCCATGGCCAGCAGGCGCGACTCGCCCACCTGCCCCACCGCGCCCACCAGTTCGGCGACCTTGGAATCGAGGATTTCGGCAAGCGCGAAGATGTTTTCCTCTTCCCCGTCGCCGCAGGAAATTTCATAGGACCGGCCGTTGACCAGAATCGATACCCGCGCCATCGCCCTACTCCGCCAGCAATATCTTGAACTCGACGATGGCGTCGTCGAGGCGTTCCGCCGACCCCTGGATCAGCTTGCGCAGCTTCACGTTTTCCCCGCGCATGCGCTCCAGCTGCTGGGCCAGGATGTCGGCCTGGCCGCTCACCTGCTCCCCGCGCCCGCGTGGCGGGTTGCTTTCCAAGGCGGATTCCAGGCGCACCACGGCGCGCGCCAAGCGTTCGCCGGCGGCGGATAAGCGTTTTTGCATGTCATGATCCGTGCCGCTCACAGACCTTGCCCCCCATGTCAACGGCGCCCCTCGGTTCCGGTCTAGGCCGAAATTTGGCCGAGCATAGGGCCTCGTTAATGGTTCGTCAACCTTAACAAATAGTTACACCGCCATTCTGAAGCGATGCTTGCGCACCCCCAGGTTTTCCGCAGCGAACCCGCGCCAAGGACGCAAAAGCCATTGACCCGGTATGCCCCTCGGGCCATGCTGCCGCCCTCGCAATCCACAGGCGCGGGACGCGGCTCCTCACCCGGAAACGATCCACAATCCGGCTACGCAGCCACCCCTTTGGGTGGTAAAGGATCAACCCGGAGGGGTGTTATTGACGTCCCGGCCTTTATGTTAGAAAACGCTCAAGTAAACCACACAAGCATTCAAAACCACGTTCCCAGGGAGGACAGAATGGCTATTCGTATCGGTATCAACGGCTTTGGCCGCATTGGCCGCATGGTGTTCCGCGCGATCGCGAAGGATTTCAGCAGCGACATGGAAGTCGTCGCGATCAACGACCTGCTGGACGCCGAATACCTTGCTTACATGTTGAAGTACGACTCCGTGCACGGCCGCTTCAATGGCGACATCTCCGTCAGCGGCAACAACCTGATCGTCGACGGCAAGACCATCCGCCTGACCGCCGAACGCGACCCGGCCAACCTGGCCTGGGGCGACGTCAAGGTCGACATCGTGATCGAATCCACCGGCTTCTTCCTGACCGAAGAAACCTGCCAGAAGCACATCGACGCCGGCGCCAAGAAGGTCGTGCAGTCCGCTCCGTCCAAGGACTCCACCCCGATGTTCGTGTACGGCGTGAACCACAACGACTACGCCGGCCAGGCGATCGTGTCGGCCGCCAGCTGCACCACCAACTGCCTGGCTCCGGTGGCCAAGGTCCTGCACGACAACTGGGGCCTGAAGCGCGGCCTGATGACCACGGTCCACGCCGCCACCGCGACGCAGAAGACCGTCGACGGCCCGTCCGCGAAGGATTGGCGCGGCGGCCGCGGCATCCTGGAAAACATCATCCCGTCCTCCACCGGCGCCGCCAAGGCCGTGGGCAAGGTTCTGCCGGCCCTGAACGGCAAGCTGACCGGCATGGCGTTCCGCGTCACCAGCTCCGACGTCTCGGTCGTCGACCTGACCGCCGAACTGGACAAGGAAGCCAAGTACGAAGACATCTGCGCCGCCATGAAGGCCGCCTCCGAAGGCGAAATGAAGGGCACGCTGGGCTACACCGATGAAATGGTGGTCTCCACCGATTTCCGCGGCTGCGGCCAGTCCTCCATCTTCGACGCCAACGCCGGCATCCAGCTGGACGGCACCTTCGTGAAGATCGTGTCCTGGTATGACAACGAATACGGCTACACCGCCAACATGCTGCGTTTCGTCAAGCACGTCGCGGCCAACTAAGCCTGTTCGCGCCGAACGGAGAAAGGGCGGCCTCGGCCGCCCTTTCTTTTTGCCCGGATTTCGGGAAGAAGCGAGGACCCTGCCGCTCCGTCAGAACCCCATCGCCTTGACCATGATGCCGTAGGCGTCCAAGAAATGTTGCCTGCGCTCGGGCTGCAGATCCACGAGCGCGGCCGCGAAGGCTTCCCGGCCGCCTTGCATGTGCGCCGCCGTCAGGCCATAGCTCTTGTGCTTTTTCGCCAAGTTGTCGGCAAACGACTTGAAGATGATCCGTTCGCGTTGCGAGCTGTTGATGATGCTGAGCGCAGCGCTGAACATCACCATCTGCTTGTTTTTGTCGCCGAAGTGGTGGGCGATCTCCGGAAATCTCCGGAACAGCTCGCGGTAAAAAATCGCGGCGGCACGCTTCAAATTGATCCCATGTTCCGTTGTCACGAACACCGCCTGTTTCTCCAACAGCAATCAATCAAAAGCCGTTCAGCACGGAACTGAACGGCTTTTGGAAGCAACACCACGGCATGGCGCCGCTGAATGGGGGTATCCGGATTAACGCGAATAGAATTCGATAACCAGATTCGGTTCCATCTGGACCGGGTACGGCACGTCTTCCAACTTCGGCACGCGCACGAAGGTGCCCTTGCCCTTCTGGCTGTCGACGTCCATGTAATCGGGGATTTCACGCTCCGAAGAGTTCATCGCTTCGATCACCATCGGGATGTTGAGGGACTTGCCCTTGACCTCGATCACGTCGCCGGCCTTGACCATGTAGGACGGGATGTTGACGCGCGTGCCGTTGACCGTGACGTGGCCGTGGTTGACGAACTGGCGCGACGCAAACACGGTCGGCACGAACTTCATGCGGTAGATCACGGCGTCCAGGCGGGACTCGAGAATGGCGATGAGGTTTTCCGAGGTGTCGCCCTTGCGGCGGATGGCTTCGGCGTAATATTTGCGGAACTGCTTTTCCGAGATGTTGCCGTAGTAGCCCTTGAGCTTCTGTTTCGCCATCAGCTGGGTACCGTAGTCGGTCGGCTTGCCGCGCAGGCGGCCGTGCTGCCCCGGACCGTATTCACGGGAATTGACCGGAGACTTCGGACGGCCCCACAGGTTGACGCCCAGGCGGCGATTGATCTTGTACTTCGAGCGAATGCGCTTCGACATGGTAATTCTACCTTTGACTTCAGCATGTTGTTTGTTGTTCCGGTAGTCCCTTGAGACCGCCCATACACGGCGAGAACAAGGGCGGGAAGCACGCCAACGAAGGGCGCCATCCGCATTCCCGGAAGGTCGCGAAGCGCGCACTATACGCAAAAATCGGCCATGCGCAAGGGGTTTCGGGATGCCTTGATGGGGACCTAGCGTTCCAGTTCGCTGTCCCAATACAGGTAGTCGATCCAGCCGTGATGCAAGGACGCCGGAGGACGGCGCATCGCCAGGCGGTCGAGTTGGCGGATGGTGGGCGCGACGGGCGGGCGGATCAGCGGCATCCCCGCCTGGCCCGGCGTCCGGTCGGCCTTGCGCGAATTGCACGGCGCGCAGGCCGCCACCACGTTGTCCCAGGTGGTGAGCCCGCCGCGCGAGCGCGGATGAACGTGGTCGAAGGTCAGATCGGAGGCGGCAAAGGTCCCGCCGCAATACTGGCAGGCGAAGTCGTCGCGAAGGTAGATGTTATAGCGCGTGAACGCCGCGCGCCCGTCGAAGGCCACGTAACGCTTCAACGCCACCACGCTGGGTATCGGCAGGACCCGGCTCGGCGAACGGGCCTTGCGGTCGTAATTGGCCACCAGATTCACCCGCCCCGACAATAGGGCGCTGAGCGCGTCCTGCCACGACCACAACGACAAAGGATGGTAGCTGAGCGGTCGGTAGTCCGCGTTGAGCACCAGGGTCTGCAAACCGCTCATGTCCTGCCCCCCTTTCGCCGGTCGCGAAAAAACCCGCCTGTGGGGCGGGTTGGGGGGGTGCGGCGAACGCGTTCGCACGAACGACGGCTGGCCTGCCGGGCTTGGGGGCCGGCGGGTCTGGCGGATCGGTTCCAGGGCCAAGATGTTCGCATCGCGTGTTCCCCATGGTCTCGATTCGCGCTTGATATTAGGGTCTAGACCTTACGATTTGATTACGCCCCTTGCCGGTGCGCCGATTTCCGCCCATCCTGTCCGCCATGACCGACACCGACACCGTCGTGACCCGCTTCGCCCCCAGCCCCACGGGATATTTGCATCTGGGCCATGCCTATGCAGCTCTGTTCGCCCACCGTTGCGCGCGCGAGGCGAACGGGCGGTTCCTGCTGCGCATCGAAGATATCGATCCCGGCCGCTGCCGTCCCGAATTCGAAGCCGCCATTTACGAGGACCTGGAGTGGCTGGGGCTGGATTGGGAACGGCCGGCACGCCGCCAATCGGACTGCATGGACGATTTCGAGGCCGCGCTGGACCGCCTGAACCGCCTGGGCGTGCTGTATCCGTGCTTCTGCACCCGCGCGGAAATCCAGGCCGAGATCGCCGCCGCCCATGGCGCGCCGCATCTGGTGGCGCACGGACCGGACGGGCCGCTGTATCCGGGAACGTGCCGCGCCTTGAGCGACGGCGAGCGCGAATCCCGCGCCCAGGCGGGCGAACCGTTCGCGTTGCGAATCGACATGGCGCGCGCGGCCGCCCTGGCCGGACCGCTTCACTGGCAAGACCGCGACCGGGGCGAGATCCGCGCCGAGCCACGGATTTTCGGCGACGTGGTGCTGGCGCGCAAGGACACGCCCGCCAGCTATCATTTGTGCGTCACCGTGGACGACCATATCCAGGGCGTCACCCTGGTGACGCGCGGCGAGGATTTGTTCCCCGCCACCCATGTCCACCGTCTTCTGCAGGCCCTGTTGGGGCTGAATACCCCGCAATACCGGCATCATGGCCTCTTGACGGGACCGGACGGTCGGCGTCTGGCCAAGCGGGACAAAGCCAAAACCCTGCGCGCCTTGCGCGCCGAGGGGCTCCACCCCGCGACGGTCCGCGCGATGGCGGAAATGACGGAATTGGTATGATTATTCGAACTTTTCCCGCGAATTGTGCGCCATCGTGTTCAGATTCAGCTTGCCATTAAATTAGGGATGGCTTTTATTTGTCCCAGGGCTCGCGCTGCTGGTCGTTCCGATAGGGATGACCGGTTATTGGCCGAGCGGCGCGCGGGCGCCGTTTCGTCATTGGCCCCACGGGAACCCCAGGAAAGAAGATGCAAGCACAATGAAAACCTGTCTCATTGTTGACGATTCCAAAGTGATCCGCATGGTCGCGCGCAAGATTTTGCAGGAATTGGAATTTGCGACCGAGGAAGCGGCGGACGGCCAAGAGGCTCTGAACGCCTGCAAGGCCAAGATGCCCGAAGCGGTCCTGTTGGACTGGAACATGCCCGTCATGGACGGCATCACGTTCCTGCGGGAACTGCGCCAGACGCCGGGCGGGGACGCGCCGATCGTCATTTTCTGCACCACGGAAAACGACTTGGACCACATCCAGGAAGCCATGACCGCCGGCGCGAACGAATACATCATGAAGCCGTTCGACTCCGACATTATCCAGGCGAAGTTCCAGCAAGTGGGCTTGCTCTGATTCCTGTATCCCCCGTGACGGAGTATCTCGCGTGACACCCGATGATTTCACATACATCAGCACGCTGATCAAAAGCCGTTCCGGCTTGGTGCTGACGCCGGATAAGTCCTATCTCCTGGAAAGCCGTCTCATGCCGGTGGCTCGCAAACATGGCCTGAAGGGCCTGGACGAGTTGGTCGGCACGTTGCGCGCCCGCAAGGAAGAGGCGCTCATCGTCGAAGTTACCGAGGCGATGACCACCAACGAATCCTTTTTCTTCCGCGACACCAAGCCGTTCGACCTGCTGCGCGACGAGGTGTTGCCGCCGATCCTGGAAAAACGCGCCGCCAAGAAGACATTGCGCATCTGGTGCGCCGCTGCGTCCTCGGGCCAGGAACCCTATTCCATCGCGATCATCCTCAAGGAAATGGCCGCCAAGCTGGCCGGCTGGAAGATCGACATCGTGGGCACCGACATTTCCCACGACATCCTCAAAAAGGCCACCGCCGGAGCCTATTCCCAATTCGAGGTGCAACGCGGCATGCCCATCCAGATGCTGTTGAAGTACTTCGAAAAGAAGGACGAAAACTGGTGTATCAAGGAGGACATCCGCAAGATGGTCCAGTACAGATACTGGAACCTCCTGGACGATCCCAAGCCGCTCGGCAATTTTGACATCGTGTTCTGCCGCAACGTGCTGATCTATTTCGACGCGCAAACGAAGGGCAAGGTCCTGGAGACCATCGCCCGCATGATGCCGGAAGACGGCATGCTGTTTCTGGGCGGGGCGGAAACCGTCCTGGGCGTCACCGACAAGTTCAAACCCGTTGCCGGACAGCGGGGTGTCTACTCCCACGCTTGAGGTCCCTTTCCTGACATCCTTTGCCGTAGAGAACGACCGCCATGTCTGACGACAAAAAATACCGATTGGTGACCCGGGCCGACTTCGATGGCGTCGTCGCCGGCGGCCTGCTGATCGAACTGGGCCTGATCGACGACGTGCTGTTCGCCGAACCCAAGGCCATGCAGGACGGTCTGGTGGAGATCACGTCCAACGACATCACCACCAACCTGCCCTACGTGGACGGCGTGCACTTGTGCTTCGACCACCACATCAGTGAAACCGAACGCGTCGGCAAGCACGACAACCACGTCATCGAGGCCGGCGCCCCGTCCGCGGCCCGCGTCGTGTACAACCACTTCGGCGGCAAGGACAAGTTCTCGGCCATTCCCGAAGACCTGATGGTGGCGGTGGATCAAGCCGACAGCGCGCAATACAGCGCCGAGGACATCCTGGCCCCGGGCCCATGGACGCTTCTGAACTTCATCCTCGATCCGCGCACAGGCCTGGCTCGGTTTGAAAACTTCGAGATCAGCCATGAACAGCTGATGAAGGACATGATGGTCTACGTGCGTCACCACCCGGTCGAGGAAATCCTCACCATCCCGGACGTGGAAGAACGCGTCCATCTCTACATGGAACACGAAGAAAAGTTCGAATTGCAACTGCGCGATTGTTCCACGGTTCACGGCAAGGCCGTGGTGATCGATCTTCGCAACGAAGACATTATCTATGCCGGCAACCGCTTCACCATCTACGCCATCTATCCGGACTGCAACGTGTCGGTCCAGATGACCAAGACCAAGGACGGCAAGAAGGTGATCCTGGCGGTGGGCAAGTCCATCTTGAACCGCACCAACACCGCCAACATCGGCTCCATCCTGCTGGAATACGGCGGTGGCGGACACGCTGCCGCGGGGACCTGCCAGATCGAACCGGGACGCGTGGACGACGTGTTGAAGGACATTCTCGCGCGGCTGGCTTAGGAAAAAGCCGCGAAACGGATCGTGGGGCGGGTTCCTGGAACCCGCCCTTTCCTTTGGGACAGGCCGGCCTTGCGCATCCGGGCCTCCCGTGTCAGTGTTTTCTCGGGGGGACATGGGGAACCGAAACGGCATGAAGATCAGCGTCAAGCAAACCCAACACGGCATTTTCAGCGTCGCATTCGACGACGTCGCCCACACCCTGACCACATCGGAACTGAAACGCATGCTGATGGCGGCGGTGAAAGCCCTGAGCCCAGGCGCGGTTCCCACCATCAGCCCCGACGACGAGGCGCGTGAACTGGGCGAGCGGCTCAAATCCGCCTCGCCGCCCGGATTGCAGCGCTTCTTGATGAGCGTGCGCGACGATGACTTGCTGCTCCTTCTCAAGCTTACCGGGGACGACCAGGACCTTCACGCCACCCTGTTCGCCAACATGAGCCAGCACAAACACACCATGCTGGCCGAGGACCTGCAATACCGCTTCCATGACGGCGAGATCCCCGCCGACGCCCAGGAAGACGCCCTGCACCGCATCCTCCAGGTGGCCAATCAACTGGCCCACGAGGGCGCGTTCGGACAGGCCGACTGACCGCCTCCGTTAGGGCGTCGTGCGTCACATATGACGCGCGATGCCCGAAAGAATTTTGTTTGCCCTCGCCGGACGCCGCCTCCGGCGGCTTGGCCGCTCGCTCAATGCTCGCCGTAGCGGCGCGCCTCAGAATTAAGGCGCACCCTAAACGCAAAAACGCAAAGCCCCCGGAACGGTCCCGATGCGGGCGTTCCGGGGGCTTCACGATCGCTGGCGGCGAGGGATGCTCAGTAATCTCCGCCGGCCACCGTTTTCCTTTTGTCCTTGGACACTTTGACGTAGGCGCGCGCGCAGTGCGCTTCGCAATAGGGTTTGCCTTCCGCCGCAGGCTGGCCGCAGAAATGGAATTCCGGCGTGCCGGGCTCGCCCTCGGGCCAACTGCACATGGCGGCGGTCAGCGCTTCGAGGCGCACCACTTCGCCGGTCGGCATGACCGGTTTCGGGGCGGGGTGTTCGGGCTTGCTGGCGGGCGCGGCGGCCTTCGCCTTCTTCGGCTGGGCGGCGGCGGGGGCCGGGGTGGCCTGGCGGATCGGCGACTGGCGCTTCTTGAGGCCCAGACGGTGCACCTTGCCAACGACGGCGTTCTTAGTCACGCCCAACCGGCGGCCGATTTCACTGGTGGCCAGGCCTTCCTCCCACAGAGCCATCAAGACCTTAATACGATCCGGCGTCCATTCAACGGCACTCATGCGTCACTCCGATTATCTTTTGCCCGTCAGCGCCGATAGACGCGTCTGCACGGGCGTTGCCCCTTCTTGTATTGCGTCGCGTCCTTGAGGTCCGCGTCCCGCATCATAACAACATTTCGAAAAAAGACATCCTCAAAGGCACAATATCTTGTGGATAACTGGGTTGAAACGCCAGGGGTCGTAGCCATCCCCGCACCGGGACGCGGAAACCCTTGGGCGCGCCCCCAGGCATGGTTATACTGGCTTGCCGAGGCGCACTGCAAGGGGCTGCATCATGAACAAAACGCCGAATCTGGAGGATTGGACACGGCTGGCGTCCAAGGACCTCAAGGGCCGCTCTCCGGACGAATTGACCTGGAACACTCCCGAAGGCATCGCGGTCAAGCCGCTGTACACGACGCGCGATCTGGAGGCTTTGGAGCATGTCGCCACCCTGCCCGGGCTGGACCCGTTCATGCGTGGTCCCCGCGCCACCATGTATACGGGCCGGCCCTGGACCATTCGCCAGTACGCGGGCTTTTCGACCGCCGAGGAGTCCAACGCCTTCTACCGCGCCAATCTCAAGGCCGGACAAAAGGGCCTGTCGGTCGCGTTCGACCTGGCGACGCACCGGGGCTACGATTCCGACCATCCGCGCGTGGCCGGCGACGTGGGCAAGGCCGGTGTCGCCATCGACAGCGTGGAGGACATGAAGATCCTGTTCGACGGCATCCCGCTGGACGAGATGAGCGTGTCGATGACCATGAACGGCGCGGTGCTGCCGGTGATGGCGGGCTACATCGTCGCCGCCGAGGAACAGGGCGTCGGGCCGGAAAAGCTGTCCGGCACCATCCAGAACGACATCCTCAAGGAATTCATGGTGCGCAACACCTACATCTACCCGCCGGAACCCAGCATGCGGGTGGTGTCCGACATCATCGCCTACGCTTCCGATCACATGCCGCGTTTCAACACCATTTCCATTTCCGGCTACCACATGCACGAAGCCGGCGCGACGGCGGTGCAGGAACTGGCCTATACGCTGGCCGACGGCGTGGAGTACGTGCGCGCCGCGGTGAACGCGGGCATGGACGTGGATACGTTTGCGCCAAGATTGTCGTTCTTCTTCGCCATCGGCATGAACTTTTTCATGGAAGTCGCCAAACTGCGCGCCGCACGCTTGTTGTGGTCGGAACTGATGGAAGAATTCTCGCCCCGTGATCCGCGATCCAAGATGTTGCGCACCCACTGCCAGACATCGGGCGTGTCGCTGGCGGCGAAGGATCCGTACAACAACGTGGTGCGCACCGCGATCGAGGCGCTGGCCGCCGTGTTGGGCGGCACGCAGAGCCTGCACACCAATTCGCTGGACGAGGCGCTGGCGCTGCCCACCCCTTTTTCCGCGCGCATCGCGCGCAACACGCAGCTGATCTTGCAGGAAGAAACCGGCGTCACCAAGGTGGTCGATCCGCTGGGCGGCAGCTACTACGTGGAAAGCCTCACCGCCGCCGTCGCCGAAGAGGCGCGCAAGCTGATCCGCGAGGTAGAGGAACGCGGCGGCATGACCCGCGCCGTGCAGGACGGTCTGCCCAAGACGCGGATCGAGGAATCCGCCGCGCGCAAGCAGGCGCGCCTTGATTCCGGCGCGGACGTGGTGGTGGGCGTCAACAAGTATGCGTTGGAGCGCGAGGACGATATCGACCTTTTGGAAGTCGACAACGCCGCCGTGCGCGCGGCGCAGATCGCGCGGCTGAAGCGCATCCGCGCCACCCGCGACGGAGACGCGGTGATCGCGTCCCTGAACGCGCTACGCGACGCGGCGGCCAACGGCACGGGGAACCTTCTGGATCTGTCGGTCAAGGCCGCGCGGGCGCGCGCCACGGTGGGCGAAATTTCCGAGGCTTTGGCGGACGTCTATTCCCGCTATCAGGTCGACGCCAGCGCCATTCGCGGCGTCTATGGCGAGGCTTTGAAACACGACGCGGCGTTCGACGCCGGGCGCAAGGACGTCGAAACCTTCGTCAAGGCCGCAGGGCGCGCGCCGCGCCTGTTGGTGGTCAAGATGGGCCAGGACGGTCACGACCGGGGCGCCAAGGTGATCGCCACCGCGTTTTCCGATCTGGGCTTCGAAGTCCACGTCGGCCCCCTGTTCCAGACCCCGGCGGAAGCCGCGCAACTGGCCATGGAAACCGGCGCGGACGTGGTGGGCGTATCGACCCAGGCGGGCGGTCACAAGACGCTGGTCCCGGAGCTGATCGATGAGCTGAAAACCCGCGACGGCGGCGCCGTCAAGGTCGTGGTCGGCGGCGTCGTCCCGGCGCGCGACCACGACGCGCTCAAGGCCGCCGGCGTGGCCGCCGTCTACGAACCCGGCACCCACATCCCCACGGCCGCGCGCGAAGTGCTGGGAATGGTCGACGCCAAACCGTCGTCCTGGCCCGCCAATTGATTGGGGCACGCCCCCTTTGCCAGACCCAAACTATTCGTTTGACTCTCTTCTTGGATTTTACTGGAATGCGGTATTCCGTGCCCGTTGAACCGGTGGTCTTCTTGATTCCCCGAACAGCAATCAGGGGAATGTTTCGGAGCTTTCATTTCACATGCTGAAGTTTCTTGCCGTTGCGGCCGTCGCCGCATCAACCACCCTTGCCGTCCAGGCTTTTGCCGGCGAAGAGGAAAAATCCCTCAACGTCTATAACTGGAGCGACTACATCGCCAGCGACACCATAAGTCGCTTCACCGCGGAAACGGGAATCAAGGTCAACTACGACGTATACGATTCCAACGAAATGGTGGAAGCGAAGCTGATGGCCGGCAATTCCGGTTATGACGTGGTGTTTCCGTCCGCCCTTCCCTTTTTGGCCAACCAGGTCAAGGCGGGGATTTATCGTCCTCTGGACAAGGCCAAGCTGGGCAACATCGCCAACTTGGAAGAGGGCGTCACCGCCAGCCTGAACAAGGCCGACGCGGAAATCCTCAAGTTCTCGGTTCCCTATATGGTCGCCGCGACGGGCGCGGCCTACAACAAGGCCAAGATCGAGGCGCTGGCCCCCGGCGCGCCGACGGACAGTTGGTCGTTGATTTTCGATCCCGAGTGGTCCGGAAAATTGAAGGACTGCGGGATTTCCCTGTTGGACGATCCCACCGAAGTCTTCGCCGCCGCCCTGGTGTGGCTGGGCAAGGATCCCAATTCGGAAAGCCCGGACGACCTGAAGGCGGCCAGCGCGGTGATCGAGCGCGCGCGCCCGAACATCCGCTATTTTCATTCCTCCACCTACATCAACGACCTGGCCAACGGCGACTTGTGCGTGGCCCACGGCTACGGCGGAGACCTGATCCAGGCCCGCGACCGCGCCGCCGAAGCCAAGAACGGCGTCGATTTGCAGGTCTATCTGCCCAAGGAGGGCGCCAACGTGGTGATCGACGTCATGGCCATCCCGGCGGACGCGCCGCACCCGGAAAACGCCCATGCGTTCATCGACTTCATGATGCGCGCCGACGTGGTCGGTCCGATCACCGAAGCGGTCGGCTACGCCAACGCCGTCAAGGGTGCGGACGCCTACGTTTCCGAAGACCGGCGCACCGACACGGTGATCTTCCCTTCGGAAGAGACGAAAAAGAATTTCTTCGCCCTTCCGCCCAAGTCGCCGGGGTATACACGGCTCATGACCAGGGAATGGACGCGCTTGAAAACCAACCGCTGAGGGCGTTCTTACGGATTTGGTATACGACGAAGACGAAAGCCAGGCCCATGGCTTTCGTCTTCGTTCCGTTCGCAGAAGGGTGAAAGAATGGAAGACGGCGGAGACAAAAAGCCATTTATCCGGATCGAAAACGTCACCAAAACGTTTTCCGGCGACGTCGTCGTCAACGATCTTTCGTTGACCATCTACCAAAACGAACTGTTCTCCCTGCTCGGTGCCTCGGGATGCGGAAAAACCACGTTGCTGCGCATGATCGCGGGATTCGAAAAGCCGAACGCGGGACGGATCCTGATCGACGGCATCGACATGACCGATATCCCGCCATACGAGCGTCCGGTCAACATGGTGTTCCAATCCTACGCCCTCTTTCCCCACATGACCGTCGAACAAAACGTCGCGTTCGGCTTGCGGCAGGAAAAGATCGCAAAATCGGAAATCCACGACCGCGTCGCCGCGATGCTGAAGCTGGTCGAACTGGAAGGTTTCACCACGCGCAAGCCGCACCAGATTTCCGGCGGCCAACGCCAGCGGGTCGCCCTGGCCCGTGCCCTGGTGAAACTGCCCAAGGTGCTGTTGCTTGACGAACCGCTCGCCGCGCTCGACAAGAAACTGCGCCAACGCACCCAGTTCGAGCTGGTCAATTTGCAGGAACTGACCGGCATCACCTTCATCATGGTGACCCACGACCAGGAAGAAGCCATGACCATGTCGAACCGCATCGGCGTGATGAAGGCCGGCGCGTTGCAACAGGTGGGCACGCCGACGCAAATCTATGAATATCCGAGCAGCCGCTACATCGCCGACTTCATCGGCGCGGCCAACATGTTCGACGGCGTTTTGCGCAGGGAGGACAGCGGCGCCGCCCATGTGGAATGTTCCGAATTGGGTGAGAAAATCATGATCACCCGGCACGACATGGCCGAGAGCGACGCGCCGGTCAGCGTCATGGTCCGGCCCGAAAAAATGCGCATCAGCCTGACCGAACCCGACGACGCCGCGATGAACCGGGTCCAGGGAATCGTCAAGGACATCGCCTACCTAGGCGACATGTCGATTTACCATGTGCAGTTGAACAGCGGGCGGGTGATCCAGGCCAGCCAATTGAACTTTCAGCATACCGCCGAGCGGAAGATAACCTGGGAGGATCAAGTGGTTCTGTATTGGCACCCGGACAACGCGGTGGTGTTGGCGCAATGAAAAAGCCACTGTCCACGATCGGCGGCAGGCTGGGACGGATCGGCGTTCTGCTTATCCCGGCGTTCTGGATGTCGCTGTTCTTCGTCTTGCCTTTTTTCATCTTGGTGAAGATCAGCATTTCCGAAGTGCGGGTCGGCGTCCCCCCCTACACGGAGATTTTCGAATGGGTCGGAGGGTTGGCCTTCCACATCAAGGGGTCTCTCGCCAACTACAGCTTTTTGATTTCCGACACGTTGTATCTCGACGCCTATCTGAACTCCATCAAGATCGCGGCCCTGTCCACCCTGATCTGTCTCCTGATCGGCTATCCCATGGCGTTGGGCATCAGCCGAACCGTGGGGCGGACACGGAACTTTCTGTTGGTCCTGGTGATTTTGCCGTTTTGGACGTCTTTCCTCATCCGCGTTTACGCCTGGATCGGCCTGCTGAAGAACGAGGGACTGATCAATGCCGTCCTGCAATGGGCGGGCATCATCGACCAGCCGCTGGAATTGCTGCACACCCCGTTCGCGGTCTACCTGGGAATCACGTACTCCTACCTTCCGTTCATGGTTCTGCCGCTTTACGCCACGCTGGAACGCATGGATCACGCCCTGTTGGAGGCCGCCGCCGACCTCGGCGCGCGGCCCGCGCGCGCGTTTCTGTCCATCACCCTGCCGCAATCCTTCCCCGGCATCGTCGCCGGCTCCATGTTGGTGTTCATCCCGGCGATCGGCGAATTCGTGATTCCCGATCTGTTGGGCGGCCCTTCGACCCTGATGATCGGAAAGGTGTTGTGGAACGAGTTTTTCCTGAACCGCGACTGGCCCCTGGCCTCGGCGGTGGCGGTCGTCATGTTGGTCCTGCTCATCGCCCCCCTGGTCTGGTGGCAACGCCATCAGCAGATCATGGAGGAGAAGCAGGGATGACCAAGACGCGGTTCGGTTTCGTGTTCAGCGCCATGGCCTTTGGCTACGCGTTTCTCTATTTGCCCATCCTTTCGCTGGTGGCCTATTCGTTCAACGAATCGAAGCTGGTCACGGTGTGGGGCGGCTTCTCCACCAAATGGTATGGGGAAATGTTTCAGAACGAGACCTTGATCCATGCCGCCCTGCAAAGCCTCAAGGTCGCGGCGCTGTCGGCGAGCGTGTCGCTGATCCTCGGCACGCTGGCTTCCGTCGCCATCGTGCGGTTCGGCCCGTTCTTCGGACGCAGCATCCTGCAAGGGGTTCTGGCCGCGCCCTTGGTGATGCCCGAGGTGTTGTTGGGCATCACCATGCTGATGTTGTTCGTGGCCATGGACCAGGTGATCGGCTGGCCGGATGCGCGCGGTCTTCTGACCATATCCATCGCCCACATCACGTTTTCGGTCGCCTACGTCTTCGTCGTCGTCCAATCCCGGTTGAGGGCGTTCGACCGTTCCCTCGAAGAAGCCGCGTTGGATCTCGGCGCGCGTCCCTTGCAGGTTTTCGTGCAAATCACCTTGCCCCTGATCGCGCCGGCCCTGGTGTCGGGGTGGCTTTTGGCCTTCACCCTGTCGCTCGACGATTTGGTGATCGCAAGCTTCACGTCCGGCCCCGGCTCGACCACGTTGCCGATGGTCGTCTTTTCGTCCGTCCGCCTGGGCGTCAATCCGCAAATCAACGCGCTCGCCACAATTCTGCTGCTGCTGGTCGTGGCCAGCGTGTGGATCGCCAACCGCCTGATCCGCACCACCCGGAACTAACGAAAAAACCTGCAACCAATTGGGATTGCTTGTTTTTGTTTGTCTGGGGGACCTGGAACCTCAATTCTAGGATAAACCATACAACAAATTCAATGTCTCAGGACGCGAGCTCTCCGCAAGCATCCGGCCAGCACCGCAGCAAACCCATTTTACCGCCCAGGCCGGCGCTGGTGCTCGTCAGTGCCTCGCGAACCTCATCGAACACCGCACGATCATTGGCGCACAGAAAATAATCACAAAAACATACATGCGCACAAAATAGGCATGGCGCGAGTATCCGTGTTCGCAGCGCGGAATGTGCGCGTTGTCCCGCGACGCGCGAAACGACGGGCAAACCCGTTAATTTTCCGTTTTTACTCAGTGCGTTATGTGGCTTCAAACAACCACGCCACCCCCCCACTTATCCAGCTTCTGGGTTTGGCATCGAACTTGCTTGTGTGATTCCGTTTCGGACAATTGGCGTGGCACTGTACGGCGGAGAACATGACGGGTCTTATGGATTTCTTCGATGAACTGATTCAGCCAGACGGCAGCGCGCGGGCCGGCAAAAAGCAATTGGCGGATTGGATGGTCACGGCGTCACGCGACATGCTCAAGGTTCGCCAGACCGAGGCCGAGGCCCTGTTCCGGCGGATCGGTATCACGTTCGCCGTATACGGAGAAGGGGGGGATCCGGAGAGGCTCATTCCCTTCGACATCATCCCACGGATCTTATTGGCAAAAGAATGGGCATTCCTCACCCGGGGACTGGAACAGCGGGTCAGAGCGCTCAACATGTTTCTGCATGACGTCTATCACGATCGCGACATCATCCGCGCGGGCCACGTGCCCGAACATCTGGCCCTGAGAAACAAAGCCTTCCTACCGGAAATGCAGGGCGTGTCCGTTCCCGGCGGCGTCTACACCCACATCGCCGGCATCGACCTGGTCCGCACCGGGGAGCAAGACTTTTACGTCCTCGAAGACAACACCCGCACCCCGTCCGGCGTCTCTTACATGTTGCAAAACCGCGAAGTCATGATGCGCCTGTTCCCGGATCTGTTCAGCCACCACCAAGTCGCCCCGGTGGAACGCTATCCCGACGAATTGCTGGCGAGTCTGCAGTCGGTCGCTCCACCGTCCTGCGAAGACGATCCCACGGTCGTGGTGCTGTCCCCAGGTCTCTACAACTCGGCCTACTACGAGCATACTTTCCTTGCGGACAAGATGGGAGTCGAGCTGGTTGAAGGGCAGGATCTGTTCGTCAAGGACAACGCCGTCTACATGCGCACCACCCACGGCCCGCAACGTGTCGACGTCATCTATCGACGCATCGACGACGACTTCCTCGACCCTCTGGCGTTCCGCTCTGACAGTACGTTGGGCGTGCCTGGCATCATGAACGTCTATCGCTCGGGCGGCGTAACCCTGGCCAACGCGGTGGGGGGCGGCATCGCGGACGACAAAGCCATCTATATGTACGTGCCAGACATGATCCGGTTTTATTTCGGCGAGGAGCCCATACTCAAGAACGTGCCCACGTATTGGTGCGCGCGGGACGATGATTACAAATACGTCCAGGATCACCTGGATGAATTGGTGGTCAAGGAGGTCGCCGGATCGGGTGGGTACGGCATGTTGGTGGGCCCGGCCTCCACGCGGGAGGAACGCGACGCCTACAAGGAGCGCATCAAGGCCAATCCTGGCGAATTTATCGCCCAACCGACCTTGGCGCTGTCGACCACCCCAACGTTCGTGGATAACGGTTATGCGCCCCGTCACGTTGACCTACGTCCTTTCGTCCTGACGGGTGCCGACAAGATCCGCCTGGTGCCGGGCGGCTTGACCCGTGTCGCCATGCGCGCGGGGTCCTTGGTGGTGAACTCTTCACAAGGCGGCGGCACCAAGGACACATGGGTTCTGGAAGATGAGGACGCGCCATGCTGAGCCGCACCTCTGCAAGCCTGTATTGGATGGGACGATATGTGGAACGCGCGGAAAACCTGGCGCGCATCCTTGAAGTCGGCTACCGCATGAGCCAGATGCCCGTGGCCAAGAATGAAGGAATCCGCAACGAATGGGCGTCGAGCGCCGTGGCCGCCGCGTGTGAGACGGGATTGCTGGATAAGCATGGCGAAGCCAATCTCAACACGGCGATCAGTTACATCGCCCTGGACGAGGACAATCCCTCATCCATTCATTCCTGTCTGAAGATCGCGCGCACCAATGCACGCGCCGTGCGCACGGCCTTGACCAGCGAGATGTGGGAATGCCTCAACGACACCTGGATGGAATTCAACGGTCAATGGCTCAAGTCGCTGAACAAACATAACGTTCTGGCCTTTCTCGATTGGGTCAAAACCCGTACCACCCTGTTTCGCGGCGCCATGTCGGGAACGATGCTGCGCGACGAGGCGTTCGCCTTCATCAACGTCGGCGGCTTCCTTGAGCGTACCGACAACACCGCGCGCATTCTGGACGTGAAGTTCCACGTTCTGCTTCCGCAAGACCAGCGCATCGGCGGGTCGATCGACTATTACCAATGGGCGACGGTGTTGCGCTCCGTATCGGCCCTGGGATCGTATCACTGGGTCTATCGGGATGCGATTCAGCCTTGGAAGGTTGCGGAGTTGCTGATCCTGAAAAAAGAGATGCCCCGTTCGCTTGTCTACACGCTCAGCCAGGTCGACCGTTTGCTGGGAGATATCTCGCAAACCCACGGCCAACGATACGATTGCCAGCGCCTCGCCGGAAAGATGTTTTCAGAACTGGATTACGCAAAGATCGAAGACATTTATCAAACCGGGCTTCATGAATACCTGGATGCGTTTCTGGCGAGAAACAACGCCCTTGGTGCCGAAATTTCCGAAAATTTCCATTTTTATCTGTAGAGGCGGACGCATGCTTATCGCCATCGACCATGAAACGGTCTACACCTACGACGAACCGGTGAGTTACTCGATCCAGAGCCTTCGCCTCACGCCACAGCCGTTCGACGGCCAGGTCGTTCGATCATGGTCCGTAGAGGCGCCGGGCGCGGGAGCCCTGCACGCCTTTTCCGACAGCTTCGGCAACATTACCCACACCCTCGTGATCGACAAGCCCCACCAGGAAATCCGCATCCGGGTCAAAGGCGTGGTCGACACGGTTGATGCGAACGGCGTGGTCACCGGTACTGCGGAACCGTTTCCACCGACGTTCTATCTGCGCGAAACCGCCCAAACCAGACCCGACGGTGCAATCCGCGCCTTGGCGCGCACGGCCAAAGACAACAGCGACGGCAGCGTCCTGAACACCCTTCACAATCTGATGAATTCCATCCGCAACGCAATCGACTACCAAACCGGCGAAACGCACGCCATGTCCTCGGCCATTGAGGCACTGGCGAACGGCAAGGGGGTCTGCCAGGATCACGCCCATGTCTTCATCGCGGCGGCGCGGTCCATCGGCATTCCAGCGCGATACGTTTCCGGATATCTTCTGCATTCCGACGACGGCGAAGAAAGTGAAGCCTCTCATGCGTGGGCGGAGGCCCTGATTGACGAATTGGGATGGGTATCCTTTGATGTCGCCAACCGGGTTTCGGCGACGGACCGCTATGTGCGCGTGGGCGTCGGGTTGGATTATCAGGAAGCCTCGCCCGTGCGCGGCGTGCGGCGCGGCGGCGGCGAGGAAGAACTGGCCGTCTCCGTTCGTGTCATGCAGTCCGGGGGAAGCCAGCAATAAAAGGCCTTGCCGCCAAACGGCACGCAGACATTAACGAAAAAGGAAAAATCGGGAAATGACATATTGCGTCGGGTTGTTCTTGGACGAAGGCCTGGTGATGCTTGCTGACACGCGAACCAACGCGGGGGTGGACAACATTTCCACCTATTCCAAGACCTACACTTGGGAACAGGAAGGCGACCGCGCCATCGTCTTGATGACGGCGGGCAATTTGGGCGTGACTCAGTCCGTGGTCAACATTCTGGAAGAAGGTTTGCCACGGGACGACGACGACGGCAATGGCGTGGAAACGATGTTCACGGTCTCCACGATGTATCAAGCCGCCCGCCTGGTGGGGCGCGCCGTCCGTCAAGTCTACAAGGATGACGCCGAGGCCATGAGGGCCCAGGACGCGCCATTTTCCGCGTCGTTCCTGTTGGGCGGTCAGTTCAAGGACCGCACCATGCGCCTGTTCGAGATTTATTCGGCCGGCAACTTCATCAACGCCACGCCGGATACGCCCTTCCTGCAAATCGGCGAACACAAGTACGGCAAGCCGATCCTGGACCGCGCCCTGACCTTCCATGAAACCAAGATCATGGATGGGGTCAAGCTGGCACTGTTGTCCATGGATTCAACGGTCCGTTCGAACCTGTCCGTGGGCTTCCCCCTGGACTTGGTCATCTATCGAAAAGACGCGTTGAAAATCGGTCTGAAGATCCGCATCGAAGAAAGCGATCCCTATTTCCAGGACTTGTCCAGAGGCTGGTCAAACGCTTTGCGCAAGGCCTACCAGGAGCTGCCGATCCCCCGCTGGGGATAGCGGGATCACGCTCCGCCCGGCTCGCCCGTAAACTGCACCAGCAAGTCTTCGTCGGTGACGACGCACTGACATGCCAAACGATAGACCGGCGGAATGTCGTGCACGTCGGCGCGTTCGATATCCTTCGAGGACAGCTTGCCGATGGATTGCAGGACGGAGCGCTCCTTGTCCGTCAGCATGACGCCCTTGATGCGCTCGCCGTCCAGGTGGATTACCTTGACGAGGCACGATCCGCACTGGCCGTCTTCGCATTCGTGGGGGATTTTGACGCCGTTCTTTTGCGCAAGCTTGAGGATGGTGTCGCGCGAACCAGCGACGGCCTCAACCTTCTTGTTCTTCTTCATGATGCGGGAGCTGAAATATACGTTCGCCATGGACTGTCTCCATCGTCAAAAGGTGAATGTCGTTACCGCCTACAAAGCAATTCCCATGCCAGCGTCATGGGTATTGATTTCCAAGGAATTGTCGTGACGAGCCATCGCCATTGTCATGTTTTCATCCCGACAACGTCGCGAACGCGACACTAAGGCAAGCTGGCGATCCACGCCTTTTGCTTTGCCTTGCGCCGCAAGGCGCTCATCTGTTCCCGGATCTTGCCCCTGACTTGATCCAGGCTCAGATGGGCGCCGGGCCGGATGGCTTCGCACTTGACGATGTGCAGCCCGGCCTCGGTTTCCAGAGGCCGGCTGATTTCGCCTTCGGCCAAGTGAAACAGCGCCGCATCCAGGTTGGGATAGAGCTTGCCGGGCGGCACTTCCCCCAGAAGCCCTCCCTCCAAGGCGCTGGGACATTCGGAATGTTGCGTCGCCAGTTCCCCGAAAGTCTCGGGCGAGGCCTCGGCCTGGGCATGAATTTCGGCGATGCGCTTGTGCGCCACTTCGGGCGTGTTTTCGGGAAATTCCGGATTGACGGTGATGAGAATATGGCGCGCCGTGCGCAGTTCTGGCCGCTCGAAACGTTCGGGATGGTCGGCGTAGAAGGCTTCCACCTCGGCGTCCGTGATCGGGTCCGTGCCGTTACCGGCCAGGCTCATCACGGCGTCGAACGCCAGTTCCCGCCACAGCGCACGGCGCAGATCGGTTTCGCACAGGCCACTTTCCGCCATGGCGGCGACGAAGCCTGCCTCGTTTTCGTAGCGGCTCTTGATCTGCCGCACGGCGGCGTCAATGGCAACGTCGGGGACCGCCATGCGTGTTCCCTCCGGGGACGCCAACACACGGTCTTCCAGTTTCCGGGTCTTCCCGGCCTGGGCATGGGCGATCTTCAATTGCTCTGCGGTCAGTTCGGAGGGCTGCTTGCCGTAAACCTCCACGGCCACGCGCAAGACATGATATGCAAACAGCCCCGGATCCTGCTCCGTCATGCGCCATCATCCCCTTTCGCTCTGGGTTCCGCCCAATCCAGATTGGTCTCGGGGATCGCCAGCACCCGGCCTTGAAAATTCACGTGGTAGGCGATCCCTCCAGGCGCATCGCGCAGGACTTTGAGGATGTCCCCCTGGCTTCCCACCGCCGCCACCACCTCGCCATCCACGGCGAAACTCTTGAGCGCCACCACCCGGTCTCGGGTTTCGAACCGGGACGGCACCCAGGGATCGGACGCGGGGATCAACTCCTCCTCTCGGCATCCGACCACCCGGTCGTCGCCCAGAAAGTGTACGGTGTAGATGATCTGATCTTGCAGGAACGTGCCGCGGTCCACCACCGTGCCGACCGTGCCCCGCCGCATGATCAGCGCGCCCTTGTCCAGCCCTGGAAAGGTTCCATCGTTGCGGACGTTGCGGATGACCCGCACCTCGTCGCCGATTTCGAATTCCGCCAGCACGCCACCAACCTCAATTCAGCAGTTGCGACATGGGCACGAAGGCCGGTTCAGCGTTCCGATCCTGCGCCTTGTAGACTTGCAGAACCTTTTGTTCCCGCGCATCAGAACCGACGAAGTCGCCATAGGCTTTGGTCAGCAGGCTTGCATAGAACGTTCTGCGCACGTCATCCTCGTCGGGAATGTCCTCGGCATTGAGGATAAGGTCGTGAAAGCGTTGCAGGATGTGCAGACGGTTCACATGCACCACGGACGGATCGAAGGGAATGGCGAAATAATTGAGGAAATCCTCCGCGCCTTCCAATTCCATCAGGTCCTCTTCCAATTGGGATTCGAATTCAAACATTTCATCTCTCCTTTTACGCCGCATCGGCGAACAGCGACTGTCGGACGACATCGGCGAGAGCCTTCGCTCCCAGCCGATCCATGGCGTCCAAGGACGCCACGTGATCCAGGCGCGCCAATCCTTCCTCATGGTTTCCCAGGCGCAGGTGCAGATACCCCGCTCCCTTTAAGGCATGCAGGAAAAACCGTGTGCGTTCGGGTTGCATGCGTGTGGCGCGGCGAACGTCCGTTTCTCCGACATCCCGCCATTGCTCGGGAAATTCCAGACGCCGCGCGGTCACGCCCATGGCCCGTTCGGCGACAGCCAAGGCCCGGGCGTGTTCATGGCGGTAGAAGTGGTAGCGATACAGCGCCACCAGAACGCTGGGATGGCGGGGCTGGATACTCTCCGCCGCCCGAAGTTTTGCTTCGGCATCCGGCTGGCCGTAAAGTTCGGCGGCCTCGTTGATCAGCGCCTCGGCCACCGGGTCCAGGGGCTCTGCGAAATACATGTCCGTGGGTTCGAAATCCAAGAGATCCATGATCAGTCTCCCATTGCCGTCTTGATAGGAATGTGGCCGCGGCCGCGGCGACGCGCGTCTTCGCCGGCGGCGTCACACATGGAATCGCCCTCGCATTCGACGCAACTGCCTTCGCCGACGCCCAGGCGGTTTTCCAGGACCGCGAGACGGTCAAACACGCACGCCATCGCATCGGCCACGGGATCGGGTATCAGATGATGGTTCAGATCCACGCCCGACGGATTGAGATGCCCCGTCTTTTGCGTGCGCACCACGCGGCCGGGAATGCCCACCACGGTGCGTCCGGCGGGAACGTCGTCGATAACCACGGAATTCGCACCAACTTTCGCATTCGCGCCCACGGTGATGGGACCCAAGACCATCGCCCCCCCGCCGATAACGACGCCGTTTTCGACCGTGGGGTGGCGTTTGCCGCGGCTCCAGGATGTACCGCCCAAGGTGACGCCATGGTACAGCGTAACATCGTCGCCAACTTCAGCCGTCTCGCCGATCACGACTCCGGTGCCGTGGTCGATGAAGAACCGCCTCCCGATGGTCGCGCCTGGGTGAATCTCGATGCCGGTGAACATGCGCGACAGGAACGCCAGCAAGCGGGCCGGATAGCGCCACTCCCTGCGCCACAGACCATGTGCCAGCCGGTGCGCGATCAGCGCATGCACGCCGGGATAGGTGGTCATGACTTCCAGCCGGTTGCGCGCGGCGGGATCGCGATCGAAGACGCAGGCCACGTCCTCTCTGATTTGTGCGAACAGTCCAAAGCCATTGTGGTCAGGCATGTCCCATGCCCTCCATCCCGGAAGTCTCTTGATAGAACCGCAACAAATCGATGGCTTCGGGCGGGCGTTTCACGATCGTGGCGAACTGGCGCAAGCGTAGCAATATACCGGCGGCCTGAACGGCATCGACCCGCATGCCCAGCTCGCCGTAGGCGACCGCGACGGCGCGGGTTCCGGAATGCTTGCCCAGAATGATGCGGTGCGCGCGGCCGACTTCCGCCGGATCCACACCTTGATAATTCAGCGGGTTCTTGAGCAACCCGTCGACATGAATGCCGGCTTCGTGGGTGAACACGCCGTCTCCCAGAAGGCTTTTGTGCCAAGGCACCGGCCGTCCCGATGCGCTCGCCACCAGGGCGGACAAGTCACCGATGGCGCGCAGATCGATCCCGGTGTCGATGGCGTGAAGATGCTTCAGTCCCATCACAACTTCTTCGAGCGGCGCGTTGCCCGCGCGTTCGCCCAAGCCATGCACCGTGGTGTTGGCGTGGGTCGCGCCCCCCAAGATGGCCGCCAGGGTGTTGGCGGTCGCCAGCCCCAGATCGTCGTGGGCATGAACTTCCAATTCCAGATCCGTGCGCCGACGCATGGCCTCGAAGGTGCTGCGCATGGCGAAGGGCTCGTTTATCCCGACCGTGTCGGCGAACCGGAAGCGCCGTGCGCCCGCAGCCTCAGCCACGTCCAGAACACGGGCCAGAAAATCCGGATCGGCCCTTGAGGCATCCTCGCCACCGACGATCACGTCCAGGCCCATGTCCCGCGCCATCGGCACTAGGCGGGCGATTTCGCCGAGCGCCCATTCGCGATCGCGACCCAATTTGTGGGCCAGATGCTGATCAGAGACAGGCATGGATAGGTCTACGATATCGACGCCCAGCCCCCTGCATGACGCCAGATCATCGTCACGCATCCGGCACCACACCACCAGTTTCATGGACAGATTATTGGACGCGATGGCGCGGATGGCTTCACGTTCCACATCACCCATGGCGGGGATGCCGATTTCGGCTTCGGGCACCCCGATGGCGTCGAGATGGCGCGCGATGGCCAGCTTTTCTGCCAATGAAAACGCCACCCCTGCGGATTGCTCTCCATCGCGCAAAGTGGTGTCGTCGATGACGACGGTTGTCGGGGTTTGCGGTTTCGTGTCCATGAGACGGACCTCCATGACTTACAACGAAACCTAAGCAACCCATGTGCCAATTATTTTTGCCTGTTAATTCAGCGCGTTATAGGATCGCCTCGGCTTGTTTGTCGCAAACCCGACAAAAAAGGACGGCGGGGTAGCCCCGCCGCCAAGTTCTCAGGGAAAGCTTGAAGAGTGATCTAGGCGTAGGCCGGAGCGAACATCGCCTCCGGGTTTTCCAGCGGACCGTTGTCACCCCAGTACGGGGAAAGCTTACGCAACTTGGCCACGATGCCGGGGACCGCGGCGATGACCCGCTCGATTTCTTCAGGTGTGTTGTAGCGCGACAGGGAAAACCGCACGGTCCCATGGGCGGCGGTGAACGGGATGTTCATGGCGCGCATCACGTGGGACGGTTCCAGCGATCCCGACGTACATGCCGACCCGCTGGACGCGGCGATGCCTTCCTTGTTCAACAGCATGAGGATCGCTTCGCCCTCGATATATTCGAACGCGATGTTAAGGGTGTTGGGCAAACGGTTGAGAACATCGCCCGTCACGAAGGCGTTGGGCACGGCGGCCAGGATGCCGTCTTGCAGCCGGTCGCGAAGCCTCATGACCGTGCTGTTTTCATAGCCCAAATGCCGACCCGCCAGTTCGCATGCGACGCCCAAGCCGACGATCGCGGCCGCGTTCTCCGTGCCGGCCCTACGTCCACGTTCCTGATGGCCGCCTCGCAACAGCGGACGGAACCGTGTGCCGCGCTTTAGATACAGAACACCAATGCCTTTGGGCGCGTGCAGCTTGTGTCCGGACAGCGACAACATGTCGATCTTGCTGGCTTTCAGATCGATGGGGACCTTACCCACCGCCTGCACGGCATCGGTATGAAACAAGACGCCCGCTTCGTGCGCCATTTCGGCCATGCGTTCCACCGGGAACAGCGTGCCGGTTTCATTATTGGCCCACATTACGGAAACGATGGCGACTTGCGGTGACAGAACCTTGCGGTAATCGTCGAGGTTCAAACGTCCCTTGCCGTCGACCTTCAGGTAATGGACCGTGTAGTCGTCTTTTTCCAAGCTCTTGCACAATTCCAAAATGGCCGGATGCTCGACGGTGGTGGTGATGATTTCCTTGCGCTTGGGGTAGGCCTTGAGCGCCGAAAGGATGGCGGTTGAATCGGATTCCGTGCCACATGAAGTGAAGATGATTTCGCTATCCAGCTCCGCGCCCAACAGGGACTGCACCTGTTCGCGGGCCGTCTTGATCGCAAAGCCGACCTTGTTGCCGAACTGATGCAAGGAGGACGGATTGCCGAACTGTTCGGTGAAGTACGGTAGCATGGCGTTGAGCACTTCCGACGCGACCTGGGTGGTGGCATTGTTGTCGAGATAGATTCCGGTCATGGTTCAGCCCCCCACCGCTTTTCTCTGCACGGGAACGACGTGGATGAATTCGCCCAGCGCTTCCATCAACTGCTGTTGCACACCGCCCAGGGTCATCCCCGCCATCTGGCAACCCGAGCACGCGCCAACCAGATGCACCAGAACCTGGTTTCCCTGCACGTCGATGAGTTCGATGTCGCCCCGATCCGCCTGAAGGGCCGGGCGCACCTGATCGATGACGTCCTCGATCTTTTTGATGCGTTGCAGATTGGTCAGCTTCCCCGCCGTTGGGGCGGGAATGGTTTCGGTTGGGATCGGCGTCGGCCAGGAGTTGGCTTCGGGGTCGAATTCCATACCTTGTTCCGCCAACACCTTGGCGAGGATTTCCTCGATCCCTTCGTGGCACGAGGAACAGCCGCCGCCGGCCTTGGTGTAGTTGGTGACGTCTTCCACGGTTCGCAGGTTGTTGGCGCGGATGGTGTCTTCGATCATCACCGCGTCGATGGCGAAACACTTGCAGATCAGTTGGCCTTCCTCGTGATCGTCCTTCCACGTTTCGCCCCGGTAGTCCGCGACGGCGGCCTGGAGCGCCTCGCGCCCCATGACGGAGCAGTGCATCTTTTCCGGCGGCAATCCGTCAAGGTAGTCCGCGATGTCCTGATTGGTGACCTTGAGCGCCTGATCCAGAGTCATGCCCTTGATGATTTCGGTCAGCGCCGAGCTTGACGCGATGGCCGAGCCGCAGCCGAACGTCTGGAAGCCCGCATCCTCGATGACTTCCGTCTCGGGATTGACCTTCAATTGCAGGCGCAAGGCGTCGCCGCACGAAATCGAGCCGACGTCGCCGGTTGCATTGGCCGCATCCACGGACCCGGCATTGCGGGGATTGTAGAAGTGATCCTTGACGGTTTCGGAATAATCCCACATGGGTTCTGTCTCCCTGGATCAACAAAAGGATTTGCCGCAGCCGCAGGACGACTTGGCGTTGGGGTTGTCGAAGGTGAAGCCCGCGCCTTCCACCGTCTCGGCGAAATCGACGGTGACGCCGGTGAGATAGAGCGCGCTGGTGGGAGGAACGAAAATGTCCAGACCGCCCAACGCCACCACGTCGTCGCCATCGGGCGCGAACGCCTCGAGGCTGAGGGCGTACTGCAATCCGGAGCACCCGCCGCTCGAGACCTGGATGCGCAAACCGGCGATGGGTTTGCCCGCGTTTTCGATCACGTTTGCGATGGCGGCCTTGGCCTTGTCGGTGATGGTCAGCATGACGGCTCCTTTGGTTTGTGCGAGAGCAAATCGCAGAAAGCATTTCGCAAGGAGCATGCCAGACAATTTTTTATGCTTTTTCAGTAGCTTGGAAACAACCGTCCGTGTCAGCTTTGTGACACTTCTCAGGCTCTCGCCTGGCGTCCACGAGCATCGCAGCGGTCGACCGCCGCCATGGCGCGCCCCTCTGTGAGCGGCCGGACGTGCTCGCCCGGCAATACCAGTCCGACGCGCGTGCCCGGCGCCGGGAGGGGGGTGTCCCACGCTTTGTGAACGGTCAACGTCGCGCCGCAGCCCAAAACGCATTCGGCTTCGCGCACGGGACCGAAATCGCGCACGGACTTGATGATGGCGGGAAGTCCGGCGCCGGGCTGGGATTCGATGCGGATGCGTTCGGGCCGGATGCCGATCCACGCCGCATCCACCGGGGCGGGGTGGTCCAGATCGACCGCGCCCCAGGCGCCGCCCATGCGGTTCCCCGACATCCATCCCACGGCCAGAAGATTCCGCCACCCGGTAAGGACCGCAACCTCATGGGCACGGGGATCGTCAGTGACGTCGCTTGCGGTCCCCAGGCGCATGACGCGCCCGCCAGCCATGACGGCGATGTCGTCCGCCACGGTGCGCGCCTCTTCCAGGGCATGGGTGACCATCAGGACGGCGCGCGGCCTATCGCGCAGAACGTCCTTCAAATCGTCGGTCAGCTTGCGCTTGAGATGCGTGTCGATGGCGGAAAATGGCTCGTCCAGCAACAAGATATCCGGGTCCGGCGCCAGCGCCCGGGCCAGGGCGACGCGTTGACGTTGGCCACCCGATAACGTGTCGGGGGTACGTTCGGCTAAACCGTCAAGGTGCATGCGTTCACACCATCGCGAGGCTTCGCGACCACGCTCCTTGCGCGATCCCTTGATGCCGAACGCGATATTCCCCGCCACGCTCATGTGGTCGAACAGGGCATAGTCCTGAAACACATATCCAACGGAACGCTTCTGGGGCGGCAAATGCAGCCCGGCCGCGGCGTCCGCCCAGGTCCGCCCTCCGACATGGATGCGCCCGGTCTTCAGGCTTTCCAGTCCGGCCACGAGACGCAACAGGGTGCTTTTCCCCGCACCCGACCCACCTAGGATCGCCGTCACGCGACCGTCGGAAAATCCGGCCTGGACATCAAGGTCGAACCCGCCACGGCGGTGCGTAGCCTGGATGCAGATTCCGGTCATGCGGAAACCTCCCGCCATTTGCGGCGCTTGCGCGCTTGTGAATACAACGGCAGAAGCCCCACGAACGATGCCGCGACCAAGATCGACGAGAGCGTCCCGGCGGCTGCGTAATCCAGGGCTTCCACGTGTTCGTAGATGGCGATGGACAGAACCTGGGTTTCGCCGGGGATGTTGCCCCCGACCATCAAAACCACGCCGAATTCCCCGATGGTGTGCGCGAATCCCAGCACCGAAGCGGTCAGCAGGCCATGACGGACTTGGGGCAGCACCACCTGCACGAAAGTGCGCGGCCAGGACGCACCGAGCGTCAGAGCGGCCTCGACCGTGCGTCTGTCCAATCTCTCGAACGCGCCTTGCAGGGGTTGCACCACGAACGGCAAGGAATAGACGCAGGACGCCACCACCAACCCTGCAAAGGTGAATGTCAGCGGACGACCAAAAAAGGCGTTCCACATTCCGCCCGCCCAGCCTTGCGGTCCCAGGAACACCAGCAGATAAAAACCCAGCACGGTCGGCGGTAACACCAGCGGCAGCGCGGTGACGGTCTCCACGACCGGCTTGAATGGAGTACGCGTCATCGCCAACCACCAAGCCAGCGGCGTTCCGATAATCAGCAGCACCGCCAACGTCACGGCGGCCAATTGTATCGACAACGTGAACGGCGCCATGTCGATCATGTCATTCGCCCCCTGCCCGGTCGTAGCCGAACCCCCGGATCACGGCGTCGGCGTCAGGCCCTTGCAAAAAGGCCATGAAGGCCTCGGCCGCCGCATCGCCCTTCGCGCGGGAGAGAAGAATCGCCTGTTGCGCGATCGGGGCATGCAGCTGAGGCGGCACAGGCCAATAGGCCCCCATCAATTCGTCCTGCCCCAGGACTTGGCTCAACGCAACAAACCCCACGGGGACGTTGCCAGACCACACCATCTGATAAGTTTGGGAAATGTTTTCGCCACTCACGATCCGGCCCTGTAACGCATCCTGCAGCGACAAGGCAGCCAACACCTGGCGCGCCGCCTGACCGTATGGCGCCAAACGTGGATTGGCGATGGCAAGGCGGGTGGTATTGATATTCAGGCAACGCTTTGCCGTCTCGGGGCCATCGGCCTCACGGCACCATAGCGCCAACCGGCCAAGAGCATAGGTGAAGCGTGATCCCGGCGCGGCCAGACCATCCTGCTCAAGGCGTTGCGGCTCTCGTTCGTTCGCGGCCAGGAATACGTCGAACGGCGCGCCGTTGGTGATCTGTGCATAAAGCTTCCCAGTGGATCCCGTGCTGACCACGACGTGATGGCCGGTCTCGTCCTGAAAACGTCGCGCCAACGCATTCACCGGTTCGATGAAGTTGCTGGCGACCGCAAGACGGACCTCGCCCGCGAACGCCACGCCTCCCCATGATGACAGCAGGGAAGCAAGCAGCGCGGCGAGGATGAACCGTATGATCATGCCGGATAACCAGCAAGGCGCGTGCCAACTCGGAAACCGCGGATTTCAGACCTTAATCCACCGGTGCGGTTGTCGCAAATGCGACATTCCCTACTCCATGACACACAGGTACGCCCTACGCAGAAGGTCCAGTTCGGCGGGACCCAAATCGCGGGCCTCGGTGATATCGATGAAACGCGCGCCGAGCTTGTCAGCCACGGTGAATGGCGGATCGATCGTGACGATGCGCGCCAGGTAAATGGGCACAACACCCCCTGGCGTATCGACGAAGGCGCGGAACTCGTTCTCCAGTTTGAGATCCGACGCCGCCAGGCCCAGGCCCTCAGTCACCCGGTTGATCAGCATGGCCGGGTGCTCCAGAACCACGGCGCTCCCGGCCAACTCATCTTCCTCCAGCACCTGGGACAGCGCGGGAAGCGGCTCCGGGGCGATGACGCCGTGTTCGTAACGAAGGAAGCGCGTGCGCGCGCTGACCGGCTGTTTATGCACCAAGATGAGGCGAGCCGACACGATCACCTCACCACAGATCGGCCGGAGCCTTCAAGCGTTCCACGACTTCGCCGCCCTTCAGGTGCTTTTCAACGATTTCCCGAACGTCCTCGGGCTTCACGCCGACGTACATGGTGCTTTCGGGATACACCAGGACGCTGGGGCCGTTGGCGCAAGGGCCGATGCAACTGGTTTGCGCCAGCTTGTGCACACCCCACAGGTCGTGTTCCTGAAACGCCGCCAGGAAAGCTTCCATGACGGCCGGAGAGTTGACCTGAGCGCACGATCCGCGCGGATGCCCCTCGGGCCGATGCTGGGTGCAGACGAAAACATGTTTGCTGGGACGGGGCATGCCGTCACTCCTTTTCTTGCTTCTCTCGTTACATCAAGGGGCGGGCTGGGGCGCGTGGGTCATGCAGGCCTTAGGGCAAACCTTAAAACACGCCTGACAACCAATGCAATCCATGGGGTCCTTGAGGCTCATGACCATGGCGGCATCGTCGGAAAAACCGTCGTCGCTCCAATCGTCGTCGTCGAAATCGCCGAGATCCAGATCGTCGCGATCCACCAAATCGAACACGTCGCGCGGGCAGGTCTTGAAACAGCGTCCGCAGCCGATGCACTTGGTCTGATCCAGGGTTTCGATGAATTCGGGGACATATTCCTTGCCGCTCCGGGTGATGCCTATGATGGTGCTCATGTCTTGTTCCTCATGCTTGTTCAGCGGTCTTCAGGGCGGCGTTGGCGTCCGCCCAAGCCTTACAGGCGTCGTAGGTGTCCTGGGCGATCCGGGGCAGGTCATCGAACCCGCTGGGCAAGCGATCCTCCACCAGGTCATGCAGTTCCATGGCTTTTTCGGAGGCGATCCGCTTGGCCTTGCGTTCGGCCTTCTGCAAGGCCTTGAGTTCGTCATCGGTCATGATCACATCCCCGCCGCGTCAGGATGTTCGCCGATGATGCTGGTCGCGACGGACAGCAGCTTGTCGGCTTCATCCTTCATTTTCGAAAGGCTCGGAAAACCGAAACGATGAACGTCGCGCAAAGATCGGTCCATCACCACAAGCTTACCGACCGTGATGATGGCGCGACCGAATCCTTCGTGGGAAATGTTGATCATCGGCATGGCCATCTTGCCGCATTCGGCTTCCGTCTGTGCGGCGATGGCGTTGTAGAACGCCTTCACCCGCGCCAGCGTTTCCTCGTCAGGATCTCCGACCACGGGAATCGCGCGCTTACGTTCCTTGGTCAGCACCAAGGGATCCAACACCTCGGCGTCGGACACCGTGTCATACACGCCGTAGGAATCGATGGCGCGGATTTGGCGCACCATCTCCTTGATAAAGTCCGATTGCAGGACAGGATCGTTCGGGTCGATCACCGCGTCAGTGGTCATGGGTCACTCCTTGGCTACGTTCATGTTGGGAAGGCCGGCACGCGCGGCCGCCCACCGGGTTATCATCAGCCCCAGGATCAACCCGGTCAGGGCGCCCAAGGCTTGGTACTCATCCTTCACCTGAAAGGCGACCGCGCACACCGCGCCGCCCATCAGTCCCAATGCAGGCAGGCCGTAAGCCAGCATCGCGGCGGCTAACAGGCCATCGCGTGGGCACGAGACGTTCACGACATCGCCCACCTGGTAATCCACGCCGTCCAGGGGCAATCTGAGCGTCTGGTCTCCGCCCAAGCCACCCAGAACGGACATGCCGCACCGGTCACCCTGCCCACAGGATTTACAAGCTGAGCGCCGTGGCACGCCGACCCAGGTTCGCCCCTTGCGATCGCGCATCACGCGGCCCGTGGCGATGATGTTCCCACTTTCACTCATGCCAGCCCTCGGCATCCATGTCGTCGTAACACGCACCGCCACGTTCCGCGTTCAAAGCGCGGACGATCCAGGCGCTGGGCCCCATGCGTAATTCCGTTTGCAGTTCGGCAACCAGACGCGAGATGGCGACCCCCGTCTGCACTTTCACAGGTTGCACGCCGATGCGCGTCAACTTGGAAACGGCGGACCCGCCGATGGCCTGGACGTATACAGCGGCGCAGTCGGCCAAAGCCTGCATCTTGGCGTCGAGCTTGTCCTCGTTTCCATCCTGATCCAACTCGCCGAATGCGACTACGTCCGTCATAGCGGCGTTTTCCGGGTCAACCTCGTACATGACGAAAGCCTTCGCCGAACCGAAATGCTGGTCAACATGACGCATGTCCGTGGACGCAAAGGCGACTTTCAACCCTTGGGGCATTCGTCCCTCCTCAATGGCGCAATCCAGAATGCGAAGATGGCGATCGATGGCCATGCGCGTCCTCCTCACCCGGTCTTTGGGCGTAAATGGAGGCATAAGGCTCCACTTCCCCCTTCTCTACGGACAGCATCAGGTTTGCGATCTCGAACAGTGCGTCACGCGTTCCGGCATACCCCATCCAGGTTCTGCGGAAGCCCCCCAGCACGTCGAATTGCGGAAAGCCGGCCCGCAGAACCGGCACGCCCAGGCGGGCCGCCGACTGGACGCAGTGCGAGTTGCCGATCAGCAATTCCGCCCCGGCGTCTTTCGCCAGTTTCTCCAAGTCTTCAAGATCGCCGATCTTCACGGCATCCAGAGGCAAGTCCTCCAGCACGGGGGAACGCGTCGGTGCGACGCACGCGACGACCTCGGCGCCCATGGACACGCCGAGGTCGGCAAACATTTTTATCACTTCGGGATCACCCGCCAGGGCCAGCCGCGTCTGACCTATCATGAAATGGCTGTCCAGCATGGCGTCCTGCAACTGGGCGCGTTGGCGTTTCACCCGCGCCGGCACGGATCGGCCGCTGATCTCAGTGAGCGTTTTCACGAACGCATCCACGGCATCGAGACCGAACAGGTGATCGAAACGCCAATCCGTGACACCCGTAATGGACTTCAACCCGTCTGCGGCGGTATCGAGATGCCGCCCGATGACCAGCGTCGCGCGCGCCGCGCCCGCGGTACGAATGTCATCGACGCTCACGCCGCCGGTGGTCAGCGGGTTGAAGTCGTTATCCGGCAAATGCCCATCCAGGCTGCCCGACAGATCGGGAATGACGACGGGGCGTAGGCCGAACATTTCCACCATGTCCTTGACAGCCTCGACGTCGCCCGGCGTCAGGTGCGCACCGGACAGAATGTTGACGCGATCCGCATCAACAGCACGGGGGGCGGCCTCGACCAGCTTTTCGATTATTTCCGTTACGGCCTTGGCGAACCCGGTTTCCAAACACCCCGTGTAGTCGGGTGTATTCACCGGCACCACTTCGGTCGTGATAAATTCCGGATGCTTGGCGCGGAACTCCTTCACCGCCATGCGCACATCGGCCCCCTGGGTTTCCGAAAGGCCCGTGGTGGGGATGCCGATGAAGGCGGGTGAAGACTTGGAACAAATTGTCGCCAACCCCTCCACCACGCTGTCGCCCGCGCCCATGACGGTAGACACCTGGTCCATGGCCGTGGTCTGTAGCGGAATGGGCTCGCGGAAATGGCGTACGAAGAACACCTTGCCGAACGCGGTGCAGCCCTGAGAGCCATGTAACATGGGAATGGCGCGCGCGACTCCCAAAAACGCCAGCGCCGCGCCGATGGTCTGGCTGGACTTCAGCGGGTTGACGGACAGCGCCTTGGCGCGCTTGACGATCTCTACCATGTCTTAGCCCTCATCCCAGGGAGCGGGCTTGCGCACCGCGCTCCACACCGGACTTTCCAAAGACAGGGCGAGTTGGCGCGCCAATTCCACCATGCCCGTATATCCGGCGTAGGCGAATTCCCGTTCCTGATTGATGTCGAGGAACGGCACGCGCGCCTTGAGCGCCGTGTACATGTTTCGTCCCCCCGCGATCAGGATGTCCGCTTTCAGGTTGGCGACCATGTCCAGCAAGGCGCGTGGATTGCCGTCCTCGATCATCACGGCGTCGTCGCCCATCAATTCGCGGATACGGGCCTTGTCCTCCTCGGTCGATTTCTTGGTGCCGGTAGCGACCACATCAAGCCCCAGGTCGTGAAGCGCCGCCACCACCGACCATGACTTCACGCCCCCGGTGTACAGAAGCACACGCTTGCCACGCAGGCGACCACGCCAGGGATCCAGTTGTTCGTTCAGGTGCAGGTTTTCCCGTTGGATCAACTCCTCGGTTCGTTGCACAAGTCCGGGGTCGCCGATAATCTTGGCGAACGCGCGCAACGCATGATCCATGTCGGACGCGCCGTAAAAGCTGCCCTCGAACCAGGGGGTTCGGTATTTCTCCTCTAGCTTGCGCGCCACGTTGATCATGGCTTTGGAGCAAACCATCATGTTGACTTCTGAGCGGTGCATGGTCTGCACCTCGCGAAACCGCGTATCGCCCGACAGCGAACCCAATACGCGCAAGCCCAGTTCATCCAACAGCGGCAGCACATGCCACAATTCACCCGCGATGTTGTATTCGCCGATCAACGCGATGTCGTGCACGGTGATGCCGGGACGTTGGAGATGGTCCGGAACCGGATTAGGTTCGCGGGTGCCGATGACGTGCTTGACCATAGCCTCGCCGGCGATGCGGTTGCCCAAATTCTTGGTTCCGTAGAACCCTGCGGCGTCCACCGGAACCACGGGAATGCCCCAGCGCTTCTCCGCGTCCTTGCACACCGCGTCGACGTCGTCGCCGATCAGCGCCGGAACGCAGGTGTTGTAGACAAACACGGCCGCCGGGCGGTAGTCGGCCACGGCTTGTTTAATGGAATGAAACAGGCGCTTTGCGCCACGTCCCATGATCACGTCCTGCTCGGTCAGATCCGTGGTCATGCCGATGCGCCACAGCTTCGGTCCGGATGAACGCGTGCCGCGGTTGTCCCAACTGGACCCAGCGCATGCGATGGGCCCGTGGACGATGTGCGCCACGTCCGCGATCGGCAACAGCGCGATTTGCGCGCCGTCGAACGAACACCCCCCCGCCGTTGCGCCGGGCTTGGGCCGGGCACATCCGGACTTGGATTTCTGGTTGTGCCCGCAGGCAGGTTCGTCGAGCAACTGAGCGATGTCTTGGGGTTTCATGGCGACCACGCTTCGTTATGAACACCACAGTCATCGCAACACCCATGCCAACACCAACACATTGAAAAATATGGCGTTCGAATGACGCACCATTGTCGGGTTTGCGACAAAGCCGACATCAGAAGCGGTATGGATTCTGAATCCAGGCGCTCAGCACCTTGATATCGCGCTCGGGAAGATAGTCGTACACGCCACTGACATCTTCGTGAACGGCATGCGCAATGCGTTCCAGATCCGGGTGGGCGCCGGCAACCATCAGGAAATACCACGCCATGGGATAGCCCGCGGCGCGATCGAACGCCGCCAGGAAGCGCGCCAAATCCAAGCCGCGTTCAATCGCGCTAGGAAACGGCGGCAATACGGTGTCATGGGTAGATACCGGAGTTGCCTGTAGGCGGGTGTCGCCGAAGCGGTCCTTGTAATCGATCACGCGCAAGACGAAGCGGCGACAAAACGTCGTCTGTGCGGCACTGCTGGCAAGCCATTCATCGAAAAACCGCAACACCAACAAAGTATCCGCGGAACTGTTGGCTAATAATTTTCGGTAAGCTTCGCCAATGTCGCGAGCCTTGCGCAAACGATAGAACGATGGCCCAAGAGGAGTGGGGTCGACTTTAACTGGACTGTCGGGCTCCACTATGTCCTCGGGCCCGTCGGGGGGGATGCCGGGCGAAAAAATCAACCGGTCAGTGACCTCCCGGAGCTCATTCACCTCGACTTGCAAAAAGTCCCACGGGCCCGAACCGGTTCTGGCGGTTAGGTAATGGGTAACCCCGCACAGACGCGTGGCGAGCAGTCCCGCGTCCTCGTATGAAATGAACAAATCCATCAGATCGCCGCTCGTGGCATCCGCCAGCCAATCCCCGATATTTTCGGCGATACGGTGGCCATGTCCGTCGATCACGCCCCCCGGACGATGCCAGCCCTTGCGCGAAAAAACCAACTTCAAGTCCAAGTCTGCAAGGCACTCGTTCAGGGCGGAAATCAGTGGTCCGTGGCCCGGCTTGGGCGCAGTCCCCTCCACCACGTACACCAAACGCTCCATGCCCTTGGCGATCAACTGCGCGTTCATGGTTACAACTCCGCGATCAAGAAGCCGGTGGCGGATGGCTCATGATCGGTGATCACCGCGCAATGGTTGTTTCCATTGACCAGATAGACGTTGGCCACAGTGCCTTCACGAACCGGCTTTTCCAGACACAGTTCGTCCTCCAAGCAATGGGTGAAATGGATGTGGGGCCAGAGCTGACGAAGCCCGCCCAACACGTCCGCGGAGCCTCCACCGGCCTCGGCCAGGGCGAAAACCTTGTCTATGACCTCAGGGGAAATCATGACGATTCCCGGAAGCGCACGCGCTCCTCGGCCTCCCGGCCCATTGCCTTGGCAAGCCACGGCGGCGGGTTGACGGCGATGACGCCGGACACCTCGGCGAGAATTTCCCGCGCCGCCCCGCCCTGTGGCTTTTTGATGGGATGGATATCGGCACGCACCACCTTGGCTGCGGCCGGCCCGCCGATGGATACCACGAACAGAACCTGGCAGTCGGAAATGAGCTCGGCCCGGAACTTGTTCTTGTCCTCGGCATCCATGTCGTCAAGGGTCGAGCGAACATCGATCAACCTCACCTCGTCGGGTGACACCTGGTAAACCAGAAATCTCTTGCACGTGCCGAAATGTCCATCCAGATCCTCGCCGCCATTGGACGCCACTGCGACACGGATGGATCCCGGCATGTCGCCGTCGGCGTACGCCTCGGCCTCCGGCGTGTCGGCTTCGTCGGCTCCGTCATGACCTTTGAGGGTGGACAGCGCCTTTTTCAAAATATCGCGGTCGATGGCGAAAAATTTTCCATCGGCGCCGCTGCGCAGCTTATCAATACTGAGACCCGCGAGTTTTTTTTCGCTTGGCGGCAAGCCAACGGTATCACCCAAGACCTCCAAAAGATCAGCCGGCCCGAAGCCGGATAGTTCTCTGGCGGCGAGACCGATGCGCAATGCCATGTTTCTGGGCAGTTCGTCCTGGCTCATCACGTTCACTCCCAATCTCTGCTTGCAATGAAGGGGACCGCCCCGTATGGGGCGGCCCCGCACATTGTCAGTCAACGAAAACGATGCAGCCTTCTTCCATGCAAACGTCGATGCACTGGGGCATATCGGCTTCGCCGTCGCATTCCGTGCAGGTCTCGGTCTTCACCGTATAGAGGCCCTTGTGCGGCACGATGGACTTGGTCGGGCAAACCGGCTCGCAATCGCCGCAGGCGGTGCAGATGCTGGCTTCAATTTGAACGGCCATGATGGGTGCTCCTTGTTCGGGTCACGCGCGCTTGAATCGCAACGTGGTTGGAAATGTCGGGGGAGGGCTAATGGGATCGATGTACCAAGTGGAACCGTCGCCGATTTCAACCGTACCTCCCCATGCATCCGGGGTGTCGGTTTCGACGGAAACGACGACGTCCTCCAAGTCTTTCTTGGCGACGTAAAACAGCAACTCGCCGTTTTCATTTTTGCGGATCATCACGCTGGGCATGGAGGACTCCTTTCTCCCAGTAGCGTAGGACGGGGACGGTCTAGGGAAACCGTCCCCGAACCTATTTAGCGGACCAGGTCGTGGTTGTAGTCCGTGGTGCCCATGCCCCGCGTTTCTTCGTCGAGGCGTTCCAGCACCGCGTTCACCAAGGTGGTGAGGATGTACATGGCGCCTTCGTAGCCCCACGTTGTCATGCGGTGCAGGTGGTGACGATCAAAGATCGGGAAGCCGATGCGGATCAAAGGCACCTCGAACTCCTTGCCCTTGGCCAGAGTGTCGCGCTGGATGAACTTGCCGTAGCTGTTGCCGATCATGAAGTCCGGCTTGTTGGTGAACATCAGCGAACGGAAGTGCCACAGGTCTTTGCCGATATGCACTTCGCAATTCGCGCCATAGGGGCTTCCTTCCAGCATGGCGTCCATGGCCTTTTTCCAGCGCTTGTTGGCGTGGTTGCACAGGATGTGGGTCGGCTCGGCCCCCAGTTCCAGAAGGAACGCCGTCATGCCCATGACGAAGTCCGCGTCGCCATAGAGGCCGAACTTCTTGCCATGCAGCCAGGCATGGCTGTCCGTCATCATATCGACCAGACGGCCACGCTCCTTCTCCAGGCTGGCCGGGACTTCCTTGCCGGTCAGCCTGGAAACCGCCATAAGGAACTCGTCGGTGGCCTTCAAACCGATGGGGATGGAGAGTTCGGTACCGGGCTGGTTCCAGGTGTCCTTGACGAATTTCTTGGTCTTGACCAGCTGCCACGGCTGCAAAAGCAGCGTATCGATGGCGTTGGGGGCGTCCTTCATTTCGTCCTGGGTGGTGCCGCCCTCGTACATGCGGTACTGACCATCAGCAGGAGTGTCGAGAACTTCCGACGGATCGGACAGTAGGGAATGGGGAACGCCCATTTCCTCCATCATGCGCCGCAGCACCCGGAAGTTGCCGAGATAGGTTTCGAAGCCGGCGACAAGGTTGATCTTGCCGTTGGAACCGACCACCTTGTCGTCCATGTGGTTCAGCGTGAAGTAGCGCTGCATGCCTTCAAACATGTTATCCCAGCCGGTGGTGTGGGAACCCACGAAGCTCGGCGTATGTGCGAAGGGCGTCGGGAATTCCTCCGGAACGTGGCCCTCTTTCTTGGCGTTGCCGATGAAGGCGTTCAGGTCGTCGCCAATCACTTCCGCCATGCAGGTGGTTGACACCGCGATCATCTCCGGCTTGTACAACGCCTTGGCGTTTTCCAGGCCGTCGAACATGTTCTTCTGCCCGCCGAACACCGCCGCATCTTCGGTCATGGAGTCCGAAACGCACGCCACCGGTTCCTTGAAATGGCGGTTGAAGTAGGTGCGGAAGTACGCCACGCACCCCTGCGACCCGTGAACGTACGGCAGGGTTTTTTCAAACCCCAGGGCGCACAGAACGGACCCCAAAGGCTGGCAGGCCTTGGCGGGGTTGATGGTGAGCGCTTCGCGCTGGAAGTTGAGGTCCTGATATTCCTGGCTGGTGGTCCATTCGAAGATTTCCCGGACCTTTTCCGGTGAATGACGTTCTTCGAACATGTCCTGCTTGTTCTTGAGGCTCGCCTTGTAGTCCTCGTCGCGGAACAGCGGGTAGCTCGGCTTGATATTTTCGACTGCTTGTGACATTTTTTCCTCCTCCCGGGTCACCAATCCGTGAACCTTCGGGTTAAGGGTGATGGGTGGGGCCGCACTCCAAAGTACGGAAACGAAGCACGGCCCCGGGGAACGTTATTCGGCGGCGAGGGCCTCGCTGCCAGCGGCTTGCTTCCACGGCGGGGTCAGCTTGTCCCAACACGGGTTGTTCAGCGTCATGTCCATGTCCCGGGCGAAGATGGCGAATCCGTCGTAGCCGTGATACGGACCCGAATAATCCCACGAGTGCATTTGGCGGAAGGGAATGCCCATCTTCTGGAAGATGTACTTTTCCTTGATGCCGGAGCCGATCAGGTCGGGCTTCACCTTCTTGACGAATTCCTCGAACTCGTAGCCGGTGACGTCGTCATAGATCAGCGTGGCGTCGCCCATTTCCTTGATGGTGCGGTCGTAGTCATCGTTGTGGGCGAATTCATAGCCGGTACCCACCACTTCCATGCCGAGATCTTCGTATGCGCCGATGACGTGGCGCGGACGCAGACCGCCGACATAGAGCATGACCTTCTTGCCTTCGAGGCGCGGACGGTATTTGTCGATCACCGCCTGGTATTCCGCCTTGTACTTGGCGATCACGCGCTCTGCGCCTTCCTTGATGGTGTCGTCAAAGAACTCGGCGATCTTGCGCAGGCTTTCTTCGATTTTGGTCGGGCCAAAGAAGTTGTATTCCATCCAAGGAATGCCGTACTTCTCTTCCATGTGGCGCGAGATGTAGTTCATCGAGCGATAACAGTGCAGCAGATTCAGCTTCACCTTCGGCGTCAATTCCATTTCGGAGATGGATCCGTCGCCCGACCACTGGGCGACCACCCGCAGGCCCATTTCTTCGAGCAGGATGCGAGATGCCCAAGCGTCGCCGCCAATGTTGTAATCGCCCAGGATGGCGACGTCATAAGGCGTGGTTTCAAAGCTGTTGTCGCCATCACGCTTGTCCAGCGCCCAATCGCGCACCGCGTCGTTGGCGATGTGGTGGCCCAGCGACTGGGAAACGCCACGGAAACCTTCGCACCGCACGGGCACGATGGTCTTCTCGTATTCCTTCCCCTTGGCTTTGGACACGGCTTCGATGTCGTCGCCGATCAAGCCGATGGGGCATTCGGACTGCACCGTGATGCCTTTGTTCAGAGGGAACAGCGTTTCAATTTCGTCGATCAACTTCGCCAGCTTCTTATCGCCGCCGAACACGATGTCTTTTTCCTGGAAATCCGAGGTGAAGTTCATGGTGCCGAAGGTGTTCACGCCGGTGGTTCCGACGTAGTAGTTTCGACGGCCGGCGCGGGAATACTGACCGCAACCGACGGGACCATGGGAAATGTGGATCATGTCCTTGATCGGACCCCACACCACCCCCTTGGAACCGGCGTAAGCGCAACCACGGATGGTCATTGCGCCCGGCACCGATTTGCGGTTGGACTTGATGCAGCTCTTGGACTGATCGATGGCGTGATCGTTCACCGTAAGGTGCTTTTCACGGATCTTCTTTGCTTTTTCGGGATAAACCTCGAGAACCTCTTCGATCAGGCCCTGGGTCTCCTCACGCGTCAAATCTGGCATGTCAGGTTTCCTCTCCAGAATGTTTGGTGGGCCGGGAACAGACCGCGCCAATGGCGGGACGCGGTCCGTTCACAGCTCTTAGGCCGTTGCGGCGACCCCTTCGGCTTCGGCGGTCTTGCCGATGATGCTTTCGTCTTCTTCGTCCATAAGACCGAATTCCATCAGCAAGTCTTCCAAGGCATCCATGCTGATCGGTGTCGGGATCACGAACATTTGGTTTTCGATGATCTTTTTCGCCAACGCGCGGTATTCATCAGCCTGTTTGGCTTTCGGATCGTATTCGATAACCGTCATGCGACGAATTTCAGCACGCTGCACCACGTTGTCGCGCGGAACAAAGTGGATCATCTGGGTGCCGAGCTGGCGGGCCAGTTCAATGATCAGTTCATCTTCACGAGCCGTGTTGCGAGAGTTGCAAATCAAACCCGCCAAGCGAACGCCGCCGGAGTTTGCATACTTCACAATACCTTTGGCGATGTTGTTTGCGGCGTACATCGCCATCATTTCGCCGGAGCACACGATGTAGATCTCTTGGGCCTTGTTTTCGCGGATCGGCATGGCGAAGCCGCCGCACACCACGTCGCCCAGAACGTCATAGAACACGAAGTCCAGGTCTTCTTCGTACGCCCCCTCTTCTTCCAGGAAGTTGATGGCGGTGATGACGCCGCGGCCGGCGCAACCAACGCCCGGTTCCGGCCCACCGGATTCGACGCAGGCGATGTCGCCGTATCCTTTCTTAAGCACGTCCTCGAGTTCCAGGTCCTCGACCGAACCCGCATCCGCAGCCATCTGCATGATGGTGTTTTGGGCTTTGGAGTGCAGGATCAGACGGGTAGAATCCGCTTTGGGATCGCACCCAACGATCATCACTTTCTTGCCGGCTTCGGCGAGCGCGGCGACCAGGTTTTGCGTGGTGGTGGACTTACCGATGCCCCCCTTGCCGTAGATGGCGGCTTGACGAAGTGCCATGATGGTGTCTCCTTGTTGATAACAAATTCAGTGGCGCAAGGCGCCGTGAATGGCTAGTCGACCCCATCACCGCAAAAGGCATGCCAGTCCGAAAAAACGCTACATGACACTGATTCAATGTGATTATTTGAGACACTTACCGAACTTCGTCTGACCGACCATCAGGTCTGCGACACGACAAAGACACAGTTTTTGTAAGGTTACCGACAGGATGACGACGGGACGCTTGAACACGGATGCGACGACCCTGCCCCGACAGGCGCGGCTTGCGCTGAACCGCTGCAATGTCCCACCGGTAATCCTGGGCGGATTGACGTTCCAGCGGTATCCCCAGCCCTTGGAACTGGATGGCGTCGCGTCCTTCCATGCCGATTTGTTCGCCGATCTGGACGGACTGTCCGATCCACAAGCACGCGCGGAAAAATTCCAGGACTACATGGCGGTGCAGTTTCGTCTTTATGCGCCGGAGGACGCGGGAGGCGAAAAACGCGAGGCCCGCGTCAAGGCGGACTACCTGCGCACCCTTCGCGGTTGGTTTTTCGATACCGACGGGCGCGAGGGCGCGGTGGTGAAAAGCTGGGCGGAGTCCCGCTTCGGGCTGACGGTGCGTCACCATAAGAAGCCGCTGCCCGACCCGGCCGATCCCGCATACGCCCTGTTTCTCAAGGACCGCGCCAACGGCCTATACAGCACCAATGCCTTGGAGGCGCAATTGGATCTGGTGCAGGCCTATTGCCAATACGAATTGGCACGCCGCATTCCGGGCGAAACGCATATGACCCTTTATCGAGGCGTCAACCGGTTGGACGATTTCGAGGTGCTTCAAAGGCTCGATAAACGAAACGCCGTGATCCTGCTCAACAACGTCAATTCGTTCACCACGGACCGCGATACGGCCGGAGAGTTCGGAGACCACATTCTCACCGCCCGTGTTCCGCTTGCCAAAATCTTCTTCTTTTCCGGACTGCTTCCGGGGCGCATGAGCGGAGAAAATGAATACATCGTACTCGGCGGCGTCTATGAGGTCGCAATCGCAACGTTCTAATCCGTATTGTCGCAAGACCGACAATGGCGGCCATTCAAATCCCCGAAATTCCCTGGTCGCAAAACTGGTGCGGGAATTGCAGTACCTCCCTCAAGACGCAATGGGAGACCTCACCATGACCACAGACACCGTCCTTTACACCATCGCCGAACACATTCGGGATGGACAAGCCGTTCCATATTTGGGGCCTGGCGCGTTGGAAGGATGCGTGTCGGTAACGGACGGAACGCCGATGCCCGCGGATAGCCATTCCCTGATCCTCGCCATGAACAACGGCCGTCCCATGGCGCCCAAGCTGATGTATGAATTCCCCCGCGCCGCGATGAATCTGGAACTTAAGAAAGGGCGCGGTTTCATCAACCGCTTCCTCACCACGCTCTACGGCGAAACGCAATGGAGCCGCGCCGCCGTTCACGACTGGCTGGCCGCACTCCAGCCCGAATACGTCATCGACATCAACCGCGACTCCCAGTTGCAGGACAGTTACAACGGTGCCCCCCATATCCTGGTGCGCGGGACCGCGCGCATCGGCGGCACGGACTTCCGGTTTCAGATCCACGAATATGATGGAGAAAAGTATCGGGAAATCTCACACGAAGAAGCTGATCCGAAACTTCCGGTGCTGTTCAAACCCATGGGAAGCCCTACGCCGTACCCAACCTATATCGCATCCGACGCGGACTATGTGGACTACATCACCGAATTGATGGGCGGCTTCGCCATTCCCTCCTTCCTTAAGGAAAAACGCAAAGGACTGAAATACGTCCTGCTGGGAATGCGTCTGACGCGCGACACGGAACGCATGGTGATGAGCGACATTCTCCATGATTCCCATGTCGACAAGGGTTGGGCGCTGATCCCGAACGCCACCGACAAGGAAAAACGTTTTTGCTCCATGCAAGGAATTACCGTCGTCGATGCGGGTATCGACGATTTCCTGTCCATCGCCAAACAGCAAATGCAAGCCGCATCATGAGCACTCCGCACATCCACGAAGACCCGCTCCTCGACACCCCTCCTCCTCTTTTGAAGTGGTCGGAAGAACACTTGGCATTAGGTGTTGGGGTGATGGACGGATATCACAGGGAATTCATCAGCATCCAAAACGCGCTGACGTTCGTCCCCAAAAGCGTGTTCGCCCCCTTGCTCAAGGAGCTCGTACGTCATACGCAAGAACACTTCGCCCACGAAGAACTGTTGATGAAAGAAACGGATTTTCCGGCGTTCTGGGAACATCGAGGGGAGCACAATCGTCTGCTCGGTGAATTGAAGGCAATGTTGATGCGTGCCGAACGTGGCAGCTTGGTCTTGCCGCGCGAATTCATCAACAGCCAGCTTCCCGAATGGTTCCAGCTACACCTGATCACCATGGACAGCGCGCTTGCGGCTCATCTGAAGGTGACGCTCAATCTAAAATAAACCGCACCGGTCGCCCGCTCAGCAACGGACACATTTCAAGCAACGCCCGCGCCTGCATCTCGCAATGCTTTCTGACGCTTGGGTCCAGATCCCTTGTCCAGCGGGCCGGGATCGCCGCAGCACCGTGCAGCGCACCGGCCATGAAGCCCAAAATCGCGCCGGTCGTATCGGCGTCTCCTCCTCGGTTCACGACATCGACAAGGGCGCTTTCAAAATTGTCGGTGCGCAGAAATGCCTGCATAACGGCGCGTAGTGTTTCCGGCAGGAAGCCCCCGGGATTGTTTTGCGGACGCTTCGTGAAATCATATTCCGGCGCTTGATCTCTCAGGCGGTGCGCCAAGACCACCATGTCGCGGTAAGCGTCCCCGCCGCCCCTGAGGGCACGCTGGGTCATCTCCACCACCGCCAGCATTCCGACGTCGGCCAACGGTGCATTGTGTGTCACGTGGGCCTGCATCAAGGCGGCGCGTTCGATCTCGTCCATCGACGCACCCAGGGTCGCGAGCGCAACCGGCAGGACACGCATCACCGCGCCATTGCCCGCATCGTAAGGATCCATGGGGGAAAGCGTCGTACCATGTGTGCGAAACCGCATGATGCCCCGGCGTACAGTGTGACCAACGTCCACCGGTTTGCTTTTCAACCATGCGTCAAACTGTTCGGCGATGGAGCTGGGGCGAAACCCCTCTTCGCTCAAGATAGCGCGTCCCAAAGCCAGAGACATTTCCGTGTCGTCCGTGACCCGCCCGGGCCTGAGCCTGAGCCACCCCCCACCGATCAAATCCTTGTGCATCCCATGAGCTTCCCGGATTTCACCCGGCGTCATGAATTCCACCGTTGATCCCAGCGCATCGCCGACGGCCAAACCCAGATATGCCCCTTGCGCCCGGTCCATAATCGCCACGCGCTCGCTATTGGCGAGTTCAGGACTCCGGGCCGAAACAGGCGTCATAATCAGCGCACTCCTCACACGATGGGGCGCGGCAAACATAGACGCCTTCCGCGATACAGAGCTGCTTGTAGAGAAACTTTTTCCACTTCATGTCCCGTGTATTGCGTTCTGCGAGCGAGGGGAAATTGCGTCGCATCAAGGACGTCAACTCGCCCCTATTGAAAAGCCCCAAGTCCTGCCAAAGATGATCCGACCCCAGACAGGCCGAACAAACGATGTCCGCCATGAACAGTTCGGAAACGTCTCGTCCGGCGCGATGGCGGCGCAGCAGCCTGCGCAGTTCGCTCCATTCCATCGAACGCGTTTTGGGCCGGTGGATGGCGGTCCGCACGCCGACCGGCACCCGCGCACGGGGAAAATGCAACCGCATGACGTGACGGAACTGCCCCGCACCCAATCCCATCCATCCTCCCATGGCGTTTTCGCCCCTCCGCGCATTCAACGCCATGGCGGCAAACGCCGCATCGTTCCCGTGCCCCCTGGCTCGCGCCAACATGCGACGCCGGGGTCGTTCCTGAAACACCGAAGGCCAGACGGCGTGGCGCATGGCGATCACCTCGGCTTCACAGTGACCGTGCCCAGAACCTGGGCCTGACAGGCCAGACGATCCTTTCGCCCGGCTAGGTTTTCGTCGAGCACTCGTTGCTCAAGAACGGAGGGTACGGACAGATTGTCCATGCCTTCGACAACTTCCATCATGCACATGCCGCAGTCGCATTCGCGGCAGCCGTAGGTGATGGTAGAGCCGACTTTTTCCGAAACCTCGATGACCCGCGTGCCCACCGGCACGGTGACCGTCAAGCCGATATCGTCGAACGTGATTTCCGCCTTGGCCATGGTCAGCGCGCCCTGATCTCGGCCTCGACGGCGTCAAGGCGGTGCGGCGGTATGCCGGTAAGCGAGCCCGGCGGATTGATCGCTTGTCCCGAGGCATCCAGGATCGCCCCTTCGATGGGGCAGATGCTGGCGCATTGCGGGTCTGCGTAATCGCCGTCGCATTCGGTGCAGGCCTTGGCGTCGATCCGGAAATGCCGTTCGCCCATCGAAATGGCGTCCGACGGACACAGGGGCTCGCAGGCGTAACAATTCACACAGCTCTCGATGATGCTCAGCGCCATATCCGTTCCCCTTATCCTGCCGCCTGGACGGAAAGGTCCTTGGCCGCCCATCCCTGTTCGATCAATTCGCCATACATGCCGCGCACCGCCGTTTCGATGTCGTCCATGGCGTAGGTTCCGCTGGGCGTCACGCCCGCTGCCTCCAGCCTCGACCACGGCTCGATCCCGACCTTGGCGGAAACCACGGCCGAACAGTCGAAAAGCGCGGCCAATATGGCATCCAGGACCGTTCCCTTGTCGTCCCCGGACGGACAGACGTCTGGGCCGACGCAATAGGCGTTCGCGATCTTGCGCGCGCCGATGAAGCGCACCCCTTCGGGCGAGGCCTCGTAAATCAGAAATTCCTTGGCGTGGCCGAAGTGTTCGTTGACCACGCCGCTGCCCTTGGTGGTGACCGCAATGCGCGCGGGTGGCGTGCCGATGGGCGCAAGCATCTCTTTGGTCGGCTGGACGGCTTGCGCCATGGTCTTGCGGTGCGCCTCGATGCCTTCGTGAACGCGCGCGCGCCGTTCCATGGCGGCGCTGTAGTCGACCTCCATGGCCTCGATCTTCTCCATGGTGAATTCCTGTCCGCGGTCCTCGCCCAACAGGCCCACGGCATCGGCGCGGCACTGGCGGCAATGGCGCATCATGTTCATGTCACCCGCGCAAGCGTCTTGTAGATCAGACAGTTCCTGTTTGGTTGGGCCGCGCTGCCCCATCACGCCGTAGAACGTGCCGTGCTCCGCTTCCGCGATAAGGGGCATGACGTTGTGCAGAAATGCGCCCTTGGTCTTGACGATCTTCGACACTTCTTCCAGATGACGATCGTTGACGCCGGGGATCATGACCGAATTGACCTTCACCAGAATGCCGCGCTCCACCAGCATTTCCAGGCCACGCTGCTGCTGTTTGATCAGAATCTTCGCGCCCTTCGCGCCCATCACGCGCTTGTGGTTCCAGAATACCCAGGGATAAATTTGCGCGCCGATTTTCGGATCGACGCAGTTGATGGTGATGGTGACGTGGTCGACGTTGAGCGCCACGATCTCGTCGATGTGTTCCGGCAAGGCCAGGCCGTTGGTGGACAGGCATAACTTGATGTCAGGCGCCTTGTCGACGATGCGCCGGAACGTCTCGAAAGTGCGCTGCGGGTTGGCCAGGGGATCGCCGGGACCGGCTACGCCCAGAACGGTCATCTGCGGGATCGCGCTGGCGACGGCCAAAACCTTCTTCGACGCCTGTTCCGGCGTCAACAATTCGGACACAACGCCCGGACGGCTTTCATTGGCGCAGTCGTATTTGCGATTGCAGTAATGGCACTGGATATTGCACGCCGGGGCAACGGCGACATGCATGCGAGCGTAATGGTGATGGGCCTCTTCCGAATAGCAGGGATGGTTATGCACCTTTTTCCGAACATGATCCGGCAAGTGCGCCATCGCGTCCGTGCTGGAACCGCATGCACCCGAGGTGCATCCGCCGGTGGGAGCAGGGCTGTCTTGAGCGATGACCTTAAGTTCCATGGCGGTTCCCTTCCATGTGCAGGTGACTTTGCCGGATCATCGCAAGGTCCATGCCAAGGGGGGGAATGCCTGGATTCTTGGGATTTCACCAAAACCCGTTGTCGCAAAAGCGACAATGATATCAAATCTGACGGACTTTGATATTGAGGGTCTGAATGCGGTATTTGATTTGGCGCGGCGTCATGTCGAGCAGGCGCGCAGCCTTGGCCTGCACCCATCCGGCCTCTTCCAGGGCGGCGATGACGCGTTCGCGCTCATCGACCTCCGGGTCATCGAAATCGACCTTTGGCGCGGGGGTGAGCGCCTTGGGGACTGGCGCCGCTGGCGAAGCTGAAGCGGGTGATGTTGACACGGTGCGTTCCCGCAATCCCGACAAGGCAATGACGTCGCGATCGATGACGCCGTTTTCGCTCATGATCGCGGCCCGCTCGAGGATATTTTCCAACTCGCGCACGTTACCGGGCCAGCCATGGCGCAACAGAACGCGCAAGGCGCTGTCGGTGATCGTCAGCTTGCGCTTCTGCTGCGCCGCGATCTTCTCCACCAGAAACCGTGAAATTTCCGGGATGTCCTCTGCGCGCTCGCGTAGCGGCGGCATGCTGATGGGCATGACGTTGAGGCGATAGTAAAGATCTTCGCGGAACTCGCCGTTTTCCACTTCCGTTTCTAGATCCCGGTTGGTGGCCGCAATGACGCGCACGTCAACGCTCAAGGTCTTGTTTCCACCGACGCGTTCGAATTCCCCTTCCTGCAATATGCGCAGAAGCTTCGCCTGGAATGCTGGCGAAATTTCACCGATCTCGTCCAAGAACAGCGTACCGCCGTCAGCCATTTCAAAGCGTCCCTTGCGTTGCGCGTTGGCGCCCGTGAAAGCCCCCTTCTCATGGCCGAACAATTCCGTTTCCAACAAATTGTCCGGCAACGCCGCACAGTTGAGTTTGACGAAGGGTCCCGTAACGCGAGGACTGTTGTAATGAATGGCGTTGGCGACCAGTTCCTTGCCTGTGCCGCTTTCGCCGCGGATCAAGACGGTGGTGTTCCACGCCGACACCAGACGCACCTGCTCATAGACCGTGCGCATGCTTTCCGAACGGCCGACGATGTTGTCCAGCCCATGTTCGTTGCGCACGGCGCGGCGCAATGTGTCCCGTTCTTCCTTCAGTTCACGGGTTTCGTTTTCCACCTGCACCCACATGCGAACGGTCTGGGCAATGAGGTTGGCGACCATTTCCAGAAAACGCGCCCGCGCCTCCAGGTTGTCCGTACCCGTTTCCGGTTGCGCGGCGAGAACACCCATGGGGGTATCCCCGGAAAAGATCGGCACGCCGATGAACGGCAGCTGGCTGTCGTAAAAGCCCGTCCGCCCCAGAAATTTCGGTTCACGGGCGATTTTCGGAACGATCACGGGAACGCAGGTTTCCATAATTTCGCCCACCACCCCTTCGCCCGGACGATAACGGACGCTGTCCAGGGAGGCGACACCCGCCTTGTGGGCGACTCTCAGGCTCAAATCACCCGTGTCGGTGTCCACAAGGACAATCATCCCGTTGGCGAAACCGTCCATGTCGTGCAATAGGGCCAGAACCTCTTGAAGCGTTTCCCGTAGGTTTGGGGTGCGGCTCAGGACCTGGCTAACCTTGTACAAGGTTTCCATATCCTCCGTGATGTTCGCGTGTGTCGAGGGAGCGTCCGTCATTGCACCGATCCTTATTGACCATGACCCAGGCTGGCGGCGGCGAAGACGACCTCAACCCGGCACCCACCCGTCATGTGATTTGCGATTTCCAGACTTCCTCCCTGTTCAATAATGATCCGCCGTGCCAGGGCCAGGCCCATTCCCGAGCGGAAGCGGGTTTTGACCCATCCGGTAAAGAAGGGTTCGAAAATTTTCAAACGCAGTTTCTCATCCAGGCCCGGCCCCGTGTCGCGCACGTCCAGGCGCACGTCTCCAGAAGGCGTGACGGAACTCGTGATGACGATTTCCCGCAAGCCGCCACCGTCCTTGATCGCCAGGATCGCGTTATCCAACAGGTGTTTGATCAACGAACGCAATGCGTTGGCGCGGCCCGGCACATTGGGCAGTTGTTTTTCCGGACGCCAATCGACGAATACGCCGGCGCGCAACAGATCTTCGATTGATATATCCAGAACATCGTGGATCAGTTCATTGATATTGACTGGCTCCACCGGTTCCGGCGCCAAACGGGGCATGGCGGACTTGAGCCGTTCCACTGCAGCGTATCCAGCTTCCAGCATTTCGGCGACGGGCAAGGACGTCTGCTCGTCAGTGCCGGTCTTGCGCAGCGCCATCTGCTGAGCGGCGTTCATGACATTGAGCGGGCCTTGCAGTTGGAAGACCGCACCCGAGATCACTTCGCGCATGCCTTGAAGCATCTGCTGCTCGGCCAGTACGGCCCGCACGGCGTTGGTGCGCGCTTGCTCAAATCGGCGTCGCTGGAGGGTGATGTCGCTTGCCACCAACAACAGTCCGCACCGGCCATTCACGGAAAAATACCCCGCCGCACTCATATCCTGTTCCGGCACGCGGGTTGCGGAACAGGCGAACCACCGGATTTCCCCGTCTAGCGTTTCGATACGCGCCTCTACGGCAGAAAAATCCGTTCCGTTTTCGCATAACGAACGCAAATCAACGCCCAAACTTTCGTTCAAGGCCCGTAAGAAATGAGGCGCCAAAACATCCCGTGGCATTTCACGCTGTAGGTCTTCAAAGGCAGGGTTCGAGAAGATCACCTTGCCAGAGGCGTTCAGCAAGGCAATCAGGGCCGGCGCGGCCTCAACAAGTGAACTTAAAAGGGTATTCTGGTTCTTAAGCTTGCTTTCCAATTCATGGACGTCCGTTACATCGCGATGCATGCCAAGAAAATATTCAGGATTCCCTTGCGCATCCAATATCGGGACAACCGTCAAATCCGCGAGGTAGCGCGTTCCGTCCTTACGCCGGTTGACCAGACGGCCTTTCCATTCTCGTCCCGACGTAATGGCGGCCCAGAGTTTTCGGTAGGTATCCGGTGGTGTCGCATGATCCGACAACACGGATTCGTTCAGACCCACGATTTCGCTCTCTGTGTACCCCGTGAGACGTTCGAATGCGGAGTTGGCATAAAGAATGTTAGCCCGGACATCCGTAATCGACGTTGCCACGGGCACGAACTCGATGGCCTGGCGATACACGTCCAACGCCACGCCACCGTTCCAATCGCCCGGTTGGAGGGGAAGGCTTGCGGATGTGCGATCCTTGACCATGTAACACCACGAACTCAGTTGCCCCCGATCCTCTGCAAGGGGCGTGCCTGTTCGTCATCAGCTGTATATCGTCGTCCAAACGCCATGATTTGTGTCATGTTTCCGACAATTTCATGAAACGCGCCGAACGTGTTGTCGCATGACAAACACACATTCCTCCGCCGCTTTTTTGTGCAAAAGGCGCAAACCCGCACAATTCGAAGGGCTTCAAAGGGGGCGTCGCAACTGGTACGGAAGCTGCATTTCTTCGTCCGCAATCCGTTTTCAACAACCCCTGCGGACACGGCCCCATGCAAGAATTATTGCTGATCCTGATCGGCACGGCCTTGGTAAACAACGTGGTCTTGGTCAAGTTCCTGGGCCTTTGCCCGTTCATGGGCGTTTCCAACAAGGTCGACACCGCACTCGGCATGGGACTCGCGACCACCTTCGTCCTGACCTTGGCTTCTGTTTCGGGCTGGGCTTTGGAGACGTTCGTGCTGGTTCCGTTCGACATCGAGTTTCTGCGCATCCTCAGCTTCATCCTGGTCATCGCGGCCGTGGTGCAGTTGACGGAAATGTTGATCAAGAAGACCTCTCCAGCGCTATATCAGGTTCTGGGAATTTTTCTCCCATTGATCACCACCAACTGCGCGGTCCTGGGCGTGGCGATCCTGAACGTCCAGGAAAAGCACAATTTCATCGAAAGCCTGCTTTACGGTTTCGGCTCCGCGGTCGGCTTCACCTTGGTCATGGTGTTGTTCGCCGGCATGCGCGAACGCCTGTCCTACGTCGATGTTCCCGCCCCTTTCGCGGGCGCGCCCATCGGCTTCATCACCGCCGGCCTTCTGTCCCTGGCGTTCATGGGTTTCGCGGGCTTGGGATGAGGGAGCGACTTCGATGATCATCGCCATTCTCAGCCTTGCCGTTCTCGGTCTCGGCCTCGGCCTGATGTTGGGCTTTGCATCCAAATACCTGAAGGTCGAAGCCGGCGCCTTGGTGCGGGAAATTTCCGACATGCTTCCGGGTTCGCAGTGCGGCCAATGCGGTTTTCCCGGCTGCGGACCCGCGGCGGAAGCCGTGGCCGGCGGACAAGCTCCGGTGACGCTGTGCCCCCCCGGCGGGCCGAGTCTGGCCCTGGCCTTGGCCAACAAATTGGGGGTCAGCGCCGACTTGAGCGGAATGGAAGAACACATCCCCAAGGTCGCCTTCATCAACGAACGTCTTTGCATCGGCTGCACCAAATGCTTCAAGCGGTGCCCCACGGACGCCCTGGTGGGGGCGAACCGACAAATCCATGTGGTGATCAGAGACGCCTGCACCGGATGCGGCAAATGTGTCGAAGTGTGCCCTACCGAAAGCGTGCAGCTGCGCGAAGAGCCGGAAACCCTGGAAAGCTGGCATTGGCCGAAGCCGCAAGAGCTTCCTGCTGCCTCATGAGGTGCGTGCCATGGGCATGATGAAATTGTTCAGAATTCGCGGTGGCGTCCACCCCCAGGGGCGCAAGTCGTTGAGCGCCGACCAACCGATCCGGGATGTACCCCTGCCGGACCTTCTGCATGTTCCCTTGCAACAACATGCCGGTCAGCCTGCGGAAGCGGTGGTCAAGAAGGGTGACCTTGTCCTCAAGGGTCAAGTCATCGCCGTCGGACAGGGACGCATCTCGGCCCCCGTGCATGCCCCGACGTCGGGCACGGTGGTCGGGCTCGGCCGCTACACCGCCCCGCATCCCTCGGGCCTGCCGGGGCGGACCATCACCATCCGTCCCGACGGCAAGGATGCCTGGGCCGATTTACCCAGCCCCATGGACCCGTTCGAATGCGAACCCGGCGTCATCGCCAAACGGGTGGCGGAGAGCGGTATCGTCGGCATGGGCGGCGCGGCGTTTCCTTCCGCCGTGAAGCTGGATCTGGGCCGACGCTTTGATCTGCACACCCTGATCATCAACGGCGCGGAATGCGAACCCTATCTCACCTGCGACGACCGCCTGATGCGCGAACACCCGGACGAAATCGTCGATGGCGTGCGCATCATGGCTCACGCCCTGGGGGTGGAACGCATCGTTATCGCCGTCGAAGGCAACAAGCCCCTGGCTATTCGCGCCCTGGCCCATGCTTCCAAGGACGTCTCGACAATCATGATCCAGGAGGTTCCCGCACGTTATCCGATGGGATCGGAAAAACACCTGACGCAGACCCTCATCGGCAAGGAGACCCCGGCGCGCGGACTGACGGCTGAAATCGGCGTGGTGGTTCACAACGTCGCGACGGCGATGGCGGTGCGCGATGCGGTGCGTTTCGGCCGTCCGCTGATTTCCCGCGTGGTGACGGTCAGCGGCGAGGGCATCTCCAACCCCGGGAATTTCCGCACCCCCATCGGCACCCCGGTCCGTCACCTGATTGATCACGCCGGCGGTCTCAGGGGGGAACCGGCCCGTCTATTGCTTGGTGGGCCTATGATGGGGCAGCCCTTGGCGGACATGAAGGCTCCCATCGTCAAAGGCACCAATGGGATCCTGGCGCTTGCCGACCTTCCCCCAACCGTGGCGCAAAACCCATGCATCCGGTGCGCCAGTTGCGTGGATGCATGTCCGTGCGGCTTGGTGCCATTGGAGATGTCCGCCGCAATCCGCAAAGAAGACATGGCGCGCGCCACGCATCTGGGCCTGATGGACTGCATCGGATGTGGGTCATGCGCATACGTCTGCCCCTCGTCGATCCCCTTGGTTCAATATTTCAACTACGCCAAGGGCAAGATCACCAAACAGCAACGTGCCGAGCACAAACAGATGGAAACCAAGCGTCTGGCCGAGGCGCGAACCGAGCGCATGGAGCGCGTTCAGCGCGAAAAACGTGAAGCCATGGCGCAACGCAAGGCCGCGCAAACGCGCACGAAACCCGAACGATCCGAAACCCAACAAGACCAAGACGGTGAAGAGGTCAGCGCATGAGCACCCCTCCCCCCCTTGTCGGCGGCCCCTACCTCAAGCAGAGCCCCAGCGTCACCGCCATCATGGGACTGGTGATGGTGGCGCTGGCCCCGGCGACGCTCTACGGGTTCTATCAATTCGGCTGGCCGGCGATCAATCTATTCGTCGTCACCGTCGCCAGCGCGTGGCTGTGCGAGGCGGGCGTGCTGAAACTCACCCGTCAGCCATTACTCCCCGCCGTCGGGGACGGATCGGCCCTGTTGACCGGTTGGCTGCTGGCCATGACGCTGCCGCCGTGGGCGCCGTGGTGGGTGGGCGTGATGGGATCGTTCTTTGCTATCGTGCTGGCGAAGCAGGTATTCGGCGGACTGGGGCAGAATTTGTTCAACCCGGCCATGGTGGCCCGCGTGATTTTGCTCATCTCCTTTCCCGTGCAGATGACCTATTTCGTCGCGCCACTTCCCCTTGGGGACTTGGGGGCGCCGGGATTCCTGGACGGTCTCGCCATCACCTTCGGGTTCGGCGTCAGCGGCGTGGACGCGGTGAGCAGCGCGTCGATCCTTGGGCATATCAAGACGGAATTGGGGCAAGGCGTTTCTTGGTCGACGGCGTTCAGGGAAGCCTTCGAGATGCGCGGCATGATTTTCGGGACCGTGCCGGGAAGCCTTGGCGAAACCTCCGCCCCTCTTTTGATTTTGGGTGGAATGTTGCTCTTGGGGATGCGCATCATCACTTGGCATATTCCTCTGGCCATGATGGGGACCATCGCCATCATGGCGGGCTTATTCAATGTCATAGACCCGCTTCACTACCCCGACGCCTGGGTGCACCTTTTGTCCGGCGCGACTGTGTTGGGCGCGTTTTTCATCGCCACCGACCTGGTCACCAGTCCGTCATCTCCTTTGGGCAAAATCGTGTTTGGCGTGGGGTGCGGAGCGTTGGCGTACATCATTCGCACCTGGGGAGGTTATCCAGAAGGAATCGCGTTCGCGGTGCTGATCATGAACGCCGCGACGCCGTTGATCGACCGCTACATCAAGCCGCGAGTCTATGGGCGCACAACAAACGGAAAACCGCTGGAATACGGGGGAGGTGAAAAATGAGCGGCCAATCCCCCCTCAAACTGGCTGTCATCTTGACGGTGTTCACGACGGTTTCGGCAAGTTTCCTGGTTGTTGCCGACATGGCAACCGGATCGCACATCGCCCTGCGGCGAGCCGAGGATTTGAAGGCCAGTTTGTCCCAGGTCATTCCGGATCGTCTTCATGACAATGACCTAAGCCAAAACGTGTTCGCCATGGACGGGCCGGACGGCGTTCCGGCGAAGATTTATCAGGCGTCGATGGCAGGCGAACCCGTCGCCGTGGCCTTGCCGGTAACGGGACAGGGATATGCCGGGGCCATCGATATCATCATGGGCGTGGACGTTTCCGGCACGGTTTTGGGTGTTCGCGTCCTGGCGCATGCGGAAACCCCGGGCCTGGGCGACAAGATCGAGGCCGGAAAATCCGACTGGATTCTCGCCTTCTCCCAAAAGTCTTTCGCATCCCTCGTCCCCGGCCAGTGGAGGGTGAAAAAGGACGGCGGCGTGTTCGATCAATTTAGCGGCGCCACCATCACGCCGCGTGCGGTGGTCAACGCGGTCAAGCGCGGCCTGGAATTCGTTCATGCCCATCACGACGCATTGTTCGCGAAAGGAGCGGCCCATGACTGACGACACCCCGCTAAAGCCCGTGATCGATTATCGCGCCATCGCTCGAGACGGTCTCTGGACCAACAATGTTGTCTTCGGACAGCTCTTGGCGCTGTGCCCCCTGCTGGCCGTGACCGGCACGGCGTCAAACGGCTTGGGCATGGGACTGGCGACAACAGTGGTTCTGGTGACGTCCGGCCTGTCCGTCGCGGCGCTGAGAATGTTCATTCCCGCAGACGTGCGCATCCCCGTCTTCGTTCTGGTCATCGCCACTTTGGTCACCATCGTCGACATGGCGATGAACGCCTGGGTGCACGAACTGCACAAGGTGCTCGGCCTCTTCATACCGCTCATCGTCACCAACTGCGCCATTCTGGGACGCGCGGAAATCTTTGCATCCAAGCAGCCCATTGGGGCATCGGCGCTGGACGGCCTGATGATGGGGCTTGGTTTCACGGCCGCTCTGGTGGTGCTGGGCGTGGTGCGGGAAATCCTTGGCGCTGGAACCTTGTTCGCTGGGGCGGCGCTGCTTTTGGGCAACGCCTTCAAGGTCATTGAAATAAACATTCCCGCCTTCGACGGCGTACTGCTGTTCGCCCTGCCGCCGGGAGGCTTCGTCATGCTGGGCTTCCTGTTGGCGGGCAAGAGAGTGTTGGACGAAAAATTATCCGAGCGCAAAGAGCGGGATACGGCCCTGGCCACGGCATAAGGAGATCCATACATGAACATCGGCATCGTCTACGCCAAGGCGGCGCGCCAAACCTGGATCAACATTGAAGTTCCCGACGACGCAACCGTCATGCAAGCCATCGAACTTTCGGGTTTCTTGCAACAATTCCCGGAAATCGACCTGGAAGAACAGAAGGTTGGCATTCACGGCCGGGTGACGCGGTTGGACGCCCAGCTTCGGGACGGAGACCGTGTGGAAATCTACCGCGCCATCATTGCCGATCCGGAAACGGTGGAGCGGCGAGACCAGTGAACTCCAGCCCAGGACTTGACGATTACATACGGTTCGAGACTGATGTTTGTCATGACGGAACCCAATGCGTCTCTATATGTCCAAAATCGAAAGGATAAAATTTAAGTAAGACTATTAAGTGCACTGTCACCGTAA
>JADGBG010000115.1 GCA_015231605.1 Alphaproteobacteria bacterium | reverse complement strand
GTTAAATCAACCGCAGGCGATAGGATACCGTGTATTTTCGCAAAAATCACACCATAAAAGCAATCAGGCGTTCCGCCCATCGCCGAAGAAACGGTGCATCATGCGGCCGGAGGCCTTGGCGTCATAGAGGGCTTGGTCGGCGCAGCGCATCAGGGTGGGAACATCCCTGCCGTGCAGGGGATAGACGGCGATGCCGATGCTGATGCCGACGTCGATCGTATGTCCGTTGATGACCTTCGGCGCGCGCACCTTTGCGATGATGCGTTTGGCAATCTCGCTCACAACGTCGGGGGTGTCCGGATGCACGGCCAGGATGGCGAACTCGTCTCCGCCGAGGCGCGCCACCACGTCGGACTTGCGGCTGCACTCGCGCAGGATCTCCGCCACCCGGCGCAGCAGGTTGTCCCCGGTTTCATGACCGTAGGTGTCGTTCACCGGCTTGAAGCGGTCGAGGTCCATGTACAACAGGGCCAGGAACTTGTCCTCGCGTTCGGCCAGCAGGAGCTGCTCGCGGCAACGGGCGTGGAACTGGTTGCGGTTGCCCAGTCCGGTCAGCGGATCTTCCTGCGCCTGACGCCGGATTTCGTCTTCCATCGCCCGGCGCAGGTCCAGGTCGCGCGATATCCCCCGAATGATCTGGCCGCTGATGACCACGCCCGCGCCGGTAAAGACCAGCAAGGCGAACACGCTGGCGTACGCGGTCATGGTCTTGACCCACCGCGCGCCCTGACTGAGCACCGACGAAAACCGATTTTCCAGCATATGCAATTCGTCGTTCAGGGCATGGACGCGTTCATGGAGTTCTTGGATACGGCGCGGGTTGCGCGTGGTGGAGAGTTCCTGTTTCAAATCCGCCGCCACGGCCGCGAAACGGTCAATCTCGGCATCGGCTTCGGACCAGATGGCGATGGCTTCCGACATGTAGGGGAAATGCTGGAAGTAGAGGAAGAACGAAATCATCACCTCGACGTCCTCGGGATCGTTCCGGCCGCGCAGGAAACCGTCGCGGGCGCGCGCCGGATCCGGCGGGTCCGCCTGTAGGGCGAGCCGGGCTTGATGATCGCCCCGGATCACCACCAAGGCGTCCTCGTACTTGCGGAACGTCGCCTCGTCGGAGGAATGGGCATACTCGATGAGGTGCAGGACCATGTCCTTTTGCGCCTTGGCCCACAGACCTTCACCCCGCACGTAGGCGCGCACGCCGTCGGAAACGTTGCCGGCGACGACATGCATAACCGCGCCCGCCAGCAACACGAGGACGAACACGACAACGATGGTCGCCACGCGAAAAATGGTGGGGTCGGTGTGCCTGCGCGTCAAAAACCGCGCGACGGTCTCGTTCATGTCCATGGTTACCCTTGCCGGTCCGCCGGACTCCGGAACCCTTACTGTAGGACCGCCCCGGACGTTCCGCAACGTCGTCGGCAAAACCGCATGCCGTCGGAACTTATTAACTTTTATTGGTTAATTTATGCGGATGACCCCGTTCGGACAGAAACTGCGCGACCTGCGCGCGCTGAAGGGCGTGACGCAAAAGGACATGGCCAGGGCGCTGGGCGTGTCGGCGGCGTACCTGAGCGCCCTGGAGCACGGCAACCGCGGGCGTCCCGGTCCCGGCCTGATCCGCCAGATCTGCGACTACTTCGGGCTGATCTGGGACGACGCCGAGGATCTCAAGCGCATCGCCCGCGTCTCGGCCCCGCGCGTGGTGCTGGACACGGCGGGTCTCAGCCCGCTGGCCACCGAACTGGCGGCCGAACTGGTCGAGTCCATCCACCGGCTGGATGACCAGACCTTGCAATGGATCCTCGACGAAATCCGCGCTACAAAATGAACTTGGTGAGGTCCGCGTTCTTGGCGAGCGTCGAGACGTTTTCGCGCACCACGTCCTCGCTGATGACGATGGTTTCGCCGGATCGTTCCGAGGCCTCGAAACTGATGTCGTCCAAAAGCTTCTCCATCACCGTGTGCAGACGGCGCGCGCCGATGTTTTCGATGCTGGCGTTGATGTCGGCGGCCACCGTGGCGATTTCCTCGATGGCGTCGTCGGTGAAATCCAGGGTCACGTCCTCAACCGCCATCAACGCGGTGTACTGACGCAGGAGGCTCGATTCCGTGCCCTTGAGGATGCGCACGAAATCGCCGCGCGTCAGCGCCTTCAGCTCGACGCGGATGGGCAGGCGGCCCTGCAGTTCGGGCAGGAGATCGCTGGGCTTCGCCACATGGAACGCGCCCGACGCGATGAACAGAATGTGGTCGGTCTTCACCGGGCCGCGCTTGGTCGACACCGTGGTGCCTTCGATCAGCGGCAACAGGTCGCGCTGCACGCCTTCGCGCGACACGTCCGCGCCGCCGCGCTCGGCGCGGGTCGCGATCTTGTCCAGCTCGTCCAGGAACACGATGCCGCCGGTCTCCACCTTGTCGATGGCTTCCTTGACCAGGGCCTCCTCGTCCACCAGCTTGTCCGCCTCTTCCGCGACCAGAATGTCGTAGCTGGCGGAGACGGACATTTTCTTGGGTTTCAGCGGCTGGCCCATCAGGCCGCCCAGCATGTCTTGCAGGTTGATCATACTCATCTGTCCGCCCGGCATGCCGGGAATGTCGAACATGGGCAGGCCCTGGCCGCCGGCGTCGCGCACGGAAACCTCGATCTCGCGGTCGTCCAGCTGGCCCTCGCGCAGCATTTTGCGGAATTTCTGCCGCGTTTCGGGACTGGCGGTGTTGCCGACCAGGGCGTCCAGAACCCGATCCTCGGCGGCCAATTCGGCCTTGGCGTGGACCTTCTTCTTGTGCGCGTCGCGCACCATGTGCACGGCGGTTTCGACCAGATCACGCACGATTTGTTCGACGTCGCGCCCGACGTAGCCCACTTCGGTGAACTTGGTGGCCTCGACCTTGATGAACGGCGCGTCGGCGAGCTTGGCCAGACGCCGGGCGATCTCGGTCTTGCCGACGCCGGTGGGGCCGATCATCAGGATGTTCTTCGGCACGATCTCGTCGCGCATGCCCCCGGCCACCTGCTGGCGGCGCCAGCGGTTGCGCAGCGCCACGGCCACGGCGCGCTTGGCGTCCACCTGGCCGATGATGAAACGGTCGAGTTCGGAAACGATTTCGCGGGGGGTGAAGTTGGTCATTTAGAGTTTCTCGACGGTGAAGTTGGTGTTGGTGAAGACGCAGATGTCGGCGGCGATGCCCATGGCGCGGCGCGCGACGTCCTCGGCCGGGATCCCGTCCACGCCCATCAACGCGCGCGCGGCGGCCAGCGCATAGTTGCCGCCCGAGCCGATCGCCATCACGCCGTCGTCGGGCTCCAGCACGTCCCCGGTGCCGGTCAGCGTCAGCGACACGGTCTGGTCGGCGACCAGCATCATGGCCTCCAACCGGCGCAGATAGCGGTCGGTGCGCCAGTCCTTGGCGAGCTCCACGCACGCGCGGGTGAGCTGGCCGGGGTATTGTTCCAGCTTGGTTTCAAGGCGTTCGAACAGGGTGAAGGCGTCCGCCGTCGCGCCCGCGAACCCGGCCACCACGGCGCCGTCGCCGATGCGCCGCACCTTGCGCGCCTTGCCCTTGACCACGGTGTTGCCGAGCGAAACCTGGCCGTCGCCGATCATCACGCAGTCGTCGCCCTTGCGCACGCACAGGATGGTGGTGCCGTGCCAGGTGGGGAGGGGGGTGTCGCTCATGGGGGTGTCCTTGGGCCGAGTTTCGGTGTCCGGGGGGATGTACGCCGCCCGACCCCCGGGGTCAAGTCCGAGCACCCGTTTTGCCGCTGGCGCTTGGCGGATGATGCTGTTAAAAGAGCCCGATATCGAATGTTTGGGATGGTATGGGGTGGAGGACAGGCCATGCGCACCGGCCGCGTCGAACGCAAGACCCACGAAACGGAAATCCTGGTGGAACTCGACCTGGACGGAACGGGACGCTACGACGTCTCGACCGGGGTCGGCTTTCTCGACCACATGCTGGAGCAGCTGTCGCGCCACGCGCTGATCGACCTCACGGTCCGCTGCAAGGGCGACACGCACATCGACTTCCACCACACCACCGAGGACGTCGGCATCGCGATCGGCGAGGCCTTCGACCGGGCGCTGGGCGAACGGCGCGGCATCACGCGCTACGGTTCCGCCATCGCCCCGATGGACGAGGCGCTGACCCGCGTGGCGTTGGATCTGTCCAACCGGCCGTACCTGGTGTGGCGGGTGGATTTCGTGCGCGACAAGCTGGGCGAAATGGACACCGAGCTGTTCAAGGAATGGTTCGGCGCGTTCGCGCAGGCCGGCGGCGTGACGCTGCACGTCGAAACGTTTTATGGCGAAAACAACCACCACATCGCGGAATCGTGCTTCAAGGCGCTGGCCCGCGCGGTGCGCCAGGCGGTCGAGATCGACCCGCGCAAGGCCGATCAGGTGCCCTCCACCAAGGGGGTGCTCGGGGGCTCGCTGTAGGGCCGGGGCGACATGATCTACACCGTTCACGTCCAGGATGCCGGCCCCCGGCCCGGCCTTGCCGTGGTCAAGGACGGGTTTTCCTGGCCGGCCGCGGTCTTCGGCTTTTTGTGGGCCGTGGCGGTGGGCGCGTGGGAAGCGGCGCTGGCGCTGTTGGCGCTGGAACTCGCGGTGGGCGTCCTGCTGGAAGTTCTGGTGGCGTCCGAGGCGGTTCGCGGCGCGGTGCAGGTGGGTCTGGCCGTCGTCGTCGGCCTGGCCGGGAACGAAATCAAGCGCTGGACGCTGGAGCGGCGCGGACGGAAAGAGGTGGGCGTGGTCAGCGCGTCCAACCGGGAGGATGCGGAGCGGCGCTATCTCGACGCCCATCCGAATCTGACCGAAACGTTATTGAGAGTGGCATGAAGATCATCATCATCGACTACGGATCGGGCAATCTCCGCTCGGTGGCCAAGTCCTTCGAACGCGCCGCGCGCGAAGCGGACGTCGCGGCCGAGATCATGGTCAGCGGCGCGCCCAAGGACGTGTTGGCCGCCGACCGCGTGGTGCTGCCGGGCGTGGGCGCGTTCGCCGACTGCAAATCCGGACTGGAAGCGGTGGAAGGGCTGCACGACGCGCTCGCCACCGTGGTGATGGAACGCGCCCGGCCGTTCTTCGGCGTGTGCGTCGGCATGCAGCTGATGGCCGACGTCGGCCATGAATTCGGCGACACGCCGGGGCTGGGCTGGATCGCCGGGGACGTGATGGCGCTGACGCCGTCGGACCCCGCGCTGAAAATTCCGCACATGGGCTGGAACGATCTGGAACTGACCGGCGGCCATCCCGTGTTCGACGGGATCGAGGCGGGCGAGCACGCCTACTTCGTGCACAGCTATCATTTCGTGCCCAAGGATCCCGCCCACGTGTTGGCGCGGGTGAATTACGGCGGGCCGGTGACGGCGGCGATCGGCCGCGACAACATGGTCGGCACCCAGTTCCACCCGGAAAAAAGCCAGCGGGTGGGCCTGCACATCATCCGCAATTTTCTCCATTGGAACCCCTGATACTTAAGAGATAAAGACATGCTGTTTTTTCCCGCGATCGATTTGAAGGATGGTAAGTGCGTGCGTTTGCTGCGCGGCGAAATGGACAAGGCCACCGTGTTCAACAACGACCCCGGCAACCAGGCGGCGCAGTTCGTGCACGAAGGCTGCGAATGGATTCACGTCGTCGACCTCAACGGTGCGTTCGAGGGCCGGCCCGTCAACGCCGACGCCGTTGACGCCATTTTGGACGAGGTCCGCGTGCCGATCGAACTCGGCGGCGGCATCCGCGACATGGAAACCATCCGCTTCTGGCTGGACAAGGGGGTCCGGCGCGTGATCCTCGGCACCGTGGCGCTGCGCGATCCGGATCTGGTGAAGCGCGCGTGCGAAAAGTTCCCCGGCCGCATCGCCGTCGGCGTCGACGCCAAGGACGGACTGGTGGCGGTGGAAGGCTGGGCGGAAGTCTCCGACATCACCGCCATCGAACTGGCCAAGAAGTTCGAGGACGCGGGCGTCGCCGCCATCATCTTCACCGACATCGCGCGCGACGGCCTGATGAAGGGCCCCAACATCGAAAGCACGCTGGAACTGGCGCGCGCCATCTCCACCCCGGTGATCGCGTCGGGCGGCGTGTCGTCGATGGACGACCTGCGCGCGCTGAAAGCCAAGGGCGGCGACATCCTCGAAGGCGTGATCAGCGGCCGCGCCGTCTACGACGGCCACATCGAAGTGCGCGAAGCGGTGGACCTGCTGAAGAGCAAAAGGAAATGACAAGGATTGGCGTGATGAGAAACAACCTCCCTCGCCCTTCGGGCTCGAAGAGGTCCTCCAGCCCTCGAAGCTGCGCTTCGGAAGCAGCGCGAGGGTGTCAATCCCAACCAGTCAAAGATTGGGGGATTGAGGGATGTTGAAGGCCCGCATCATTCCCTGTCTCGACGTCGCCAACGGCCGCGTGGTCAAGGGCGTCAACTTCGTCGACCTGGTGGACGCGGGCGACCCGGTGGAACAGGCGCGCGTCTACGACGCCGCCGGGGCGGACGAACTGACGTTTCTCGACATCACCGCCAGTCATGAAAACCGCGACACGATTTATGACGTGGTGAACCGCACCGCCGAACAGTGCTTCATGCCGCTCACGGTGGGCGGCGGGGTGCGCGTGGTGGACGACATCCGCAAGCTTTTGCTGGCCGGCGCGGACAAGGCGTCGATCAACACCGCGGCCGTGCACCGTCCGGAATTCGTCAAGGAAGCGGCCGAGAAGTTCGGCAGCCAGTGCATCGTCGTCGCCATCGACGCCAAGACCGTCGCGCCCGGCAAGTTCGAAATCTTCACCCACGGCGGGCGCAAGCCCACCGGCATCGACGCGGTCGAATGGGCCAAACGCATGGCGGCCTACGGCGCGGGGGAAATCCTGCTCACCTCCATGGACCGCGACGGCACCAAGCAGGGCTTCAACATCGATCTCACCCGCGCCATCGCCGATGCGGTCACCATTCCGGTGATCGCCTCGGGCGGCGTCGGCACGCTGGACCATTTGGTCGAGGGGGTGAAGGAAGGGCACGCGTCGGCGGTGCTGGCGGCGTCGATCTTCCACTTCGGCACCTATACGATCGCCGAGGCCAAACGCTACATGGCCGCCCACGGCGTGGACGTGCGCCTCGACGGCCTGGACGAGGTGGCGCCATGAGCAATTCCGAAATTCTCGAACGCCTGTACGCGACCATCGAAAGCCGGAAGGGCGCGGACCCGGAAACGTCCTGGACCGCCAAGCTGTTTGCCAAGGGCCGGGGCAAGATCGCGCAAAAGGTCGGCGAGGAAGCGGTGGAAACCGTGATCGCCGCGCTGAGCGAAGGCCCCGAAAAGCTGGCGTCCGAAAGCGCGGATTTGCTGTATCATCTGATGGTGCTGTGGGCGGACGCAGGCGTGAAGCCCGAAGACGTGTGGGCCGAGCTGCAACAGCGCGAAGGCACCTCCGGCGTCGCGGAAAAGCAATCCCGCCCCAAATCGTAAGGAGTTGAGCCATGTCCTATGACACCAACAACGTCTTCGCCAAGATCCTGCGCGGCGAAATTCCGTGCGACAAGGTCTTTGAGGACGACTGGGCGCTGGCCTTCAGGGACATCGCGCCCCAGGCTCCGGTGCACGTGCTGGTGATCCCCAAGGGCGACTACGTCTCGCTCGACGATTTCACCGCCAAGGCATCCGACGCCGAAATCGCCGGATTCTACCGCGCGGTGGGCAAGGTCGCGCGCGAACTGAATTTGGACACGCCCGGCTACCGCACCCTGGCCAACACCGGCGACCACGGCGGCCAGGAAGTGCCGCACCTGCACGTGCACCTGTTCGGCGGCAAGCCGCTGGGCCCGATGTTGGCGCGCTGAGGAAAAGCGACATGCCCCAGCACGGCGTTTCCGACAACGGCCTGATCATCCTGTCCACGCTGACGTGCCCCGAATGCGGGTTCGCGGAAGAACTGGAGATGCCGGAAAACGCCTGCATCTATTTTCACACGTGCTCAAACTGCGGCACGCGCCTCAAGCCCAAGCCCGGCGACTGCTGCGTCTTCTGCTCCTACGGCGACATCCCGTGTCCGCCGGTGCAACTGGCGGGCAAAAGCTGCTGCGCCGGGGAGTTCTGAGGCCCCCCTCACCCCGGCCCT
>JADGBG010000005.1 GCA_015231605.1 Alphaproteobacteria bacterium | reverse complement strand
GGTGGTTGGCGCTGATGGCCCCGATGATGGCGGTGATGGTGGTGCCGATGTTGGCCCCGATGGCCAGCGCCAACGCGTTTTCGTACGTCACCTGGCCCGCCGCCAGACCGGTGATGATCAACACCAAGGTGGCGTGGCTGGACTGCATGATGACCGTCGCCGCCATGCCGACCAGCGTGAACAGCAATAACCCCGCCAGTCCCGGCATGGCGTATTCGGCGAGATCGATGGTTTCGCGGAACGCCTCGAAGCCTTCCTTCATGTGGTGGATGCCGAGGAACAGGAAACCCAGGCCCGCCAGGATGTACCCGATGCCTTTGAGCCCCTTCGCCTTCTGGAACACCAAGATGATGCCGAACACCAGCATCGGCATGGCGTAGGAAGCGATGTTTACCTTCAACCCCAAACCCGCCACCAGCCACGCCCCGGTGGTGGTGCCGATGTTGGCGCGAAGATGATGCCGATGCCCGAGGACAACCAGATCAGGCCCGCGCTGAGAAACGAGATGGTGATGACGGAGACCAGCGAACTGGACTGCATCACGGTGGTGGTGACGACGCCGAACAGCACCGCCTTCCATTGCTTGTCGGTGGTCTTCTTGAGCAGCTTTTCCAGCATGCCGCCGGTGAAGGCCTTGAAGCCTTCCTCCAGAAACAGCATGCCGAACAGGAAGATGGCGACGCCGGCCGTGATTTCCTTGACGTTGGGACTGATCCAGAACCCGTACGTCAGGATCGCGAAAATGACCGGAAGAAGGATCTTTCTCAACATCGCCCGCCACCCCAGAACATGCCCTCAAGCCCCAACAGCATACACGCTTTTCACGTCGGCGGCAAAAGCGCAAAAAAGGCCTGCGCGGGGAGCGCGGGCCTTTTCGGGGCTTGGGCCGTACCGGCTTAGTAGCGGTAGGTGTCCGGCTTGAACGGGCCGTTCACCGGCACGCCGATGTAGTCGGCCTGTTCCTGGCTGAGCTTGGTCAGCGTCGCGCCCAGCTTGTCCAGGTGCAGGCGCGCGACCTTTTCGTCCAGGTGCTTGGGCAGGACGTAGACGTCGTTCTTGTACTTGCCGTCGGCGTTGTTCTTGAACAGCTCGATCTGCGCCAGAACCTGGTTGGTGAAGCTGGCCGACATCACGAAGCTGGGGTGGCCGGTGGCGCAGCCCAGGTTCACCAGACGGCCTTCGGCCAACAGCAGGATGCGGTTGCCGCCGGGGAATTCGATTTCGTCCACCTGCGGCTTGATGTTGGTCCACTTGGCGTTCTTCAGGCCGGCCACCTGGATTTCGTTGTCGAAGTGGCCGATGTTGCAGACGATCGCCCGGTCCTTCATGCCGCGCATGTGGTCGACCGTGATGATGTCCTTGTTGCCGGTGGTGGTGACGTAGATGTCGCCTTCGGGCAGCGCCTGTTCGGTGGTGACCACCTCGAAGCCTTCCATGCAGGCCTGCAGCGCGCAGATCGGATCGATTTCGGTGACCAGCACGCGGCACCCGGCGGAGCGCAGCGATTCGGCGGAACCCTTGCCCACGTCGCCGTAGCCGCACACCACAGCGACCTTGCCCGCCAGCATCACGTCGGTGGCGCGCCGGATCCCGTCGACCAGGCTTTCGCGGCAGCCGTACTTGTTGTCGAACTTGGACTTGGTGACGCTGTCGTTGACGTTGATGGCCGGGAACAGCAGCGTGCCCTTCTTGGCCATTTCATACAGACGGTGCACGCCGGTGGTGGTTTCCTCGGTCACGCCCTTGATGTCCTTGGCGGCCTTCGAGTACCACGACGGGTCCTCGGCGATGTGCGCCTTGATGGATGCGAACAGGATTTCCTCTTCTTCCGAACCGGGCTTGTCGAGGACCGACAGGTCCTTTTCCGCCGCCTTGCCCAGGTGCAACAGCAGCGTCGCGTCGCCGCCGTCGTCGAGGATCATGTTCGGCGCGCCGCCGTCGTGCCAGGTGAACAGCTTGTGGGTGTAGTCCCAGTATTCCTCCAGCGTTTCGCCCTTCTTGGCGAACACCGGGGTGCCGTTGTCGGCGATGGCGGCCGCCGCGTGGTCCTGGGTCGAGAAGATGTTGCACGACACCCAGCGCACTTCCGCGCCCAGCGCTTCGAGCGTTTCGATCAGCACCGCGGTCTGGATGGTCATGTGCAGCGAGCCCGCGATGCGCGCGCCCTTGAGCGGTTGGGTGTCCTTGTATTCCTCGCGGATGGCCATCAGGCCCGGCATTTCGGAATTGGACAGGTCGATATCCTTGTGGCCCCATTCGGCGAGGCTGATATCGGCAACGATGTAGTCTTTGGCGTCGCTCATGGGCGAATCTCCCGGCGGTGTTGAGTTCAGTGGTGGGGTATTACCAGCCCCGGGTCCCCGGGGCAAGCGCGGATGCGGCGGGCGGGCCGCGACACAAAACCGCAATCCGCCCATCACGGAAGATTCACCGCCCCGTCATCCCGTCATCACGGGCCCTTTCTATTCTGGCGATGTTTGAAAAACCGTTGATTCAGAACAGGAAGGAGAGGCTGACGTGTTGCCTCTGAACATGAACAATCTGGAAATCCGCCTGGCGGAAAGCGAAACCGAACTCACCGCCCTGCAGGCGCTGCGCTATCAGGTGTTCTACCGGGAAATGGGCGCCAGGGCCGAGGGCCGGGTCAAGCTGGCCGAATTGGATTTCGACGCCTACGACGACTATTGCGATCATCTGGTGATCGTCGACCGCGCGCGTTCCGCCCCCGGAAAGCCGTTCGTCGCCGGGTGCGCCCGCCTGCTGCCGGGCGAGGTGGCCGAGGAATGCGGCGGCTTCTATTCGGAAAGCGAATACGAGATGCAGCCGTTCCTGGCCCGCGCGCCGCAGGTCCTGGAGCTGGGCCGCACCTGCGTCGACAGCGACTACCGCGGGCGCGGCGTGATGCAACTGTTGTGGCGCGGCATCGCCGAATACATCCGGGACCACGACGTCAAGTACCTGGTGGGCTGCGCCTCCATTCCCGGAGCCGACCCGTCGCAGATGCGCCTGCCGCTGTCGTATCTGTACCACCACCACCTGGCGCCCAACCATCTGCGCACCCACGCCCTGATGGAGCGGCACGTGGAAATGAACACCATCCCCAAGGAAGCCATCGACGTCAAAGAGGCGCTGCGCCAGTTGCCGCCCTTGTTGAAGGGCTATCTGCGTCTGGGCGCGATGGTGGGCGACGGCGCGGTGATCGACTACGCCTTCAATACGGTCGACGTGAACGTGGTTTTGGAAACCGGCATGATCGCCGACAAATATGCCAATCATTTCGTGCGAAGCGAAGCCGCCGTCGAATTCCGGGACGCCGCGGCATGACGCATTCCCCCGCCAAGGCCGCGGTCAGGACCGTCCTGCTGGCCGCCGTCACGGCGGGTTTGCTGCCGGTTTATCTCGTTCTGGCGGCGCTGGTTCCGTCGTGCCGCCATGGGATCAAGGTTCTGTTCTTCAAAACCTGTCTGGCGTGCACGGGGCTTCGGGTGCGGGTGCATGGCGCGCCGGCCCTGCGGGCGGCGCTGACGGTGGCGAACCATGTTTCGTATCTCGACATTCCGGCATTGGGATCGGTGCTGGGCGCGCACGCCTTCGTCGCCAAGTCCGAAGTGGCGGGGTGGCCGGTCCTGGGCCTGCTGGCGCGGATGGTGGGGACGGTGTTCATCGCCCGGCGCGCGGTCCATGCGGCCGATCACCTGACGATGCTGGGCGAGCGTCTCTCAAAAGGGCAGGGGGTAATCGTCTTTCCCGAAGGCACGTCCACTGACGGCTCCGACGTCGCGGCCTTCAAAAGCACGCTCTTCGCGGTGATGGACCGGGCCGACGGTCGCTTGCCGGTCCAACCCGTCAGCGTGATCTATTCCCGTTCGCGCGAGGCCCTGGCGTGGTGGGGCGACATGACCATGCCAGACCACCTTTGGCGGGTGCTGGGCGGACAGGGCGGCGAGGTCGACGTGGTGTTCCATCCTCCGGTTTACCGGGCCGATTTCCGGGACCGCAAGGACATGACCCGGTACTGCGAAGTGGTGGTCCGTGACGCCCTTCATGCCCAACTGGGGGGCAGCCTGGCGGTCGAGCCCCGTTCGGCCACCCTGGCGGCGGAGTGATCGGGCCGAGCCGCGCAGCTTCCCGTTCACCGTATCCGGCAGTTCCGGATCATTGAAGGGCTTGGAACCCGTTCATGCCGGGCAGGTTGATGTCCATCGGCTCCACGTCCAGGCCGTCGCCGCTGCCGGTGATGAAGTTGGCGTAAGGCACGCCCACGTGACGCTTTATTGGGATGGGCGGGGTGCGGGCCATCCATCGGAAAATACAAATATAACGGCGGGGGGAAATGCAACACACGATGCGATGTGGATTGCGGACTCAATCCTTGCGCAGGTCGTCCTCGCCCAGCGCCTCGGCGTATTCCATGGCGACGCCGGCCTCGTGGAACATGCGTTCCGAAAACTGGCCCTTATCGTCCCAGCGTTGCTGGAAATCCGCGTCCTGGCGGGACGCCTGATCGACCACCACGCGCTTGATGCCGACCTGCAGGATGGCGCGCGCGCAATCCGGGCATGGCACGTGGGTGACGTAGATGGTGTTCTTCAACAACGTCTGACCGGTGCGGGTGGCGTTGTAGATGGCGTTGCGTTCCGCGTGTTCGGTCCAGTCGTACTTGTTGGGGCGTTCGTGGCGTTCCAGCACGTCGTCGTCGATGTCGCGGGGAAAGCCGTTGTAGCCGTACGAGCTCGGCGTCTTGTCCTCGGCCACGATCACCGCGCCGACCTTGGTCGATCGGTCCTTGGACCACGACGCGATTTCGCGGGCCAGGCGGAGAAACCGGGCATCCCATTTTACGGACATGAGGCGTTTCCTTCGAGCCATCGACAGCCTTGCGCCGACATTGTGTGGCGGGACGGAGGCGGCGTCAATCGATGGCGCCGACGTGCCGGCAGATTTTTTTGTCTTCGACGAGGATGTGCCGGGTCAGCCAGTCCTGAAGGAACTGAAGCAACTTGTTGCTGGTGCCGTGATTGTCGGCCAACGCGTTGCTCTCGATGAAGTCGTCGAGTTCGGAAACCAACTCAGCGTGCAGGGCGCGGTGGGTTTCAAATTCGGGATAGCCGACGCGGCGCATGATGTCTTCCTCGCGGGAAAAATGCTCGCGCGTGTACTGAAGCAGCCGCGCCAGGATGCCGTTCAGCACCTCGGGTCCCTGTCCGGCGAAGCAAGCCGTGAACAAATCGTCCAGGCATTGCACCAGGCGGCGATGATCCTCGTCGATTTGATCGATGCCGACCGAAAGATCGGAGCTCCATTTGATGCTTTTCATCCGCGCCGTTCCGGTTCTTGTCAGGAGATATATTCAGCATAGCCACGATGGCGTAGGCGAGACAAGCGCAAGCGACAGAGGGATTAACTCAATTCCGCGCGGATTTTCTGGCGGAACGCGTCGATGGGGACGAGTTGGCCCTTTTGTTCGACGTGCCAGAACGACCAACCGTTGCAGCTGGGGGCCTTTTGCACGAACGCGCCGACTTGGTGGATGGAGCCCTTGAAGTCCGACGTCACCAAGGTGCCGTCGGCGCGCACCTTGGCGCTGTGGCGGCGGCGGTCGTCGAACAGCACGTCGCCGGGCTTCAACAGTCCCCGTTCCAGGACGTTGCCGAACGGAATGCGCGGTTGCGACCGCTTGGCGGCGGTGCGCAGCAACTCCAGGTCCACGTCGGCCTTGATGCGCTTGATGCGGGCGGTGGCGATTTCGGCGTATTCGCGGTCCTGTTCCAGGCCGATCCAGTTGCGGCCCAGCTTGCGCGCCACCGCACCGGTGGTGCCGGAACCGAAGAACGGGTCCAGGATGATGTCGCCCGGTTCGGTCGACGACAGAATAACCCGGTACAACAGGCTTTCCGGCTTTTGCGTCGGGTGCGCCTTGGTTCCGTCCTTCTTCAGCCGTTCGCCGCCGGAACAGATGGGCAGCGTCCAGTCGGAACGCATTTGCAGATCGTCGTTCAGCGCCTTCATGGCCTCGTAATTGAAGCGGTAGCGGGCGTCCTTGTCCTTGGCCACCCAGATCAGCGTTTCGTGCGCGTTGGTGAAGCGCCGGCCCCGGAAATTCGGCATCGGGTTGGTCTTGCGCCAGATCACGTCGTTGAGCATCCAGAACCCGAGATCCTGGAGGATCGCGCCGACCCGGAAGATGTTGTGATAACTGCCGATCACCCACAGCGTGCCGTCCTCGCGCAGCACGCGCCGCGCGGCCTTGAGCCAGCGCTTGGTGAAGTCGTCGTAGGCGGAGAAGCTTTCAAACTGGTCCCACGCGTCGTCGACCGCGTCAACCTTGGTGTTGTTCGGGCGATGCAGATCGCCCGCCAGTTGGAGGTTGTAGGGCGGATCGGCGAAAATCATGTCGACGGAACCTTCGGGAAGGCTTTCCATCAACGCGATGCAGTCCCCGACCAGGACCTTGTTCAGCGGCAGTATGACGTTGCTCATGCGCCGTATCCTGGCGATCCCGAGACTCGGCGTCAAGAATATAATGGAATCAATGGATTAGAAAAGACTCTTTGACCAATATCTTGAGTCTCAGGAATCGCCGGGACTCAATATCTTGCGAATGGGGGCGAAACTTTTTCGGTGGTGCGGGGTGATGCCGAGGCTGGCGATGGCGTCCTGGTGGGCCCGGGTGCCGTATCCGGCGTTGCCTTCCCACCCGTAACCCGGGTATTCGGCGGCCAACTTGGCCATCATCTCATCGCGGGTCACCTTGGCGATGATGGAGGCCGCGGCGATGCTCAGCGACAGCCCGTCGCCCTTGACCACCGCGCGCGCGCGGCACGACAACGCGTCCGGCACGCGGTTGCCGTCGATCAGCGCCATGTCGGGCTGGGGATCCAGACGGTCCACCGCGCGGGTCATGGCGATCATGGTGGCCTGAAGGATGTTGAGCGCGTCGATTTCCTCGACCGTCGCCACGCCCACGCCGTAGACGATGCCGGTGCCGAAGCGGTGGTTGAGGGCGTCCAGAAGCTGGCGCCGTTTTTCCGCCTTGAGTTTCTTGGAATCGTCCAACGCCGCCAGCAGATCGCCCGGCAGCGCGTCCACGTCCAAGATCGCCGCCGCCGCCACCACCGGCCCGGCCCACGGGCCGCGCCCGGCTTCATCCACCCCGGCGACGCGTCCGGGGATGGCGGCTTCCAAGGAATAATCGGGCATGGCGGTCCTCTCTCTGCGCGGTGACGGCGGCAGTATAGGACAGCCTCACCACAACGCCAACTGATCGCCGATCCGGGGCGGGGGGCGGAACAGGTCGGAGCGCACGCCGTAGGCCGCGGCGTCGGCGAAGCCCAGTCCCAACTTGCGGCACGTCACGCGAAAGCGACGGCCGAGCAGGTCCGCGTGCGGGCCCACGCCGGTCATGCGTTCGCCGAATTCGGAAGTGTTCAAGCCACCGTGGCGGCTTTGCCCAAGAAGGTTCAATACCCGGCGCGCGCGGTCCGGCGCATGGGCATGGAGCCATTCCACGAACAGCCCCGCCACCTCGCCCGGCAGGCGCAGCAGGATGTAGGCCGCCGTCTTGGCCCCGGCCTCCTTGCCCGCCGCCAGGATGGCTTCCAACTCGTGATCGGTGAGCGCCGGAATGACCGGGGAGACCATCAGACACACCGGCACGCCCGCGTCGGAGAGCGTCCGCACCGCGTCCAGGCGGCGTGGCGGCGTGGCGGCGCGGGGTTCCAGCGTGCGCGCCAGGGTGGCGTCGAGCGTGGTGACGGACACGCCGACGCTCACCAATCCGTTCCGCGCCATGTCGGCCAGCACGTCCACGTCGCGCACCACGCGGTGCGACTTGGTGATCAGCACGGCCGGGTGGCGGAAATCGCGCAGCACCTCCAGCACCTGGCGGGTAAGGCGCCGGTCCTGTTCGATGGGCTGGTACGGGTCGGTGTTGGAACCGATCATCACCGGCCGGGCGCGGTATCCGGGCTTGCGCAGTTCCGCTTCCAGAACCTCGGCGACATTGTTCTTGGCGAACAGGCGGCTTTCGAAATCCAGACCCGGAGACAGGTTGACGTAGGCGTGGCTGGGCCGGGCATAGCAATAGACGCAGCCGTGTTCGCACCCCCGGTACGGATTGAGCGAGCGGTCGAAGGGAATGTCCGGCGAGCCGTTGCGGGTCAACGCCGACTTGGCGCGTTCCGCCGTTACCGTGGTGCGCAGCTTCTCCGCCCCGTCCGGGTCCGGCCCCCATCCGTCGTCCACCGCCATGCGCGCATGGGGCTCGAACCGCCCGGCGGCGTTGGACACCGCACCGCGCCCCTTGACGACCAATCCGGGCAAGCCATCGACCATGCCCGACAGTAACGCAACACAAAGAACATATCAAGAACATTTGCCGCGTGTTTTTCGCCTTGCCCCCATGGTAAAGTGCCCCTCATGCTCAGCATCGTCATACCCACGCTGAACGCCGAAGCCACGCTGGCCGCGACCCTGCACGCCGTACACGCGGCCGCGCCGCCGGTGTTGGAGGTGTTGGTGGTGGACGGGGGATCCACCGACCAGACGCGGCGGGTCGCCGCCGACCACGGGGCGGTATTCGTGTCCTCGGAACCGGGGCGGGGGCGGCAACTGGCGATGGGGGCGGAACGCGCCGCCGGGCCGTGGCTGTTGTTCCTGCACGCCGACACAGTGTTGCCCACCGAATGGGCGGACGCGGTCAGCCGCTTTATCACCAACGACGCGAACCAGGGGCGCGCGGCCTATTTCCGTCTGTCCTTCGACGACGCGTCCGGTGCGGCCCGGCGGGTGGCGGGGCTGGCCAACTGGCGTGGCGAGGTCTGGGGCCTTCCCTACGGCGACCAGGGTCTGCTGATCCATCGCGATTTTTACCAAGAAGTCGGCGGTTTTCGCGCGGACCAGGCGTTGATGGAGGACGTCGACATCGTGCGGCGCATCGGGCCGATGCGGCTCAAGCGCCTGCCTTACGCCGTCGTCACGTCGGGCGAAAGGTACCGCCGCGACGGCTGGTGGCTGCGCCCGGCGCGCAATCTCGCGTGTCTCACTTTATATATGCTCGGCGCGCCCAAGGCGTGGGTGGAAAGGCTGTACCGGTGAGGCGGCCCGAGGCCCGTCATCTGGTGCTGATGGCCAAGGCTCCGCGCATCGGACGGGCCAAGCGGCGGCTGGCCCGGCGCATCGGCGCGGTCGCCGCCTGGGCGTTTTACCGCCGCACCCTGTTCGCCGTCGCGCGGCGGCTGCGCGATCCGCGCTGGACGTGCTGGTTGGCGGTGACGCCGGACGTCTCGGGCTTGACGTCGCGCCAATGGCCCGCGCGGTGGTGGATCGTGGCCCAGGGCGGGGGCGATTTGGGCGCGCGCATGCTGCGGCCCATGCGGCTCCTTCCCCCCGGCCCGGTGGTGGTGGTCGGCAGCGACATCCCCGACATCCGCCCGGACCACATCGCCGCCGCGTTCATGGCCTTGGGCGAAAACGACTGGGTGTTCGGCTCGGCGGTGGACGGGGGGTATTGGCTGGTGGGGGCGAAGCGGCGTCCGCGTCTCTTTGATCCGTTTCGAAATGCCCGTTGGTCCAGCGAACATGCGCTCGCCGACACGCTCGCCAATCTGCCGGATGGGACAACAGTGGGCTTCGTGGAGACCCTCGGCGACGTCGATTGACGCCGTCTCAGCTCTTCCAGAACGCCGGGACGAAAAGCACCAGCACGGTGACGATTTCCAGCCGCCCCACCAGCATTCCGGCGCTGAGGATCCACTTCGCCGCGTCCGGCAGGGTGGCGAAGTTTCCCGCCGGGCCGATGAGGGTTCCCAGCCCCGGCCCCACGTTCGCCATGGCCGTGGCCGCGCCGGTGAAGCTGGTCGTCATGTCCAGGCCGGTCAGCGACAGAAGAACAGTCAGAATCGCGACCAGGAAGGCGAATTGGAATACGAAAATGCTGATGGCTCCCATCACGTCGTTGGACAGCACGCGCCCGGCGTAGCGGGTGAGGAACTTGGCGTGACGGAACTGCATCGCGTGGACCTGGCGGCGGATGATCAGCGCCATGATCTCGAAACGGAAGATCTTGATCCCGCCCGACGTCGATCCCGTGCATCCGCCGACAAACGTGATGAAAAAGAACGTCACGATGGCGAACGAGCCCCAGGTGGTGTAGTCGCTGGTGGCGTAGCCCGTGGTGGTGACCACCGAGACCACGTTGAACACCGCGAGACGCAGCGCCTCCACGACGCTGAAATGATCGACGACCACCAGCCACGCGGTCAGCGCCCCGGACACCGCGACCAGGACCACGCTGAAGGCGCGCACCTGACTGTCGACGAGCAGATCCCGCCAATGGCCGTGCAGGGCGCGGACGTACAGCACGAACGGCAGGGCGCCCAGAAACATGAAAAACGCGGCCTCCCATTCGATGGCGGGGGAGCGGAAGTGCCCGATGGACCCGTCCGACGTCGAGAACCCGCCGGTCGAAACGGTGGTCATGGCGTGGTTGATGGCTTCGAAGGTCGTCATGGCGGTGAAGTCGTAGACCACGGCGCACAACACGGTGAGCCCAATGTAGACCGCCAGGATGCCACCCGCGATCTGCCCGGCGCGCGGCAACACCTTGTCGGACTTGTCGGACGATTCCATGCGGAACAACTGCATGCCGCCGACGCGCAGGAACGGCAACATGGCGACTGCGGTGACGATGATGCCGATGCCGCCGATCCATTGCAGCATGGACCGCCACAGCAGGATGCCGGGGGGCATGTGGTCGAGACCCGAAAACACCGTCGAGCCCGTGGTGGTGAGCCCCGACATGGTTTCAAAAAAAGCATCCGTGTAGCTGGCGTGCAACGAGCCCAGCATGAATGGCAACGCCGCCAGCACCGCCATCAGCACCCAACTCGACGCGGTCAGCAAAAAGCCCTGGCGGACGTCGAGATCGATGCCGCCGGTCCATGCGCTCAGCACCATCGCCCCGCCCAGCGCGAACGCGATCCCCGCGGTGAGAAAGAAACCCCGGGCGTCCGGATTGTTCGCCAACGCATCGACCAATCCCGGCGCCAATGCCAAAAGGCCGACGACAATCACGAAAATACCGTCGATGACGACGACGGGCTTGATGTCCATGGAGGTGCTCCCGACGGAGTCAAAGCAACTTCGCGCAGCCTAAAGCCGCGGATCCGGGGGATACTAAGTCCCTTTCCCGGATAAGCAAAGCTATTTACTCGGATTCCATTCCATGTTAGACAAGGCAGGAATGAGAACGTATAAGGAACATGCGGAGGTGATTTTTCCGTGTGCTCGATACAAAAATACAAGGGGCGGGATCGTAGCATGACACTGAATCCATCCGAGGATTTGCGTCGTTTTCTGGACGGTCAGCGCTTCAGGACCGTCATGGCCGACCCTCCCTGGCGGTTCAACAACCGTACTGGCAAGGTTGCGCCGGAACATCGCCGCCTTGCTCGCTATCCGACAATGGAATTGGAAGACATTTGCGCGCTTCCCGTCGCCGAGCACACGGAAGATACGGCGCATTGTTATCTATGGGTGCCGAATGCGTTGTTGCCGGATGGCTTAAAGGTCCTTGAGGCCTGGGGCTTCGAATACAAGTCCAATATCATCTGGCATAAGGTTCGCAAGGATGGGGGCTCCGATGGCCGTGGCGTCGGTTTTTATTTTCGGAATGTAACGGAAATCCTGCTTTTTGGCGTTCGAGGCAAAAACGCCCGCACCTTGGCGCCGGCACGCAGCCAAGTAAACCTTTTTTCGTCCCGCAAGCGTGAACATTCGCGCAAACCCGATGAGCAATACCCCCTGATCGAAAGTTGTAGCCCTGGGCCATACCTGGAAATGTTCGGGCGCGGCCTGCGGGAGGGTTGGACCGTTTGGGGGAATCAGGCGGATGAGGAATACCGGCCAACCTGGGAAACGTACAAATACAATTCTCACAAGGCCGCGGCCGAATGATTGGGCCGTATTCGGATACATCCGACAATGCGGCGGACGATGATGATGCGACTTTGAATGACATTTCGACCGGCCGCAACGCCGACCCGGTTGACCATGTTAGGGCGTCGTTGCCCGAAGCTTTTTTCAACAAGTTTGAAATTTACAGCTATCGAAACGCAGCCGCCATTCTCAAATCGAGTTATCCGGATCAATACGATAGCCTCGTCCGAAATCTCGATGCATTTCAAATTCGGTCCGAGATGATCAGGCTTCCCGGCGGCAGCAAAGGTCTGATTGCAAAGTATGTGGATACTTTATTTGACGAAAGCGACGGTTGGAACGAAGCGCGTATTACGGCGGATCTGCATGTAAAAATTCTTCATGCGAAAAAGAAGAATTCCGTGTTGAACGAATATGTCCGGGGCGCCTTCCTGGATGGTCATTGAATAGATTACCTGAACGGTCAAGTCGCTTTCGACCTGGAATGGAACAGCAAGGACCAGACTTATGACCGGGATTTGTACGCTTTCGCATCATTCTATGATGCGGGTGCAATTGGTCTCGGCGTGATTCTCACCCGTGGCGCTTCTCTCGACAACGCGTATTTTCGGAAGCTTGGCAAGGTCCTGAAAAAGGACGGCTCTGAAGGCGACGACGACGTATACCGAAAATTTGGCGCATCGACGACGTGGATGGGCAAGTTGCTCTACAGGCTTGACGCGGGACGTAACGGCGGGTGTCCGTTCCTTGCGATCGGCATAACGCCCGGTTGTGTTGTTTGAACACCTTCGGAACTCCGGTTGTTAGTCCGAAATTCCAATTTAATTAGCCAAGGTGTTCCTTGAGCCTGGGCATCAGCTCCACCATGTTGCAGGGGTGGGTGCGGCTGTCCAGTTGGTGGACCAGGATGTCGTCCCAGGCGTCCTTGCATGCGCCGGTCGAACCCGGCAGGGCGAACAGGTACGTGCCATGGGCCAGCCCCGCGCAGGCGCGCGACTGGATGGTGGAGGTTTTGATCTTCTGGTAGCTGATCCAGCGGAACAGCTCGCCGAAGCCTGGGATTTCCTTTTCCTGCACCTTCGCGAAGGCTTCGGGCGTGACGTCGCGGCCGGTCAGGCCGGTGCCGCCGGTGGCGATCACCACGTCGATCTGATCGTCGGCGATCCAGCCCTTCAGCACGGCGACGATGTCGTCCACGTCGTCCTTGACGATATCGCGCGCGGCGACCACGTGGCCCGCGCCTTCGATGCGCTCAACCAGCACGTTGCCGGACTTGTCGGTGTCCAGCGTGCGGGTGTCGGAGACCGTCATCACCGCGATGCGCACCGGGACGAAATCGCGGTGTCCTTCAATTTTCGACATGCTGCGCCACCTGTTCCGTTCCGTCGCTGTTGGCCGTCTGTCCCTGCGCGTCGTAGCTGGGCCACGCGCCGGACGCCACCGCGTCCAGCGACGGCGAACGCTGGCCCAGGCGGTCGCGATAGATCCACAGGTTCGTCAGCACCCGTTCGATGAAAACGCGGGTTTCGCGCGACGGCAGGCTTTCGATGAAAAACAGCGAATCGTCCAGGTCGTCGACCTTGCGCCGCCATTTGTTGAGATTGCCGGGCCCGCCGTTCCACGCCGCCGCCATGAGAAACAGATCGTTTTGGATCTTCTCGTCTTCCAGCAGCATGGTGATGTATTGCTGGCCCAGGCGCAGGTTCAGGCCCGGATCGTAGAGGTCGGAGCGGTTGGATCGGTGTAACGAGCGGTCCTGCGCGACGAAACTCGCGGTGGCGGGCATCAACTGCATCAGGCCGCGCGCGCCGACGCCGGACTTGGCTTCGGGGTTGAAGCGCGATTCCTGGCGCACCAGGGCGTAGATCAGGGCGCGGTCGACCTTGAAGCCGTCTTCCGGTTCCCACGCGGGGAGCGGATAGGCCGCGCCGTCGTAACCCCCGCCGTTGGGATACAACATGGCGTCCAGCCGGATGCTGAGTTCCGCCATGCCGGCGTGCTGGGCGATGGCCAGGATACCGTCCGCCAGGGAATGGTTCGAGAGGCGGGCGATCTGGCGCAATTCCTTTTCCGCCAGATCGTGCTGGCCGATCTGCAACAGCGCCAAGGCGCGCCGACCGCCCTCGTCATCGAGGACCGCGCGGACTTCCGCGCCGTCGATCGCCGGAAGGGTCCAGTTGAACCGATGTTCCTTGCCCAAAAGCTTGGACGCCAGCATGCCGTAGAAGGTGCGCGGATGCTCGGCGGCCTGCTCCAGCAGCGGCATCACCCGTTCAGGGTTGCGCATCAACAGGTGCGAGCGCGCCGCCCAGAAGGCGCTGGCGGCGTGGGTCCAGGGATCGGCGTCGTGCTCCGCGGCGGCCTCGAAATGGCTGGCGGCCTTGTCCAAGTTGCCCATGCGCCAGTGCGAGAGGCCCGCGATCCAATGCGCCTCGGGCAGGTATTGGCCGGACCGGCTCGTCGCCTTTTCCGCCCATTCAACGGCCCAGTCGTCTCGCCCGTCCATGAAATAGCCTTTGGCCAGGTACGCACGGGCCCAGTCCATGTCGTAGCTGCTGAACAGGAGCTTGGCCTCATCCGATTCCACCAGGCGCTTGGTCGACAGGGTGTGGCCCTTGCGCAGGTAGCTGCGCACCATGACCTTCAAGGTGGCGGCGCGGCGGCGTTCCGCGGTCGACAGGTTCTTGCGCGGCGGGACGACCTTGACGGCGGCCTGCGCGGATGCGTCATAGAGCCCGCGGCCCGTCTCGGGGCGATTGGGATACGTCGCGTTGGCCGGGCGGCGCGACAACGCCAGCTTGTAAATCTGCTGGGCGTCGTGGTGGTCGTTGTACTGGTCCAGCCAGGACTTGAGCTCCTTGTAGCGCGACCGGTAATGGGTCGGATGCAGGTAGCGTTGCGCCAGCACATGCCCCATCAGCACGCGGTCGCCAAGTTTGGCGATCTCGGCGTCGGCCCGTTTCCAATGGCCCTGGTCCTGGAGTTGGAAGATGTGGCGGTAACGCTGGGCGTCGTCGGCGTCCAGAACCTGGGGCAGACCTCGCTCCGCCATGCGTTCCGGGTTCAGGGCGGCCAACTCGATGATGGGGTCTTCCGCCCGCGCGCCGTCCGTCCAGGAAAGCGCGCCCGCCAATACGGCGGCGCAGACGATGGCGCGGATGGGATGGGAAAAGAACATGGCTGGATTGGGTCCCGGTGCGATCGTGGTGGGGCGCGGTTCGGCCGCGTCCTCCATGTTTCCCTCAATGTGTTGACAAAAGGTTATACCGAATTCGTGGTTTTCAGGCAAGGCGCGCCTAGCGACCGCCCAATTCGGCCAATTTGGCCTTGATGCCCAACATGTCCAGCCAGGCCTGGCGTTTTTGCGCGGGCGTGCGCAGCAGGTACGCCGGGTGGTAGATGGCGGTCGCCGTGATGGGGTGCGACATGCGCGGCGTTTCATAGGTGAACCACCGTCCGCGCAGGCGGCTGACGCTGCCTGGCTGGGTCAGCAGGGAATGGGTGGCGGGACCGCCCACCGTCACCAACAGGACCGGATCGATGATTTCCACGATGCGCTCCACGAACGGCAGCCACACCGCGATTTCCCCCTGATTGGGGGTGCGGTTGCCGGGGGGGCGCCAGAAAACCGTGTTGGAAATGAACACCTTGGACCGATCCAAGCCAATGGACGCCAGCATCTTGTCCAACAACTGGCCGCTCGCGCCGACGAAGGGCACGCCCTGGCGGTCCTCGTCCGCGCCGGGGGCTTCGCCGACGAACACCACCCGCGCGTCCGGCGCGCCGTCGCCGAACACCAGATTCATGGCGGTCTTCTTAAGAGGGCACCCGTCGAAGGTTTCCAGCGCGGCGCGCAGTTCGTCGAGCGTCTTCGCGCCGAGGGCTAGGTCCACCGCGCTCTTGATGGCCGCGTCGCCCACGCCGGGGTCCGTGGGGCGCACCGGCGTGGGCGGGGCGCGATATTGAGACGGGGCGGATGCGGGGTGGGGCGTGGGGGGGGCGGCGCGGGTGTCGTCCAGAACCTGTTGCGCCGCGGCCTGGCGGGCGGCCAGGGCGGCCTCGGCCAGGGCGTAGCGGTTCAGCGGTTCCTCGCCGATCGCCTCGTCCACGCCGGCGTCCAGATACCAGGCCAGCACGTCGGCGGGGTGGGGCAGGCTGTCGTTCAATCCTTCCATGGCGGGCACTTTAACACCGTTGCGCCTCGCCATCTTGGAAAATCGTCTCTATAAGACTGTTCATGAGCGAACGCGAGACCATGGAATTCGACGTGGTGGTGGTGGGCGGCGGCCCGGCCGGACTGAGCGCCGCCATCCGCGTCAAACAGCGCGCCCACGAGATCGGGCGCGATATTTCCGTGTGCGTCCTGGAAAAGGGCGGCGAGATCGGCGCGCACGTGCTGTCGGGCGCGGTCATCGATCCGGTGGCGTTGGACGAGCTGTTTCCCGATTGGCGGGATGGCGGCGCGCCGATGGGCGTTCCGGCCACGGACGATGCCCTGGTGCTGCTGAGCGAAACCGGCGCGTGGAAATTGCTTACGCCGCCCGCGATGGACAATCACGGCTGCTTCGTCGCCTCGCTGGGCGCGTTGACCCGGTGGCTGGGCGAACGGGCGGAGGAACTGGGCGTCGAGGTGTTCGCGGGCTTCGCCGCCGCCGAGGTCTTGTATCATGACGACGGTCGGGTGCGGGGCGTGGCCACCGGCGACATGGGGCGCACGGCGGACGGAGCCGAGGGACCCAATTTCGAGCCGGGTGTCGAACTGCACGCCACCTACACCGTGTTTGCCGAGGGCTGCCGGGGAAGCCTCAGCGAGCAGGTGATGGAGCGTTTCGGTCTGCGCCGCGACTGCCAGCCCCAGACATACGCTCTGGGCATAAAAGAAGTGTGGGAAGTGGACCCCGCCCGCCACAAGCCGGGAAACGTCGTGCACACCGTGGGCTGGCCGCTGACGGCGGATACGTATGGCGGCGGGTTCCTTTATCATATGGATCGGAACCGGGTCGCGGTGGGCTTGGTGATGGGGCTGGATTACGCGAATCCGCATCTTTCGCCGTTCGACGAGATGCAGCGTCTCAAGACCCATCCCAAGCTGGCCCCCCTGTTCGAGGGTGGGCGGCGCATCGCCTACGGCGCGCGGGCGTTGAACGAAGGGGGCGCGCAGTCCATCCCGCGCCTGGCGTTCCCGGGCGGCGCGCTGGTGGGGGCGGCGGCGGGGTTCATGAACGTGCCGCGCGTCAAGGGCTCGCACACCGCGATGAAGTCCGCCCTCTTGTGCGCCGACGCCATCGTCGATGCGCTGGGCGTGGGCGAACTGCCTGCGGTGCTGGATGCCTATCCGGCGGCGTTCCGAAAATCCTGGGCCTGGGACGAGCTGTGGCGCGCGCGCAACATCCGCCCGGCGTTCCGTTGGGGACTGTGGGCGGGGATGGCCTACGCGGCGCTGGAGGCGTTCGTATTCCGGGGGCGCGTACCATGGACGCTGCGCCACCCTGGGGCCGACCACACGCACATGAGGCGCGCGACGAAGCGCGACGCCATCGCCTATTCCAAGCCGGACGGGCGGCTGACCTTCGACAAGGCGTCGTCGGTGCATCTTGCCGGAGTCCACCACGAGGACGGCCAGCCGTGCCATCTGGTGCTCAAGGACCCGGACGCGGCGTTGAACGTCAATTGGCTGCTGTATGAAGGACCGGAGGAACGCTACTGCCCCGCCGGGGTCTACGAATACCTGGACGCGGGCGACACGGACGCGCCCGCCAAACGGCTGCGGATCAATGCGCAGAACTGTCTGCATTGCAAAACCTGCGACATCAAGGATCCGACCCGAAATATCGTCTGGACCCCGCCGCAAGGCGGCGAAGGGCCGCAGTACGGCGAGATGTGACCCTTCCCGAACCGGTGATTCAAGGTTTTTCTTTCCGGGGAAGGGATGGTATACCGGGCCTGTTCAATTTCAGAGGATTCGATGGTCAAACAGGGTTCCCACGAAGATTTTTCCCGCGCCAGCGACGTGCGGATGGGCTCCGAGCGGTCCTTCGGGATCGTGTTCGCCGTGGTGTTCGGCCTTGTCGGCGGGTGGCAACACTACAACGGCAACGTCGATTGGGGCGTGCCCGTTTTGGGTGTTGGCGGCGCGTTTTTGCTGGTCGCCCTGGCCGTACCCGCTTTGCTGCGCCCCTTGAACGTCCTGTGGTTCAAACTCGGCCTGCTGCTGCACAAGGTCGTTAGCCCCTTGGTGCTGGGGCTTTTGTTCTTCGTCACCGTGACCCCGATCGCCCTTTTGATGAAAGTGTTCGGCAAGGACCCGCTGAGTCTGCGTCTGGATCCGCAGGCGGACAGCTATTGGATCCGCCGCGATCCGCCGGGTCCGGCCCCGAAATCCATGTCCAAACAGTTTTGAGGCACCGAGATGTCCTTTCTCCTTGAACTTTGGGAATTTCTGAAGGAACGCAAGAAGTTCTGGCTGCTGCCGATCCTCGTCATGATGGTGATCTTCGGTGGCCTGATCGTTCTGGCCCAGGGGTCCGCCGTCGCCCCGTTCATCTACACGGTGTTCTGAGGCCCAGCATGCGCATTCTGGGCATTTCCGGCTTTTATCACGACAGCGCCGCGGCTTTGGTCGAAGACGGGCGCATCGTCGCGGCCGCCCAGGAGGAACGCTTCACCCGCAAAAAGCACGATGCCGGTTTTCCCGTAAAGGCTGTCGAATTCTGCCTGAAACAGGCGGGATGCGCCTTGGCGGACGTCGACCGGGTGGTGTTCTACGACAAGCCGTTTTTGAAGTTCGAGCGCCTGTTGGAAACCTATGTCGCGTTCGCGCCCAGGGGGTTTCAGTCGTTCAGCATGGCGATGCCGGTGTGGCTGCGCGAAAAGCTGTTCCAGAAGGATCTTCTGCGCAAGGAGTTGAAAAACGCCTTCGGCGATTTCGACTGGATGAACAAGTTGTTGTTCGCCGAACACCACATGAGCCACGCGGCGTCGGCGTACCTGCCGTCCCCGTTCGACGAGGCGGTGGTGCTGACCATGGACGGGGTGGGCGAATGGACCACCACCTCGATGGCCATCGGGCGCGGCAATACGCTCAACATCGAACGCGAACTGCATTTTCCCCATTCCCTGGGGCTGCTGTATTCGGCGTTCACCTACTATACCGGGTTCAAGGTCAATTCCGGTGAGTACAAGGTCATGGGGCTGGCGCCTTACGGGGAGCCGCGCTTCAAGGACCTGATCATCGACACGCTGATGGATCTGAAGGCCGACGGCACGTTCCGCCTGGATCAATCGTACTTCAACTATTGCACCGGCCTGACCATGACCAACGCGAAATTCGACGCCTTGTTCGGCGCGCCGCCGCGCAAGCCCGAGGATCGGTTGGAGCAGTTCCACATGGACCTCGCCGCGTCCGTTCAGGCGGTGACCGAGGAAGTGGTGATCCGTTTGGCGCGCTCGCTGGCGAAGGAGACCGGCATCAAGAACCTGTGCCTGGCGGGCGGCGTGGCGCTCAACTGTGTCGCCAACGGCAAGGTGTTGCGAGACGGCGCGTTCGACAACATCTGGATCCAACCGGCCGCCGGCGACGCGGGCGGCGCGTTGGGCGCGGCGTTGGCCGGGTACTACCTGTTCGAAGGTCAGGACCGCCCGGCCACGACGGACCGCGACCGCATGGCGGGATCGTACCTCGGCCCCGAATTCAGCCAGGCCGAGATCGAACAACGCCTGACGGCCGCAGGGGCCAAGTTCGAGGTTCTGGACGGCGACGCCGTCATCGACGCCACCGCCAAGGCGCTGGCCGATGAAAACGCCGTCGGCTGGTTCCAGGGCCGCATGGAATTCGGGCCGCGTGCGCTGGGTGGGCGCTCCATCCTGGGCGATCCGCGTTCGCCGTCCATGCAAAAGACCCTGAATCTCAAGGTCAAATACCGCGAAAGCTTCCGACCGTTCGCGCCCAGCGTGCTGCGCGAACACGTCGGCAAGTGGTTCGAACTGGACGCCGACAGCCCCTACATGCTGTTGGTGGATGGGGTCAAGGAAGACAAGCGCCGCGCCATGACGGATGCGGAACAGGCGCTGTTCGGCATCGACAAGCTCAACGTGGCGCGGTCCGACATTCCCGCCGTCACGCACGTGGACTATTCCGCGCGCATCCAGACGGTGCATGCCGACACCAACCCGCGCTACCACGCGCTGATTTCCAAGTTCCATGAGCTGACGGGCTGCCCGGTGGTGGTCAACACCAGCTTCAACGTGCGCGGCGAGCCCATCGTGTGCACGCCGGAAGATGCCTTCCACTGCCTGATGGGCACGGAAATGGACCTGCTCGCCATCGGCAACTGCCTGGTGTGGAAAAAGGACCAGGACCCGGCGCTCAAGAAGGACTACAAGGACGCCTTCGAGCTGGATTGATTGCGCCTGAAGAGCCCGGCCAGGATCGGCGTGATGAAAGTTCTGCAAAACCTGTTGTTGGTCGCCCTGTCCATTCTGGGGGGCGTGATCGTCATCGAAGGCGTTCTGTACATCGCCGATCCCTTCGAAATCCGGGTCAGCGCGGACAAGATCACCTTGCCGGTGGGGCGGGTGTACGAGTTCCGCAACGCCACCGCTTCGCCCAACATGGACGCGGACATCGTTCACCGCAAAAACCGGCTTGGTTTCAGGGGGGAAGACTGGCCCCGACAGCCGGAGCGTCGGGAAAAATGGATCTTCGTGGGCGGCAGCACGACGGAATCCTTCTACTTCAATCAAGACGACACCTGGGTGGACCAGGTTTTCCGGCATCAAAAAACACGTCATCCCCACTTGTGGGTGAACAATGCGGGGTTGGACGGGCACAGCAGTTTCGGCCATGTCGTCCTGACCGAAGGCTTTCTGATCGACCTCAAGCCGCAAAAGATTTTCTATCTGGTCGGTATCAACGACGTCGGGTACGACGCCCCCAATTCCTATGACGGCAGGCTCGAAACCGGCGAGGCGGAGGACTGGTTTCGCCGGAGCACGCAGATCGGAAAACTGATCACCGTGATCAAGCGCGCCAGCAAGGCCAAGAGCTTCGGATTGACGCACGATTTCACCGGGGACTGGGCCAATGCCCTGGCGCATTCCGGGCGCGTCGAGCTTTCCTCAAGGGAGCGGGAGGCCGTTCTGACGTCCCATCGCGACGTCTACCTTCCCAGCTACCGGCAGCGCGTCGAAACGCTGATCGACATGACGCTGAAGAACGGGATCGAGCCGGTTCTCATCACCCAACCCGCCCTGTTCGGACCAGCCACGGATCCGGCGACCGGTCATGACCTGGGACGGGTGCAACAAGCCTTGGGCCTGGATGGGACGACGCGGTGGCAGGTGTTGGAGGAATACAACGACGCGGTTCGTTCCCTCGCCAAGCAGCGCAATGTCGCCGTGATCGATCTGGCGCGAACGATGCCGAAGGACACGCGGCTCTATTACGACTGGATCCACTACAACAAGGCCGGGCAAGCCGAGGTGGCGAAGATCGTCAACGAGGCGCTGGATGCTTTGTATCAGTCGCCCTTGCCGTAAACGTCCTTGAGCAGGGAGCGCGCCGCCAGTTCGGCGCCGCGCGCGTTCCAGTGGCCGTCGCATTCCAGATAGAACGACGCAGGGTCGTCCTGGGCGGCGAACACGGGCAACAGATCAACCACGTCCAAGTCCGGGCGGGTGGAGGCGAACGCCTGCAACGCCTTGGATAGCGGGGCCGTTCCCTCGGCGCGGAAGCGGTTGAAGTCCAGCAGCAGGGGCAGCAGAACCACGCTCACGGGGCGTTCGCCGCTTTCCCGGTCGAGCAGGTCGAGCACATGTTCGAGACGCGCCAAGTCCTCGGGACCGTAATCGTAGAAGCCGGATGGCGGGCGTTCGTCGTAAACCGAACGAAACGCTCCGTGCATGTCGATCATGCCGAAGGCGTCCTGCTTCATCAACCCGCCCACGTAATTCCAGACGTTCTTGGCGTAGGAAAAATTGGTGAGCCACTGGCGCATCGCGCGGCGGCGATGCTTGCGCACTTCCTCGTCGCTGTTGCCGCCGGTTCCCAGGTTGGCCTTGTCGAAGTGGATCAGCGTCCATGCGCCGGTTTCGCCGCGCACGAAATAGGGACGGTAGCGGTCGGCGAACGCGGTCCTGCCGAGCTCGAAATCGTCGTCGCGGAAGTCATTGTTGGGCAGAACCGCGACGATGACCCGGTCATGCGCGAACTCCCTGGCCAGATGGCGATAGACCTGCAGGTAATGAGTCGGCCCGGCGTTGGCGATACCGAAATTCAGGTGCTCGCGCCCCAGCGCCGCTTCCAGCCGTTCCGTAAAACGGTCCTCGCGGGCAAGACCCACGCCCTCAACGAAGGAATCGCCCAACACCACGGTGCGCTCCGGACTGCCGTCGCGCACGCGCTCCACGTCCCGTGCGCCATAGGAATTGCTTTCGTATGTGACGTTGAAGCAGCTCGCCACATGGCCCATGCGGGCGTGCGGCGGATGCCACAGGCCGAAGTTGGGGTCGAGGTCCTGGCGAAAGGGTTGTGTGCCGGGCGGGGCGTAGCTCGGCGCGGGGGCCTTGATGAGGCCCGCCTTGACGCTGATCATGCTGAACAGTTCGGCCGACGCCAGCACGACGACGATCAACAGAAGGACGCTTTTCAGAACGGATGCGATGCGTTGGCGCAGAGTCATTGGGCTGCCTCGTATATCCGTTTCTCGAGAAGGTCGGCGACGAACGCCGCGCCGGCGGGACTCCAATGGTCGTCGCAGGCATGATAGAGAGAGCGCCAATCGGGGTGTGCGGCGAATGGTTCCAGCATATCGATCAGCCGCACGTTCGGGCGCGTCTCGGCAAAGGCCGTGAGATGGCGGCTGAGCGGGGCCGGGCCACCTTCGCGGGCGAAGCGTTCGATATCGCCCTCCACCGGGATCACCACGATATCGACGGGTCGCTCGCCCGCGCCATCGATGCCTCGCCCGAGCGCCCACAACATGCGCGAAAGCCGCACGTCCGTGAAGTCCCAATAAGCGGACCCTCCCGAAAGCTGCGCGCCGCCCATATCCTTTCCCCGGGTCTGGGCCTCGCGGTAATTTAGGAGAGCGGTGATGTAACGCACCACGTTGGCCGTATAGGTGAAATTGGTGAGGAACTGGCGGAACGCGCGACGACGCTGCTTGCGCTTTTCCTTGTCGCTTTGCGTGTCCGCGTTGAGGTAGGCGGGGTCGTGATATTCGATCATGAAGCCCCCATGGCCGTCGGCGACGGCGTAGGGACGGTAGCGTTTCGAATGGGCGACGGCGCCGAATGTGGGGGAATCGTCTTCGAAATCGTTGTTGGGCAACACCGCCCAGATCACCCGGTCATGGTCGAATTTGGACGCCAGGGTCTCGTAGAGCAAGACCTGCTGCACCAGTCCGAAGGTTCCGGAGGTGCCGAAGTTCAAGTGCTCGATCCCGGTGCGCGCTTCCAGGATGTCGGTGAAGCGGTGTTCGACTTTCAAGCCGAACCCCTCGACGAAGGAATCTCCCAACACCACCGTACGGGGCGATGGCGCGTGAACTTCGCGGGCGCGGTCGCGCATGCCGTGGGCATTGGCGTCGTAGGTGACGTTGAAACAGCCCGTCGTATGGACATACCGGCTTTCGGGGGGATGCCATACCCCGAATTCGGGAGAGATGTCGGACCAGAACGGCGTCAGACCGGGCATCCGGTAGTTGGGCGACGGAGCGGAAATCAAACCCGCTTCCACGCTGATCGCGCTGAAGGTTTCCGCCAGCGCAAGGCTGACGGCCAGGACCGCAAGACCGGTCTTCACACCTCTCCAAACGCGTTTCAAACTCTTTTCCTCCAGGAGGCGGGCATTTCCTTTGGTGGGCAAGATTGTTATACCGTGCCGATAGGGCGGCGTATATGATCCCCGTCTCACCAGCGCAAGCCGAATTTATCGAAGATCCGTCACGGTTATGCAACCGGACATTTCGGATATAAAGGGTTCCGGTCGCCATGAACGCATCCTCTCAACCCCGCGTCGTCGTTTTCGGCGCGACCGGCAAGGTCGGCGGCCAGCTGGTGCGCCGTCTGCACGCTTTGGGGCATGTCACGCTTTCCGTCGGCCGCAACAGGGATGTCCTGGGAACCCTGCCGGGGGACGGGGCGGCGTTCGACCTGACGCAAAGCGACGGAGCCGCCCATTTGATCCGGCCCGGCGACGTGGTGGTCAACGCCGCCCACGCACGGTTCACCCAGGCCATCGCCGGGTTGTGTGCGCCCGGCGTGGCGCGTTTGATCGTGTTGGGATCGACCCGTCACCTGACCCGGTTTCCCGACGCCAAGGCCGATCAGGTGCGCGACGCCATGGCGTTCCTGCGCGGCGTGGACATGCCCTGGGTGGTGTTGCATCCGTCCATGATCATCGGCGCGCAAGGCGAGAACAACGTGCGGCGGATCCACGGCCTGATCCGAAAATTCCATGTCATGCCCCTGCCCGATGGCGGACGAAGCCTGATCCAACCCATTCACGTCGACGACGTGGTGGAGGCGGTGGTGCGCGCCATGGGCGCTCCGAACGCGGTTGGGCGGGAAATCATCATCGCCGGACCCCAGGCGGTGTCCTACAGGGATTTCGTCCAAGCCATTGCCCGGGCCGCCGGCGAGCGCGTCTGGGTGGTGCCGTTGCCCTATCTCCTGATGACGTTCCTGGCGTGGCTCACCACGATTCTTCCCGCAGTGCCGAGCATCCGCAAGGGCGAGTTGCGGCGCCTGCGCGAGGACAAGGCCTTCGACACCGGGGACATGCGGACGATCTTGGGGCTTGCGCCGCGCCCCCTGGACGACGCCTTGCGGCAAATGTTTTCGTGAAACCGGAAGAATCGGATGCTAAGGTCCCGGGCGGAGGGACTCGCGAGACCATCTTCGATCGCCAGCGGAAGGCAACACCATGACCGAAGTCAGCTTTGTCGTCACCGTCTTCAACAAATCCAAGTTCATCCCCCAGGTGACACGAGCCATCCTGGCGCAACGCGACGTGGGGCCGTGCGAATACATTTTCGTGGACGACGGATCGACGGACGACAGCCTGGACGTGTTGAGAAAACACACCCAGGGGGTCGAGAACGTGAACATCATTTCGCAGAAAAACGCCGGTCCGGCGCTGGCCACCAACCGCGGCATCGAAGCGGTCTCCAGCCCCTACATCAAGTTCGTCGACGGCGACGACATATTGCATCCGCTGTCCGCCTCGGAATTGTTGAAAGCCGTAAAAAACCTGGGCGTCGACATGGCCTACAGCCTGGGCGAGGAGGTGCCGTCGAATTCGGACAAGATGGACGCCCCCGACACGCCGTTATCCGGCGAAGCGCCGCGCCTGATCGACGACCCGCTGGAGGCCGTGACCAAAAAGGCCCTGTTCAATCTGACCTGCGTGCTGGCCAAGACCGAGGCCGTGCGGAGCATGGGCGGGTGCGACCCGCGGGTGTTCATCCAAGACTATTCCTTCGCCTTGCGCATGGCCGAAAGGTCGAAGTTCGCGCTGGTTCCCAGCATTCTCAACTGGGCCCCCGTCGACGTGGACAACCGGGCCTCGGGCCTGGGCGGGGGGGCGCAGGTGCTGCACGACCTCAACGCGGCGCTGGGCTATTTCGTCGCCGACCACCCCGAATTGGACGGCAAGCTGAAGGCCCGCATGCTGCAACGCGCGGCGGGCCGCGCCTGGAAATGGGCGAAGCGCGAGGCCGGTCATTCCATGCTCTCCGAGCATTTCCGCCAGTATCTGTGGGCCCACATCTCGCCGCTGTCGGGCGACGTGTCCCAAAGATTGTTGGGAACATGCGAAGCCTTTCATCAGCAAGGGCGCGTGCGGATTCCCTGAACGCGCGGATCCGGCATGCGGATCGTCTTGTTCATCCCGTGAACATATGCGTTGACAGGGGGGGGAGGGGGGCTTTAAAACGCATGTTCATGGCGTGAACGCGTCGTCGTTGGGTGAGTTTCCGAATTATGTCTGATGCCGCCGAAGTGCATGAAAAGCTAAAGCTGTCTGATCGAGCGACCCTGTCGTTGCTCGCGACCCTTGAGAATGGGGATCAGGTCACGCAGCGTGGCCTCGCCGCCAGCATCGGCGTTGCCCTCGGGCTCACCAACAGCCTGCTCAAACGTGCGGTGCGCAAGGGCTTGGTCAAGGCGCAACAGGCCCCGGCCAAGCGCTACGCCTATTACGTGACGCCCAAGGGGTTTCGGGAAAAAAGCCGTCTCGTGGCGGACTATTTGTCGTCATCGCTGGCGTTCTTCCGTCAGGCGCGCGAAGAATATGAAACCGTGTACGCGGCCGCCACCGAACGGAATTTCCGCCGCATTGCCCTTTATGGTGCGGGCGAATTGGCGGAAATCGCCATGCTTCCGGCCCAGGATGGCCAAGTGGAGATCGCCTGTGTCATTCATCCGGGTAGCAACCAGCCCACGTTCATGGGCGCGCCGGTCGTCGGCACCGTGGCCGACGCGCTGGAGCAGAACATAGACGCCGTGGTCATCGCCTGCGTCGACGCCCCGCAAGATGCCTTCGACACCCTGATCAAACACATCGCCCCGGAACGGGTTTTCGCCGTGCCGTTGCTGCATGTCCACCTGAATTCCAGGGGAGGGGACGAGGCATGAAGGCGTGGTTCGTGGTGCGCACGAAAACCGGCATGGAAGAGCGCGCGGTTTGGCATCTCAACAATCAGGGCTTCGAAACCTATTTGCCGCGCTATCGCAAGCAGGTGCGCCATGCCCGCAAGACGCAAACCGTGTTGCGTCCGCTGTTTCCCGGTTACGTGTTCGTAACCATGGATTTGAAGGCACAGCGCTGGCGATCCGTCAACGGGACGGTGGGGGTGATCCATCTGGTGCAGTTCGGTTCCGAGCCCCGGGCGCTGCCGGATGGGATCGTCGATGCGATCCAGGCGCGGGAGAACGGCGGCGCGGTGAATTTGGCGCCGGATTTGAAAGTCGGCGACCGGGTGCGCGTTCGCGAAGGCGCGTTCGCCGACCACACGGCCCTTTTGGCGGAAGTCTCGGATGAGCGGCGTGTAATCTTGCTGCTCAACCTGATGGGCCGGGAAGTGCGCGTCAGCGCAGCGATGGAGACGCTCGCCAAGGCGTCCTGACGGACATGGCGGGGAAATGTGATCATGACACTTCGGGCGATTCACCCGGAGTGCGGTAGCGTGTCTGAAAATTGGATTTGATGTGATTGATATTGTTTTAATGAGGCGGGTGGCTCTGCAGCTTGTGCTTTCCGAAAGAGAAGTGATGGATGCCTAAGTATTTGGTTACAGGGGGGGCGGGTTTCATTGGCTCGCATCTGGCTGATGCCTTAATCGAATATGGCAATCAGGTGAGGGTTCTTGATGATCTGTCTACCGGCAGTATAGAGCATCTCCATCCTAATGCCGAATTGATGGTCGGGTGCGTTTCAGACCGCTCTGCAGTCGCCCATGCCATGGACGGAATTGACGGGTGTTTCCATTTGGCAGCGGTGTCGTCGGTTGAACGTTCGCGGATCCATCTTCTTGAAACCCATCGAATCAATGCGGGAGGCCTACTAACAATTTTGGAAACTGTATCGCGACTAAATAATAAAATTCCAATCGTCTACGCTTCTTCAGCTGCTGTGTACGGAAACCCTCAGTGCATGCCAATTTGTGAAGGCGACAAACTCGACCCGATCAATACGTATGGCGCGGATAAGTTGTCGTGTGAACTGCACGCTAGAGCATGTGGCGTCGTTCATGGGATCTCCTCATTCGGGTTGCGCCTTTTTAACGTTTATGGCTCACGACAAAATCCTCATTCACCATATTCAGGGGTCATTTCGATTTTTATGGAAAGGGTGTTGCACGGCGGTGATATTACCATACATGGTGACGGGGGCCAGAAACGCGATTTCGTGCACGTTGATGACGTTGTGCGGGCGTTTATCTCGGCGATGGCGCGTGCCGCAATAAGCGGACCGATTGCAAATGTATCAACGGGCATCCCTGTTACAATTTTGCAGTTGGCAGAAACGTTGCGGGATCTAGCGCGTAATGTTTGCGATAAAAGTGGAGAGCTTAGGTATGACGATGCACGTGTCGGAGACATACGTAACTCTTGCGGCGACACTTCGCATGCAGAAAGTATTCTGAACTGGCGACCGCAGATCGACCTTTATAGCGGGCTTATGTCACTGATGAATTCATTTTTAAATGTCGAGAAAAAACATCATAGGTAGAGGGTCAGTCTGGAAGTGACACACATGTTTGACCGCAAGCGCATCCTGGTGACCGGAGGCGCGGGCTTTTTGGGCTCGCATCTTTGCGAACGGCTGCTGGGGCAGGGCCACGACGTTTTGTGCGTGGACAACTTTTTCACCGGACCGCGCGACAACATCGTGCACCTGATGGGCGATCCACGGTTCGAGCTGATGCGCCACGACGTGACGTTCCCGCTGTATGTCGAGGTGGACGAGATCTACAACCTGGCCTGCCCGGCGTCCCCGATCCATTATCAGTACGACCCGGTGCAGACCACCAAGACGTCGGTGCACGGGGCGATCAACATGCTGGGCCTGGCGAAGCGGACCAAGGCGCGGATTTTCCAGGCCTCGACCTCGGAAGTGTACGGCGACCCGGACGTCCATCCCCAGGTGGAAAGCTACCACGGCAACGTCAACATCATCGGCCCGCGGGCGTGCTACGACGAAGGCAAGCGCTGCGCCGAAACGCTGTTTTTCGATTACCACCGCCAGTTCGGCATGGACATCAAAGTGGCGCGCATCTTCAACACCTACGGTCCGCGCATGCATCCCAACGACGGGCGGGTGGTGAGCAACTTCATCATCCAGGCGTTGAAGGGCGAGCCGATCACGATTTACGGCGACGGCTCGCAGACGCGGTCGTTCTGCTATGTCGACGACCTGATCGACGGGTTCCTGGCGCTGATGGCGTCGCCCGAAGGGGTGACGGGTCCGATGAACCTGGGCAATCCGGGGGAATTCACCATCCGCGAGCTGGCGGAAAAGGTGATCGGCATGACCGGGTCGAAATCCGATCTGACGTTCAAGGATCTGCCCACCGACGATCCGCTGCAGCGCTGCCCGGACATCACCCTGGCCAAGACCGAGCTGGGCTGGGAGCCCAAGGTCACGCTGGAACAGGGCCTGGAGCAGACCATCCGGCATTTCCGCGAACTGTTGGGGTGACGCGGATTACTGAAATCTGTGGTGTGAAGGGCGATAGTGACTTAGGGGATGCTTAAACTTAGAGATAACTTTCGATTCATCCGGCAGTGCCTCGGAATGATGGCGCAGGAGCGCCGCCTGTTTCTATTGCTGATCGTGTTTTCGATGCTGATGGCTTTGAGTGAAGGCATGACCATTTCGCTTCTGATACCCGTGTTGGAGGCACAGGGAAGCAACAATGCGTTCAAAACGCTTCCGCTGCTGGGGAAAATTTCCGACTTGTTCAGTGATTATGGGCAGGCGGAAAAGCTGAAAATAGCGGCGATGGTGCTTGGCGCAGTGATTTTTTGCCGCGGAATGATCCAGTACATCGTCACTGTTATAAGTGCTGTGCTACCATTCCGTCTCGGCAATCAGATGATTTTGAACAATTATGATTACATCATGGCCGCAGAACTCGGCTTCGTGAACAGCAAGAATTCGGGAGAACTGTTGAACTGCATTTCCGACCTTCCTCAAAGGTCAATTGCGGTGTTGCAAAACATGGCCGATATCACGTGGAATTTCATGGTGTTGGTGTTGTACTTGGCAATGATGGTGATCGTCTCTCCGCAGATGTCTGCGCTGGCGTTCGTGTTCATGTTCCTGATGTCGGTGATTTTAAAAAAAGTGACCACCGGCCCCATTTATGTTGCAGGGCATGCTGAGACCCAAGTTCGAAACGACCTGGGCAAGATCATGGTGGAAAGTCTCAGCGGCTTGAGCCTCATCCGCCTGCTCGTGGCTGAAAATCGTATGAGCGCGGTGTTCGGACATGCGCTGGATCGCTATTTGAGCGCGCAATACAAGGCAGCGCTGTACACCATGATGCCTGGACCGTTTATTAGCATCTCCGCTGGCTTGTTCATTTGTTTTCTGCTGTTTGCCAGCGTCACCATCCACGATGGCAATCCTGACGAGTGGATTGGAATGATCTTATTGTTTTTGTTCGTGATGATGCGCTTATTGTCGCCGGTGACCGCCATTAACACGTCACGCACGCGCATCGCCAAGCACATGCACGCGTTCGATGCGGTACGCGCATTCCAAGATGAAGCCCGGAAATATCGCCAATCTGACGGCGATCTGACCTTTACGGGGCTTGAAAACAAGATCCAATTACAAGGTATTGAGTTTGCTTATCCGAGAACCGTCGCTAAGGCACTTCACAAGTTTTCTTTGACCGTCGAAAAAGGACGGATGGTGGCCATCGTTGGTCCGTCGGGTGCCGGGAAATCGACCGTGGTCGCCCTTCTGTCGCGCTTATATGATCCTCAAAGCGGTAAGGTGTTGATAGATGGTGTGAACCTCTTGAACTACCGGGTCGGGAGTTGGCGAAAGAAGATCGGCATTGTCAGCCAGGATATCTTCATCTTCAACGACACCGTGGCCAACAACATCCGGTTCGCGCGTGAAGATGCCACCATGGACGAAATTCGCGCCGCCGCGAAGTTGGCCGTTGCAAGCGAATTCATTGACAATTTGCCTGATGGTTACAACACGATGCTTGGTGAACGAGGCGCAAGACTTTCCGGAGGTCAGAGACAACGTATTGCAATAGCCCGGGCAGTCCTGGCGGATCCGGATCTGTTGGTGCTTGACGAGGCGACAAGTCATTTGGATAGCGTGACCGAACAAGCGATTCAGCAGGCAATGGGGTCGTTGCGTAAGGATAAGACCATTCTGGTGATCGCTCACCGGCTGTCCACAATACGAAGCGCCGATCAGATCGCTGTCATGCGTGACGGAACCGTAGTTGAGCAAGGGACACACGATGAGCTTGTCGAACAAAACGGAACATATAAATATTTGCTGGATCATCAGGAATTGGACCTTGTTTCCGAACCCGGTGGTCCGTTAACTGGCAAAGTGGGATGAAAACATCATGAGAATCACAAGGACGGTGCCTGCCTACTACATCGGATCGGGTGCTTTGGCACAGCTGAGTGGTTTGTTGGAGAAAGCCAATGGCCCTGCGCTGGCTCCGACGGTGTTTCTGATCGACCACTATTTCGAGAATGGATCTCTGCTTGAGAGATTGCCGGTTGGGGATAGTGACCTGGTGTTGTTTATTGACACCACTGACGAACCAACCACCGAGCAGATTGACGACGTGACTGCTCGGGTCCGCGAAAGCGCCAAGGAGATCAGAGCGGTAGTTGGAATCGGTGGTGGCAGTACTCTGGACGTGGCCAAGGCCGTGTCAAATATACTGGGGAACGGAGGGCGCGCGGAGGACTATCAGGGATGGGACCTGCTTAAAGTGCCGGGGGTATACAAAATCGGTATTCCCACGCTCTCAGGAACGGGGGCGGAGGCGTCGCGGACATGCGTTTTGATGAACCACGCCAAAAATCTCAAGCTGGGCATGAACAGCGATTTCACGGTGTTCGATGCGTTGGTACTGGATCCGGATCTGACGCAAACCGTGCCGCGAGACCAGTATTTCTATACAGCCATGGATACTTATATCCATTGCATCGAATCTCTCAAGGGAAACTTCCGCAACGCCTTCGCCGACGCCTGTTCAGACCAGGCGCTGACACTGTGCCGGGAGGTGTTCGGGTTGGGGGACATGCAAAGCGTTGCCAACCGGGAAAAGATGATGGTTGCCTCGTTGTTGGGGGGGACGGCCATTGGCAACAGCTATGTGGGGGTGGTTCATCCGTTGTCGGCAGGCCTTAGCATGGTCTTGGGTATGCGCCATTGCATTGCCAATTGCGTCGTCATGAATGTGATGGACGAGTTTTATCCGCAGGAAACCCAAGAATTCAGGAACATGATATCGCAAAACAGGATAGAGCTACCCAGAGGCGTGTGCGAAGGACTCGACGATACCCAGATGCAGAGATTGTATGCTGCGTCGATCATCCATGAAAAACCCCTGGGGAACGCCCTTGGTACGGACTTTAAGTCCATTTTGACATTTGAAAAGGTCACGGGCTTGTTTCAACGCATGTAACCCCCCCTAACGCAGGGTGCGAGTATCAAATGACAAAAATACCTAACATTTCAGTGATTATTCCGGCTTACAACGAAGAACGCCATATCGGGCGGGCTATCCGTTCACTTTTGGCTCAGAGCCTGCCGGATGACGAATATGAAATCCTTGTCGTAAACGACGCCAGCGAAGACCGGACAGCCTATGCCATGGGGCTATTTGCTGACCAAATCCTGCAGCATCACAATGAAAAGAACATGGGGCTGCCTGCATCGCTCAACGTGGCCATCAAGCAGGCCCGGGGTAAATTCGTCGTTCGCGTTGACGCCGACGATTACGTGCGATCCGACTATTTGTATGTTTTGAGCCAATTCCTTGAAGACAACATGGAGTGGGATGCCGTTGCGTGTGATTATCTTTTGATTGATGAAAATGAAAAAGTGCTAGATCGCGTCAATTGCATAGAACAGCCCATTGGCTGCGGCATCATGTTTCGGACGGATTTGCTTATCAGCATCGGCCTTTATGACGAAACTTTCCTGATGCATGAGGATCAGGAATTGCGGAAACGCTTTCTGGAGAAGTATGAAATCCACCGGGTCGCATTGCCGCTATATCGGTATCGCAAGCACGAAGGAAACATGACCAACAACAAGTCGGTTTATGATCGATACGAAACCAAGTTGCAGGAAAAGTTTGGTCGGTAGTAATGCCAACCACCATGCCATCCTTTAGGAAGCATATGGACGTGAGAGATCAAAATACGATGAAGGTCAACTGGAGCGGACGTGGCCTTGCCTATACGGAAGAGGAAATCATGACGGTGGCCCGCGTTATGGCCGAGGCAGATCCTCTGACACAGGGGCATTATCAGGTAGAGTTTGAAGACGCGTTTAAGGACTATTGCGGTGCCAACCATGCGTTCGCCGTTTCCAGTTGCACGGCGGCTTTGGAATTGTCGGCCTTGTTGTCCGGCATCGGTCCCGGGGATGAAGTGATTCTCCCTGCTCATACGTTTGCTGCTACGGCTATTCCGTTTGCTCGCACCGGCGCGAAATTGATTTGGGCCGATATCAACCCTTCAACGCGCGTTATCACCGCCCAAACTATCGAACCTTTGATCACGTCCTCCACCAAAGTTGTTGTTGTGGTTCATTTGTATGGACTGATGTGTGACATGGATCCAATTATGGGCCTGGCAACTCGGCATGGGTTTCTGGTTATTGAGGATGCCGCACAGGCCGCCGGTGCGCAGTACAAGGGAAGGCGGGCTGGTGCCATTGGAGATTTTGGATGCTTTAGCTTCCATACGCATAAGAACATCTCGACTTTGGGGGAAGGCGGCATGCTGACGATGAAGTCCGACGCCTTTGCCGTCTTAACGCCTGGCCTGCGCCACAATGGGATGCGGCCGTATAGGGGGGAACGGGCACATTATTGGATCCCGGCCATGAGTAACGTAGATTTCGACGTTGAGGGATTGTGGCCCTATAACTTTTGCATCGGGGAAGTCCAGTGCGCACTCGGCACGCAATTGATTAGACGTCTCGATGTTATCAACAGCGAACGCGCCAATCGTGCAAAACGTTTCATTGAGGCTTTTCGCGACTATCCCGAGTTGGTTTTTCAAAGCCAGCCCGACGGGTGCGGTCATGCATGGCACCTAATGGCGGTGCGTTACGACGGTGCAGAATACGGCGCGACGAGAGATGACCTGCTGGCGCTGCTGGCGTACACCTACGGCATCAAGACGGTGGTCCAATATCACCCACTTTATCGCTATCCGATGTTTAAAAAGGCTGGTTTCGGTGTGGCGAACTGTCCAGAAACAGACAAATTCTTCGACAATATGGTGTCGTTTCCATTTCATCATTGGATGAGTGATGGGGAATTCGCCACCATGATCGACATGACTCGTCAGGCGTTGGATCAACTGCGCGAAGGAAATATGCAATGAAAGACATGACGTTGGGACGCAGGCATGTCAGTAGAGACAGCCGCCCCTACGTGATCGCCGAAATCGGCGTCAATCACGAAGGCTCCATGGACATCGCTCGGCGTTTGATTGATCTGTGCAAGGAAGGGGGCGCGGACGCCGCCAAGTTTCAGACCTACAAAGCCGACAGGATCGCCTCCAGGCACAGCCCGGCTTACTGGGATACGGCCAAGGAACCGACCACCAGCCAACACAAGCTGTTTCAGAAATACGACATGTTCGGCCCCGACGAATACGTGGCGCTGGCCGACCATTGTCGCGACGTGGAAATCGATTTCCTGTCTACCCCGTTCGATTCCAATGCGGTTGAATTCCTGGATCCCTTGGTGCCGTTCCACAAGATTGCATCAGCCGACCTCACCAACGTGCCATTGTTGCGCCAAGTGGCGAGCAAGGGCAAGCCGGTGGTTTTGTCTACTGGGGCGTCAACCTTGGGTGAAATCGACACTGCCGTGTTCACATTGAAGAAAGCGGGATGCAGGGATTTTGCGCTTCTTCACTGCGTCCTGAATTACCCCTGTCCCAATGAAAACGCGCACCTCAATATGATTCGCGGCTTGCGTCGCGCGTATCCAGATGTGTTGGTCGGATATTCCGACCACACGTTGCCGGATGATCGCATGCTGATTTTGTCTGCTGCTTGGCTAAAGGGCGCAGTGGTGTTGGAAAAGCATTTCACGCACGACAAGTCCCTTCCGGGTAACGACCATTATCATGCCATGGATGTCGAGGACCTGAAAAAATTTATCCATAACATTGATCTGTTGTGCACGGTGAACGGCTTCTCGACGAAGATGCCGCTACCGGATGAGGCCCCCGCGCGCCAACACGCTAGGCGTTCCATCGTTCTTGAGCGGGCGCTGAAGACCGGTGAAACGATCCATGAGATTGACATTACCTACAAACGCCCAGCCCATGGCATTAGTCCCGTGCATTGGGACGAGGTTATCGGCCGCAAGGTGCGGATTGACCTGGAAGAAGACCACATATTGCAGTGGGAGGAGCTGGTGTGAAGGGACCTATTCTCCCGTCGGCTGCGGAACTGCACAGCCTGTTGAAGCGGCTGTATCCAATCACCCGCTCTTTGACTGGGGATGGAGTGCGGGAAACCTTGAGGGTCGTTCAGGAGGTCGCTGATCTTGAGATTCAGGAATATCCGTCCGGCGCACAGGTTTACGACTGGCAGATCCCACGGGAATGGAATATTCGTGACGCTCATATCTCCACCTTAGACGGACAACGGGTGGTCGACTTTCGGCGGAATGGTTTGCATGTGGTTGGATACAGCGTGCCGGTCTGTGAAGAAATGGCGTTTGCTGATTTGGAGCCGCACCTTCACACCTTGCCAAACTTGCCCGATGCGATCCCGTATCGGACCAGTTATTATAGGGAAAACTGGGGGTTCTGCTTGACGCAAAAGCAGCTCGAAGCCATGGACCGGAACGCGCGGTACCATGTTGTGATAGACAGCACACTTGAAGACGGGGTTCTGAACTTTGGCGAAAAGTTGTTAAGGGGAACATCCGGCAGAGAATTCTTTCTGTCCACCTATTGCTGCCATCCGTGGATGGCCAACGACAATCAGTCGGGGGTAGTGCTGACGGCTTTTCTCAACCGTTATCTATCGCAAAAAGAAGAACTTCACCACAGTTATCGAATTGTATGGGTCCCGGAAACAATCGGCGCGATTAGCTATCTGGCGCACAACGAGTTGGCCATGAAAAACCTAGAAGGTGGGTTCGTGCTGTCGTGTTGCGGCGGACCGGGGCCCTTGGCTTACAAGGAAACGTTTCTCGGAGACCATTTGATTGACCGTGCGGTCAAGCTGGCATTCCGCGATGCGGGGATTGAACCGTGGTTGAGACCCTTCGCTCCGGATGGGTCCGATGAGCGGCAATATTCAATGCCTGCATTTCGCATTCCCATGTGCACCATCGCCAAGGACAAGTATTACGACTATGCATACTATCATACGTCCCTGGATGATCCTGATTTCGTGACTGGGGAAAACCTTCTGTCTACCCTCAAAATGTACATCGACGCGATAGAGATTTTAGAGCGAAATAGGGTCTTCAAAACCACCATGCCCTATTGCGAGCCACAATTGGGAAAGCGTGGTCTGTATCCCCAAATTGGCGGGGCGCATAATCAATTCGGTAACGTCAAGAAATGCGCCATGAGTATCGAGGCTGAAGTTGATGCTTTGACTTGGATGATGTTTTTGGCCGATGGAACCATGGACATGGTCGATATCGCCGAACGTTCGGCACAGCCCTATTCAAACTTGTGTGTTGCGGCGGTGAAGTTGGTTGAAAACGGACTTCTTGAGGAAATTCAGGAGGTCAATGCACGATGAGCCGAAAACGCATCATCGCTGTCGTCCCAGTCCGAATGGGGTCGTCCCGGTTGCCTGGAAAAATGCTGATGCCAATCTGTGGGAAACCACTGTTGGGGCATTTGCTCGACCGTCTGATGCGATGCCGGAGTATTGACGGCATTGTTGTCGCGACCTCCGAAAATCCGGAAAACGATCCGGTCGAATTGTATTGTGCGACGCGAAACGTGGCTTGTTTTCGCGGTGACGAAAATGATGTTCTGGGCAGGTTGTTGGGAGCTTTGGATAGCCAGGGAGCAGACATAGGTGTTTTGGCTTTCGGGGATGCCCCGTTGCTGGATCCAGCGATAGTTGATGCCATGGTGAAGCGTTTCTTGTTTGAGAAATCACTCGATTTTGTGGGTAACGACTTGGTGACGACATTTCCGCCGGGTATGGAGGTCGAAGTCTTCCGTGTCGATGCCCTGCGTGATTCGGCCCAACGCGCGAACGATCCTGCCATTCGGGAACACGGTACACTTTACATTCGCCAGAACCCCAAGCTATACGGGGTTCTCAACGTAGAAGCCGGCGGAGCGCAGCGTCGACCTGAACTGGAAATCGAGGTTGATACACTCCAGGATGCTCGGGTCATTGATGCCATCGTCGTTCATTTCGGGGGGCGTGACAATTTCACGCTTGACGAAATCATTGCCTTCTTGGATGCGAACCCAGAACTGCGCACGTCCAATCAAAACGTTCCACGGCTCTGGAAGCAATATCGCGACGATCCACTTTAAGGAGCCCCCTCGTGTTGGCAAAAAAAATCCAATCCTTCTTCAGTAACTACTTCAAGTTCGAGCCGGATTATTTCACGGTTGGGGGGTGGCGCAAGGATCTGGCCTACTTCATCGCACAGGGAAATATCTGGGCTCATATCGTTGATCGGATAAAGTTCCGTATTTTCCCCAAACTGATGATAGTTCCTGCCTTTCCTTCCCACATTGACGTGGAGGCCGCCAGTTCGTGCCAGATGCGATGTCCGATGTGCTACACGACGTACATGCCTGACAACCTCAAGGGTACGATGAAGTGGGAGCTTTACACCAAGATCATTGATGAAGCGGCACGGCGTCATGTGTATTCAATCAAGCTCAGCTGGCGGGGAGAACCCTTGTTGAACAAGCGGATCGTCGACATGGTCAGATATGCAAAGGACAAAGGGATCAAGGAGGTTGCGTTTCTCAGCAATGCCGAACTGCTGAATGCGAAGATCGCGGAGCAGTTTGTCGACGCCGGCCTGGACTGGCTGAGTATCTCCGCCGACGGCGTGGGTGAGGTCTATAACGAAATCCGCCAACCAGCCGTGTTCGAGGAGACGATCAAGCGCGTACGCCACATGAAGGAGTATCGCGATTCCAAGGGGCTGTCCAAGCCTTTGCTGCGTGTCCAATCTGTTATGAGCGCGGTGGAAAATGACCCCGATGCTTACCATGCTGCATGGGAAGGCATCGTTGATCGAATCAACATCATTTCCGACCATATTCGCGACTTCGAGGACCGAGATGATTTGGAATACGATCCTTACTATGTGTGCTCCAAACCCTGGAACCGGTTGAATATCGCCTATGACGGGCGGGTGCATCAATGCGGCGCGGACTATTCGGCCAAGACCATCGTTGGCGATTGCAATACACATTCTCTGTATGAAATTTGGCATGGCGTAGGAAACCGCAAGGTGCGTGACGCATTCCGCCGCCATACGTATCTTGACGATCTTCCGGCGTGCCGTCAGTGCTCGTACGGCCTAGTGCGTGAACTGGTAGAGGTCAATGTCGGTGAGGCGGGGGTCAAGGCGGGACGATATAAGAGCGTGCCGAAGATCGTCGGAGAGAAGGGGGTGAACCTCCACACTCCCGAAGACAAGCTGACATCGCGTCAGAAGAAAAAGCGTGAGCAGGGCCACGCTTCGCCTTCGGATTGACGAGTTCAATTATGGCGTTTGCGCCCTCCTATAGACAGAGCATTTTAAACGCACTCAGAGCTTGCGCGCATGATGAGCAGGTTCTGGTGATTCATTCGTCGCTGCCACATTTGCAACCGCCAGCGGGTGTTACCAAGTGGGATTTTTTGTACGCCTTGCGCGTTTTGATCGAGGAAGGGCGTACGATTGCGTTGCCCGCATTTACGTTTTCCTGGTGTGGCGGCACCCCGTACCATCATATATCCAGCGCCTCGGAAGTCGGCGTTCTGGCCGATTGGGCGATGGTGTTGAACGAATTCCAGCGTACGCCCCATCCCATCTATTCGTACGTCGTGGCAGGGCCTCGCGCGGAAGATATTATGGCGTCCCCGAATTCTACGACGTTTGGTCCCGATTCCCAATTGGCGGCATTTGAACGGATCGGTGCACGTGTGATCATGCTGGGATGTGATTGGCGTAGTTGCACGCAATTCCATTGTTATGAAGAAGAGGCCAATGTTCCATACCGCTACTTTAAGACATTTGTCGGACAAGCGGATTTTGGTATGGGCGCAGATGATGTGCGGGCAGATATGTTCGTGCGTGACTATGCGGTATCGGAAGATAATGAATTCGGGCAGGCCGTCGAAATGCTGTCTGCGCGCCAGTCCATAGAGACCGTAGGGTTGTGGAACGGACGGGTGGAATCTGCTAGGTGCTGTGATATCGCGGCAGTGTGCCGCGAACTTCTGGCAGATGACCCCCTGAGCTTGATCGCAAATCCAACGGTTGTATCCCACAAATTGCGCGAACGTAACCGGGCCAAACGTGAAAAGCCTTTGCGGGTGGCGATTCTGGGAGCATCCAATGTTGCGTTTTTACAGTCGGCATTGGATCAGTCCCTAACTGAATATGTGACGGATCAGCGTATAGAACTGTATCACCCTCCATTCGGTCAGGCAGGACGAGAGATCGCGGACCCGGGCTCCGGTTTGTTCACCTTTGACCCGGACTATGTTTTCTTTGTTGACCGCTTGGAGGACTTGCTCGGTGTTTCCTCCATCGCCCTGACGGACAGCGCAGCAGTGCATGGCGCTGTTAATGTTTACTTGAAGCAAATCAAGAAGTTGCGTGAACAAAGCGGGGCGCATATCGTGGTCAACCGCTTCGTGCAGATGAGCGCCTCCGCTCTCGGACACGCGGACCATGGGGACGATCGCGGCGTGGCAGCCATGGTCCGTGCCATGAACGATAGCCTTGATGAGGCGCTGGGCCAACTGACGGGCGTTTCCCTTTTCGACTTGGCGACGGCGGCAACACGTTACGACGGTCCGCCTTTGGATGCGCGTATGTGGTTCATGGGGCGCTTTCCGTTCAGTGACGGATTTTCCCGGCAGCTCGCTAGACAGTACTGCGCGTTGGTGTTGGCGTTGAGCGGGCGGACCGTTCGTCTGCTTGTTCTGGACCTGGACAACACCTTGTGGGGGGGGGTGTTGGGTGAGGATGGAAAGGCGGGGCTGCAGTTGGGCGGTGATTTCCCCGGAAATGCCTATAAGGCGTTTCAGGAGCTGCTGCTGCGCTATCGAGAACGGGGTGTGGCTTTGGCTGTATGTTCCAAGAACGATGAGGACTTGGCGTTTGATGCGATTGCGTCTCTTCCTGATATGAAGATCCGTCCCGAACACTTGTCGGCGTACCGCATCAATTGGCGGATGAAGTGGAAAAACCTTGAGGAGATCTGTGAGGATCTGAATCTGGGGCACCATAGCGTCATGTTCATTGACGATAACCCGGCTGAGCGTGAATTGATGCGGCGGAATCTTCCGGGAGTAAGGGTTCTCGATTTGCCTTCCGATCCCGCTCTGTATGCCCAGGCACTTGTCGATACGCCTTGGATGGAATGTGTGGAATTGACTTCCGAGGATCGTCAGCGGGCTGAAAGTTATCGCGTTCGTGCACAAACGCGCAGATACCGCGATGCCTTTGACAACATCGACGATTATTACGCATCGTTGGAAACGTGCTTGCACATATCGCCGTTGAACGAGGTCAACCTAGCGAGAACGGTGCAATTGATCAACAAGACCAATCAATTCAACACAACCACTCGCCGTTATGATCGTCATGATCTCGAAGTCATGGTGAAGCGCGGCGTTTCGGTTTACGTGATCGGAGCGGAAGACCGCTTCAACTCTCTCGAGAACATTGGGGTCCTAATCGTTGATTGGGACCGGCCCAGGCTCGAAACCGGGGAAAAACTGGCTGTCGTGCTCTCCTATTTGCTATCTTGTCGAATTTTGGGGCGCGGCATTGAAACCGCCGCACTGTACTGGCTGATAGAAAAGGCGCGTTCCCGCAACCGGGATGCGGTCATCGGTGAAGTGATAGAAACGGATCGCAACACACCTGCGCGCAGCGTTTTTCAGGACGCCGGGTTTCACCAGTCTGAACAAGACGGAGAATGGGTTTTCCGGACAGACGCATCGCGAGGTTTGGCCTCGTGGATGCGTATCGTGGACAACACTGAAGAGGATGGACGGTGATGGCGAAATCACAACAGCGGCGTTTTGCTGATTTTCAGGTTGGGGATTACGCCATTTTCACACAAAAATTCACGCGGGCTGATTTCAAGGCTTTTGCGAAACTGAGCGGCGATCAAAATCCGCTGCACGGGGATGACCGCTACGCTGCGCAAAGCAAGTTCAAACGCCCGATCGTTCCCGTCCATATGTCCATGTCACCCTTGTCGATGATCGCGGGCATGCTCATGCCAGGCCGCCCGTCGCTTTACCTAGGTCACGAAGTCCGGGCGCTGAAGCCCGTGTTTTTTGATGAGGACATAACGTATTCGGCGCGGATCGCGGTCATCCAGGAGGCTGAGCGGATTCTGCAGATCGAGGTCATCGCGTTTCGCCGGGAAAAACCGGAGGTCGTACTGCAAGCGAGCATGCGCGTTCAGTCACGTGAAGAAGAATGGATGCAGGATGCCGGGCCGATCAAGCTTGCGCCCCGATCGCTGGCTGCGTTGGTGACGGGTGCAAACGGGGCGATCGGTTCAGCCGTAGCGCGGCGTTTGGCGGATGAGGGATGGGATCTTATCCTCCATCATCGTGGGCCAGTCAGCGTGATCACGGAGGTGAGCGATGCTTGCCAGCTTAAGGGAGTGAACGTGACCACCTGCTCGGCTGACCTTGCCACGCGTGCAGGCCAGACAAAGGTGGAGAAACTCCTAGCGGGCCGTACAGATGTAGTGGCCTTGATCCATACAGCATCCGCTCCGGTTTTGGCTGGCATAGATCAGCATGTGCCGGTATCCTACGGCGCGATGAAGTCTTTGGTTAATGGGGCTCTCGCGGGAATGTTGGGGCGCCAATGCGGGCGGATCGTGGCTATCGGGTCAACCGCCATGCATCAGCCTCCCGTTGGCTGGGAGGATTACGCTGCAGCCAAAGGCATGACGACCAGCTATTTGTCTGGCTTGGACAAGTCGTTGTCTGCCTTCGGTGTTCGTGCGGTGACGGTTGCACCTACCTATGTTCTGAGTTCTTATTCCGACAGCGTGCGTCCCGAAGGTGTCGCGGCTTTGCTGCCTGAAGAGGTGGCGGAACAGGTAGTTAGCATTGCCCAGGCCAGGGAAGTGGAGGCACCCTACGTGATGATGGGGGTCAATTCAACGTGCCACGGAACATACGGTTTCCAGCTCCGGGACTCGTCGATCACTGTTTCGCAATCGGTTTCCCGAAAGGACGCGGCCGTCATGGTAGGAGATGAGCTTCCGCTGACACAAGGGATAGGTCAAGGGATAGGTCTGCCAGATTTCGTGCGCGCTTTTTTGAAACTGCCGGCTGATTACGACCTGTCTGGGGCAGCCTTGGGTGAAACTCCTGGATGGGATTCCTTGCGTCACCTAGAACTGGTACTCGCGATTGAAGAGAAATTCGGCGTGGCTTTCAGTTCTGCGGATATCGAGAGCACCCACGCTTATGTGACGCTTGCGGAGATGGTGCGAGAGAAGTCCGGTCTCTCTTTCTGAAGTGTAAATCTCATCATGCGCAAATTGTATATCGGTCGCATTGACGACGGCTTCGCCCCTGCCGATGACGAGGTTCTCGGGGCGTGGTGTTTTCAAGGACGCGAGGATGTTCATCCCAGGTGGTTCGCGCATGACTTCATCACCCCGTTCCTCGAACGTGACGTACGGATTCGTAACGGCCATATGACCGCCGCCCTAGCCGAACATCTGGTTGCGCAAAACGCCAAAAAGCTGAACGCGCGTTTTGGGGTGGATTACGACGCCCTTTTCTGGAAGCAGGTGTTATATAACTGGCTGTTTTATATCACCCAGAACCTGTGGACATTGTATCGTGTTGTTGAGGATTTCGTTGATCGGGAAAAGGGAGATGCGTTCGTCGTCAAGGGGGCTGAGGACGCGCCCCCCGTTTCTGACACATTGGCATTGGTGGATGACCTGTATAATGCCGGCCCGATTTTTGTCTGGCTGGCTTCACAAGCGGTGCGTGCATTGGCCCCAGAATCGTGGGTCATCGAGGAACCGGATGCCATACCCACCCTGCGGCATGCGCGGCGCTATGAGCCGCCCCCTATTTCCGTGATTCGTCAGCAGTTGAAACTTTCCATTCCAGGTTTTTTCGCGCGGAATGCGATTCGGGCATGTTTGATGTTGGCGCCCAAACGCCGATCCCGAGCCCTTGTCTTCGATACTGGAAATCAGGTGAATGGATTTCCGAAGGCTTTTTTACAGCTTCTATCGGATGTTTTGGACGTCACCATACCCTCCAGCATCGAGCAGCGCTTTGCGGAACTGGACGCCATGTCTGACGGCGTGAACTACCGCCCTGGACGCCTGACGCTCGGGAGGTACGACACATTGGACGAATTGACGTCCATTGTCGTGGCAAAGGCCTTGAAGCATGGGGAGCGGTTCGTATCCGTTCAGCATGGGACGGCGTATGGGTTCAGTGGCGTTATGCCGTATGTCGCCGCGATGGAATACCAGCATCACGCCTTCATCACATGGGGGTGGATGCGTCACGGTGACTATGGTGGCAATTTCGTGCCTTTGCCTTTCCCGGGGTTTGCGCGTTTTTTTGGGAAACATCATGGCGAAGGCGCAGGTATCATGCTTGTGGGTGGGTGCCCTATGGCCACGGATGCACGTATCGACATTTTCCCCAGTTACACCCTTTATTATCGCCAGAAGATGGAGTTCCTGTCGGGATTGTCATCAAAGATCAAGGAACGGTTTCAGTATCGGCTGTATCCGCAGGTCTACCCCGATGCCTTCGACGAAGAGGGTAGCCTTAAGACTTATTATCCCGAGATCGAATTCGTATGCGGCAATCTGGATGAAGCCATCCTGGGTTGTGAATTGGTGATTTTTGATCATCCGTCCACGGCCATGCATAATGCATTGGTGGCTAACTCTCCGTGTATGCTATTTTGGAATCCGTCCTGGTGGCCACTGAGTGCGGACAAGGAAGGGGATTTCAATACCTTGCGTCAGGCAGGTATTCTGTTCGACACGCCCCAAGACGCCTTACGCCATCTCGACGTAATCGAAGGTAATGTTGCTGCATGGTGGCAAAGTGATCCTGTGCAAGAGGCTAGGCGGCTCTGGCTCGTGGCTCATGGACGCGCGGATGCATCCTGGTTTTGGAATTGGGTGAAGGCGATCTGGCGTCTGTGACGTGACGGCACGTGCCGGGCTTGCAACCGTCATCGATTGAAATTGGATTGATCATCCATAGTCATGTTGTATTTAGGGGGGACTTCGTGCCTGTTGGGCCGGGTCTCGTGACGAAACGGAAAAGCAGTAAACGTAATGAGTGACATCAAGCGCATCTGGGACTTCATTCAGGAAAACGAAATCGACGACAGTTGGCGACGCAACTTCTCGGAAGAGTTCCGCCTCTATCGCGAGCGGTTTTCAGCAGCACAGAAGCAGGAATACTTGGGCGACTTCCCGTTGTGTCTGGAAATCGAGGCAAGCTATTACTGCAACCTGGAATGCCCGTTCTGTCCGAGATCAGCAAATTATGGCGAAAGAAATGAAAAGCATATGTCGGCAGCTGTTTGGCAGCGGTTGCTTGAGGAAATCAGGGCACACAGGCCTTCCTCGATTCTGATGGATCACGAAGCCGAATCCTTGATGAACAAAAACTTCTTTTCCATGCTGAAGGATGTGAAAGACGCGGGTGTTCTGGATATTTGGCTTCATACAAACGCCAATTTGTTGACGCCAAAGACCAGCGAAAAATTGATCGACGGTGGCATCACCAAAATCAACTTCTCCCTCGATGCGGCAACAAAGGAAACCTATGAAAAAGTCCGTGTTGGCGGAAAGTACGAACGTGTCATCAGCAACATAGAACACTTCCTCAAGCTCAAAAAGGAGAAGCAGGCCGATTACATCCGGGTTCGGGTGAGCTTTATCGTTATGCCCGAGAATCAGGGCGAAAAACAGCAGTTCTACGAATTCTGGAAGAGCAAGGAGGGGGTGAACGTCATCACCTTCCAGAAGTGCCAGGATTTTCTGTATTTCGAAAGTCTGGACGGTGACGAAACATTATCGGAAGCGGAACTGAACACCAAGTATGCCCGAGACAAGCAGTTCCATTGTTCCATGCCCTGGGAAATGCCCGTGATTGACGTCGAGGGTAATGTCGTGCCGTGTGGTGCCCCGGTTCGTGAACACAACAAAAGCTTCGTTCTGGGAAACATCATGCAGGGTGATAGCGTGGAATCATGCTGGAAAAGCCCTCAGATGGAACGTCTTCGACAGATCCACAAAGAGGGGCGTTGGTATCTCGACGACACTTGTCGGATTTGCGTCAAGCAACGCCGGCGTGATGGAATCATTTAACCGCCCTGTGCGGGGTTGGATTTGGCTTGAGTAGAGTGATGGAAACAAGACCTTTTGGCAAAACGGGCTTGAGGGTATCGGAACTCGGGTTTGGAACCTCGCAAATCGGCAATACGGACCACACCCACCAAGGTGTTAAGTTCATGGCGCAGGAGGACGCGACGGCGATATTGGACATGGCCGTTCATGAAGGCGTGACCTTTTTCGATACGGGACGCAATTATGGTTCGTCCGAACGGCAAATGGGGGATTTGCGCCGCCGTCACGGCGGAGAGAGTTTGACCATCGCGACCAAGGCTGGCCTGATCGGCAATCAGACCAGAGACTTTACCCGTCCCTTTCTGGAGAAATCGGTTGAGGACTCCCTAGCCCAAATAGGAGGGCGGGAGATTGACGTTTTTCAGGTCAACAAGCCGACCCTTGAGCAATGGCGGACGTTCGGTATCGCGGACACGCTGGCGCGGTTGAAGGGCAAGGGACGTGTTCGCCATACGGGTCTGATTGTGGGTGAATTAGCGGTCGGGTATGAAGCTGTGCGCTCTCGGGCCGTCGACTGCATCCAGGTCTTATACAATCTGTTGTACCATGAAACAGATGAACTGATTGCGTCCGCGCACCAGGCTGGGATCGCTGTGATCGTCCGTTCTCCGCTTAACAGCGGGTTGCTGTCCGGGCGATATACGACTAAGACGACGTTTGATGCCAACGATGCGCGCAGCACTTTCTTCACCGGTGAGGAGTTTAACAGCCGGTTGGAAAGCCTGCGCCGCATTCAGGAGGATTTGGGCGTTTCAAGCGATGCGTTGCTGGGTTTTGCCATACGGTTCATCCTCTCTCGCCCTGACGTTTCGACGGTTATTCCGGCGGCTTCAACTCCGCATCAGTTGATGGCGTATGTGCAAGCCGCGAAGGCGATCCACCAAATGGCGGATTTGTCCCATGACGAACGTCGGTGCATGCGGGCGGTCGTGGAAACGCACCTGCTTCTCAGTAGTTCGCAGATACAAAATATTTAGGCTCAGGAATAAGCCCCATGGCTGATGCAGAATTTATCGATCAATACATCGAAGACATGATGTACATGCAATGGCTGCGCCCGGAGAACGTGCCATGGGACGTGCATGCAGCGAAACTGATCGCCCCGCACGTGCGCGTTCCCGACAGCAAGACGGAAATTGGCTGTGGAAACGGATTTACATCGTTCTCCTTGTTGGGTGGGCGCTTCAAGAAGGAGTTCGATTGGTATTATTCCGTCGCAACAAAAGGGTTCTGGGAAAATAAAGACATCTATGATGTCGAGGCGTCCTTGGACTTTAGGAAGTTCGTCCATACCTCCCCGGCTTTTGCTTATGACCTGGCGGTCGATCACAAGGAAAATCTGGTCAATCAGGCGTTGGCGGTCGGGTCCGCCCGGGAAATTCGTGTGCACGATGCCAACGTGCCGCTCGATTTGAGCACTGCCGACATGGTCTTTTCAAACATGCTGTATTGGCTTGATGACCCGGTTGAGGTGTTTGGCTGGATTTCGCGCAACATGAAGCCTGGCGCACGGCTCGTAACCGTTTTCCCCAATTCCAATTACAAGGGGTACAGTCGGAGCTTTAAGCAGGAGAACCTGTTGTGGACCATGCTTAACCGCGGTCGGGCTGATGAGAACTTCTGGTCCCTGGATCCTGATGCGTTTGAAGCGCTCCTTGCCAGGGATACGGACTTGAAGGTGGTGGAGCACGCCTTGTACCTTTCCCGCCAGACCTTGAGTGTCGTCGATATCGGATTGCGGCCGTTTTCCCCGCACTTAATCAAGATGGCGAATGTATTGGGGGCAGAGAAGCGCTTTGAGATCAAAACGGAATGGTGTGAGGATCTGATGTCCATGATCCGTGAGCTGGCGTTGCAGGAATTGGAAGATGGGCCCAAGGATGGCGGCTTCAACTTCTATGTCCTGCAGAAAGCGTAGGAATTCACCGGCCATGGACAAGACCATCCCAGAAGTCAGCATCCTCATGACATTTCTCAATCCGGGCTTTTTTTTCGCCCCGGCGGTGGAAAGCCTGCTGAACCAGACATTTTCCAATTTTGAGTTAATTGCTATTGATGATGGTTCGACTGACGGTTCTCTCGAATGGCTCAAAACCCTTGAGGACACGCGTATCGTGGTCGTGGAACCCGGCAAACGCCTTGGACGGACTCCGGCTTTGAACGCTGCACTATCCATTGCCCAGGGCGAATTCATCGCCGTTCTGGATGCCGATGACATATCCAAGCCGACCCGTTTGCAAGAACAGGTTGATTATCTGCGCGATCATCCGGATTGCGTTCTGGTTGGCACCAATTTTGAGCAGGTCGATGAAAGAGACAGGGTTCTGAACGCACATGAATGGCCGTCTGATCCAGATGATGTCTATCAGCTTTTGTGCAGCGTAAACCCCATCGCACATTCCTCGTCTATGTATCGGCGGGCTGCGGCAGAGCTAGTCGGCGGATATCCGTCCAAATACGCATATGCACAGGATTACGGGTTGTGGTTGCGTCTCGCACGGGTGGGCGGGGTTGCCATTCTGCCCAGGATACTTGTGTCCATTCGTGAACACTCCCAGCAGATGACGGTTGTACCTGAATATCTTGTGGCGCGGGGCATGGATGCGAAAAACCTGTTCGACGAAGCGGCCCGGCTGCCAGGGATGAGCGGCAAGGCTCGTCGTGCCAATCGTAGAGAGAGGGGGCTGGCCCGCTATCGGATCGCACTCAACATGGTGAGGATGAGGCGCCCTTTTCAGGCGCTGGCATGGGGGATCCGCGGCACCATTCTCGCCCCGTTCGAAATGATGAAGCGGTTGCTGGCAAGCGCGATGGGAGTAAAAATGCATCCGTTATAGCGGTGTTCGGACATTGACGTTCATGCCGTGAACGTCATATGTTGTCCACGATTGTTGTAACAAGGACTGGTTTTAGATTTTTCGGAAGCTTGCCAAGCAAGCTCCCTGGTCCTGGTGTCGTGCAGTGTTGCCCGGGAGCGGAGGGGCGTCTGGTATGTGTCCTGGTGTCGTTTTCGAGCGTGTGGCTTAGGCAAAGAAGTATCCAAAGGAGAGCGTCAGATATGACCGTTACCCCAGTTAACATCGGCGGAAAATTGATCGGACCGGATGAGCCTTGCTATATCATTGGCGAAATCGGCATTAATCATAATGGCAGCCTGGAAACGGCTAAGAAGCTTATTGATCACGCGCTCAAGTGCGGTTTCTCCGCAGTTAAATTTCAAAAGCGGACAGTCGACGTCGTGTATACGCCCGAAGAGTTGGCCAAGCCGCGGGAATCCGTTTTTGGTACTACAAATGGGGACCTCAAGCGGGGGCTGGAGTTCGGCAAGGATGAATTCAGGGAAATTGATGCCTATTGCAAAGAAAAAGGTATCGAATGGATGTGTTCTCCGTGGGATGAGGCAAGCGTGGATTTCCTCGAGGAATTCAACCCGATTTGTTACAAAATCGCTTCGGCGTGTCTGACCGATAGCGGACTGTTGGGCAAGATCGTGGCCTCGGGGCGCCCGGTCATCCTTTCGACCGGCATGAGCACCATGGAAGAAATCGATAAGGCCGTCGAGAGCCTGAAGGGAAATCCGCTGGTGATCTTGCATAGCATCTCCACATATCCGGCGAAGCACGAGGAACTCAATCTTGCAGTTATTCGGACGCTTCGAAAGAGATACCCCCACCCAATTGGTTACAGCGGCCATGAGGTTGATGTCATTCCTTCCGTGATGGCTGTCGTCGGCTTTGGCGCTTGCGTGGTGGAGCGACACATCACTCTGGACCGTGCGATGTGGGGGAGCGACCAAGCCGCAAGCCTTGAGCCTCGCGGGATGGAAATGATGGCGAAATACATTCGGACTTGGCGCGAGGTCTCAGGTGATGGTGTAAAGCGGGTGTATGAGACTGAGCTGCCTATTCGTACGAAGTTACGCCGAGTGGGCAGTGGCGTGAATTGAAGGGACAGTTCTGTTGCACTCCACTTATGTCTGAGTATCCGACTGGAAGTCCGTCAGTATGATCGAACGCCTCAAATTCATACACCTTGCCAACAGTGCGAGCACAAACATCGGCAATGGTGCGTTGATTTATGGAACAGAACGGGTCATCGCGGAGGATTTCCCAGTAGAGATTGAATGGACGCATGAGCCCTGGGATGACTACACGTTTGATCGACGAGTCTTCGACCGCTCTTTTGTTGACCGGGTGAACAGCGAATTCGATGGACTTATCGTCGGTGGTGCAGTGGCCATCCACGGGCGGGAATATCTGAGGAACGCAGGCATGCGTTTCGACTTGCCGTTGGATCTGTGGCCGGAAATCAAAAAGCCGGTGGTTTTCTACGGACTCTCCTACCGCCACTGGTCCTATCAACCGTTTCACCACCTGGACAAATTGCGCCAAGCCGTGCGTTATGCGGTTGACCAACCGAGCATGCTTTTCGCAGTCCGTAACGATGGTACGAAAGAATGGTTGGAGAAAATGATCGGGTTTAGTTCTGAAAAAATCCAGAAACTGCCAGACCCGGGTTTGTATGTTCCGCACAACAAAAATTCTGACTATCCTGAGATCTTGAAAGATCGCTCCAATATCATTCTGGCATTTAACAATGAGGATGCCATCTATCGATATGGTGGTCGTCGCCGGGAAGTCATATCCCGATCACTGGGGCGCATTCTGCATGAAAAGACGATTCTGAGGCTGGCTTCATCATGGAGCGGTGTGAACGACCGGCGTAGCCGGGTCATTGATGCATTTGTCGAGGTGATGGAGGCGATCGCTGGAGAGCGGGACGTGAATATCATTTTGGTCCCACATTATTTCGACGATTTCCGGATGGTTGCAGACTACTCTGAACGGGTCAAGCCGCAGGTTTCCCATCAAAACTCAATCTCCACGGGTCTGCAGCGCATCAATGCGACTGAGGAATTTTACGGTCTGTATTCAAACGTGGACTTGGCAGTTAGCATGCGGGTTCATTCAATGTCGCCAAGTATTGGGGTTGGGGTTCCCATGGTGCCTATTATCACGCAGGATCGGATGTGGGACTTTCTCGATGAAGTCGGGTTAGCGGATATTGGGATCGATGCGTTTTCGAGGGACTTGGCGGCACAGATGTACCATCGCATGACGGCTTTGCTGCGAGATGGTACGCCGTTGCGCGAACGTTTCAAAAGTGTCAGGAAATCCTGTCGCGAAGAAAGCCGGTCATTCCACATGCAGATGGCAAAGCTGTTCGGAGTATAGAGGATGGGGGCGGACGTCAAACTTAGGCAGAGCGATATCGATTTGTTGGTCTTCGACTTTGATGGAGTTTTGACGGACAACCGCGTTATCGTGTTTCAGGATGGCACGGAAGCTGTCGTGTGTAATCGATCGGATGGATTGGCTTTCGATGCATTTCGCCGACACGGTCTGAAAACGATGATTATGTCCACGGAAAAAAATTCAGTCGTGTCCCAGAGGGCGCGCAAATTGCAAGTGCCTGTCATACAGTCTTTATCGAATAAAGGTCAGGCTATCATTACGTTTTGCGCCGAAAATGCGATCGACATGTGCCGGGTGGCTTTTGTGGGGAACGACCTGAACGATTTGCAGGCCATGGAAAAGGTTGGTTTCGCAATTGCGCCGGGGGATGCCCATCCAAGCGTCAAGGCGGTCGCGCACATCACCTTGTTCGCTAAGGGGGGCTATGGCGTCGCGCGGGAAATCGCCGAAGACATTTTGCATCTTGATATAGCATGAGCATCTATAGCGACCGCAGTCAACGAACAGGGAAGTCGACTTGAAGAGAATATTCTTTTTGATTGATGAGGTTAGCCGTGATGCGGTGGTGGCGGCAAGCCTCAAGGCCATTCTCGCCAAACGTGGTGTGGATCTGGTCTATGGCAACCGTCCACGGGCGGGGCTGTTCAAAAGGGCCATGCCATTTGACGCGATCATTTTACCGAGTCTTGTGGTGCTTGAGTCCTTGTTTCCCGATCCGGACGCGGATTTGCCCCCTTTGATAGTTTTGCCGGGGGAAGGCATTGGCGGTATTCCCGAAAATCCCCAACGGGCGGCTTTGAAGTTTTTGGGTTTCCGGTTCATGAAGGGCGATGATCGCTGGGCTCGGAAAGTTTCCGCCTATTGTTTATGGGGGCGCCAGCAACGAAGGGGGTTCGAGGAGTTCTCGCCCCATCTTCTCGATCATTGTCATGTCATTGGACACCCTCGATACGACAAACGTTGTTCCAAAAACGCTCGTCAATTGGAGCCTGGGGATGGGCGCATACGGTTGGGATTCCTGACGCGCTTTAGCTTGATAAATCCTTTTGACAGGCGTTCGAATCTCGTCAGCATCCATGATTCAAGGCGCTCCGTTTATCATCACCTCCAGCAGGAAGGCTGTGACCTGGATGCGGAAGACCTGTGGTTCACCAATGTTCAGGATCTACGTATTTTTTTGGACATTCTAGAGAACATCGACCAGGATAAATTCGACGCCGTCGTCCGGGTCCATCCACGGGAAGATCGAACCCGCTGGGAGGAAATCATCGCGGAAAAGAATATCGGCGTTCGTCTTGCGGAGTGGGACGAACCGCTTTTGCACTGGCAGCAAAAGGTCGATCACTTGATCGCGCCTCCTTCAACGTCGTTTTATGATGCGTTCGCGTGTGGCAAGTCGGCGCTATGTTTAGGGGGCCTCAATCCGCGTCGACGCGAACACATTTTGCCGTTGAGCGACGACACCAGTAAGATTCTGGATTATGTTCCGCACCCCGCTTCGTTGGAAGAGTTGTTCGACAAGGTGTCGGTGAAGCCGAGTTCGACGCCGTCGCCAATGCCTGAGGAAGTCCGGGAATTGCTGGCTAAAGACGCGGATTTTCCGGAATGTCACCGATCTTTGGACCGTCTTGCGGATGTATGCATGAACGTCCTCGAACGACCGGGGCGGTACCGTTACGGAGCAGGGCAGAAATTCGTGTATGACCTCCTCGAGAAGCGTCAAGATTTTCAGATGCGTGGAACCGTTGATCAAGGGTCTTGGTTCCGACTTGATAAGAACAGGATTGAATGGATCGACAATCTTGCCAACCCAGAAGCCGGCCTGAATGAGTGAGCGATGACATGAAGGATCTGAAGCTGGAAGTCCTAGCCCTGGTGCCCGCGCGTGGAGGGTCGAAATCTATTCCTCGAAAGAATGTCCGTCATTTGAATGGGAAGCCCTTGATCGCGCATTCGATCGAGCATGGACTGAGATCAAAGCACATTACTCGTGTGGTGTGCACCACCGACGACAGTGAAATCGCCGACGTGGCCCGACAGCATGGGGCTGAGGTGCCGTTCATGCGGCCCCCTGAAATTTCCGGTGATTTCTCGGTGGATTTTGAGTTTCATCTTCATGCGCTGGAATGGCTACGCGATAACGAGGGGTATGTCCCCGACCTAGTCGTCCAGTTGCGTCCGACCAATCCGATTCGCCGGATTGAGGTGATTGACCGAGCAATCGAGCTGTTCGCCCGCACCACGGAAGCGGATTCCCTCCGCGCCGTCAAGTTGGCTTGCGATACACCTTATAAAATGTGGCGTATGGGGGAAAGCGGTTTTCTGTCTCAGCTTCTGCATTTGGAGGGAGAATCTGAGCCCTACAATATGCCGCGTCAAAAATTGCCTCCGATCTTTCAGCAAGATGGTTATATCGACATTACCAGGCCGCGCGTCGTCTTTGAGATGAATTCGACGACGGGAAGAAAAATCCTTCCTTTCATGATTGATGAGGAAACGGTGGATATCGACTACGAGGAGGAGCTGATGGCTGCGGAAAGCATGTTGTCAAAGGCTCGCAAGGAGTAGGCGGGTATGGCGAAAGTACTTCTTCTCAATCCCAATAAATGGGGCCGGGGTATTACAGTGATTTGGGTTGCCAGCCATGCGGCCGCATTGCGAGCTCATGGACACGAGGTGCGTTTATTCGATGCGACCTTCTATGCGGACTGGGCGGAAAATGAGGTTTCTTATAACACCGCGAACCAGCAGTATCAGCCCACGGACTATGATTTATGCATCACCTTTAAACAGGCCCCTATTCGCGAGGATTTGCAGCGGGTTATCGATGAGTTCGATCCGGATATTGTTTTTTGGTCGGCTTTGTCATCGCATATTCATGGAGAAGGGGAATACGTGTCCATCCAATTCGGGCACGATCTGATGACGGAGATCCAATGCCGAGCCGTCCGAATTGCCGGGGGATTGCAGGTTACCGCCAACCCTGCGCAAACGCTTCAACGATTCCCCGGATTGACATATGCCATGGGCGGGGAAACGGAGCTCCTCATTCGGGATTTCGCCGACCGCATTGACCGAGGTGAGGCGGTGCACGATCTAAAGGGGCTGGTGCTACGTAACGAAAGCGGAAAAATCACGTTCAACCCACATCAAGATTTGATCCACGACCTGGATGAGCTTCCACCATACGACTATAGTCTTTTCGAAGATCAGGTTTTTTTTCGGCCTTATAACGGGGAGGTGGTTCGTGCTGTGGACTACGAACTGTCGCGGGGCTGCATTTACACTTGCAGTTATTGTGTTGAAACCGTTATTCAGCACTATTACGATTTTGATGAAGCGACTTCACGCGGCACCCTCATTGGGGCGCAAAACTACCTCCGCCATAAAAGCGCCGACCGGGTCATGGAAGAGATCACGACCCTGCATCGGGATTATGGCGTGACGCTGTTCAGGTGTCAGGACACAAACTTTCTAACGATTGACCGGACGATGCTGAACCGACTTGCAGACCTATTTGATCAGGCCGACTTGCCGGTTCAGTTGTACATCGAAACCCGCCCGGAGGGCGTCAATGCAGCGTCCGTGCAATTGCTGAAACGGCTGCGGGTTGATGGCGTCGGGATGGGAATTGAACTGGCGACGCAAGGGTTTCGTGAAAACAACCTCAATCGCTTCTCTGATCAGGATAAAATCGTGCGCGCCTTCGAGCTGCTCAAGGATGCCAAAATCCGCCGCACGACTTACAATGTGATCGGTTTTCCGGAACAAGATGAGCAATCAATCCTTGATACGATTATGTTTAACAACAAGCTGCAGCCCGACAACGTCACGGTTGCATTCTATTCTCCGTTTATCGGAACGGGTCAGCACCTCAAGGCTACGGAGGATGCGTATTTTGCGGATTACGATTATGACATCGACCCGCAGTTGAGAACATTGAGTTTGCACAACGGCGTCAATCGAGAGCTGTTGCAATTTTACAAAAACGCATTTGCACGGTTGGCGCGCGAAGGTCTGGGTGAACTTGAGCGCCTCAAGCGTGAAAAAGGACTGGCCGGTGGATAAGGTAAGTGGCGGCCAGAACGCAACCGAATGGGAGTGGCCGGACAATCATTACGACCCATTCGCCGCGGATCTGCCCAATGCGGGAATTATGTGTGTTTTCGATGTCGAATATACAGCCTGGGAAGGCTCTCATGCGCGCAGGTGGAGCGAGCCATGGGAACATCGTGAAATCATTCACATGGGGGCCGTAGCGGTTGATGCCGGTTCGGGATTTCGTGAATTGGCGGCATTCGAGGTTTACGTGCGACCAACGCTCAATCCGACATTATCGGACTATATTTGCTCGCTAACGGGTATCGATGACGCAAAACTTGACGCTGAAGGAGTTTCCTTTCCCGAAGCATGGCAAAGGTTTTGTGAATTCGTCGGTCCCACGATGCCGATCTACGCCAATGGCACCGATGCCATGGTTTTGCGTGATAACTGTTGGCTTAACAATATTTCGTATACGATCCACCTAACCAGAACCCATAACCTCCGGAGAATTTTGGCCCAGGCCATCGGAATCGATTCAGCACAAGCCATCAGCTCACATTTGCCGGATCTTTTGGGCCTGAAAAGCATGCCGGAATGTCATACGGGGTTGTGGGATGCCCGCGCCATCGTCGCCGGACTATCGGAGCTGCGCAAAAGAGGCGCGATTAGCTAGTGCAGCGACTCAAACAGAAGGTTCAGGTCGCCGCTGAACGGTGGCAAGGATGGATTGTGCGGGCTTTGTCCAGACGAAGGGTTTGGGGGATTTGTTATGTTCCTTGATAGTGTCCGTCCGGTGAACCCGCCCTTTCAGGGGTGAAGGTGCTGTCCTTAAACGGACATCTATCGTCCGCAGGGGCAGGGTCATGGATATCGATCAAGATGGGAAGGCGGTGCTCGGCGAGGGGTTACCGCTTTCTCGCCCTTGCCGCTGGAGAGGCGGATAACCTGATCGGCGAGGATCGGTCGGTTCCTGGGCAGAGGCCGCTCGGCGATGACCTCGAAGACGGTGTTTTCCTTCATGCGGGTGACGAAGTGGACAACAGGTTGCGTAATCGTCCCCTTTCGTCAAATCTAACGGGAAATCCAACCGAATGCCTGGACCGGTTTGTGGGAGGAAGGTCAAGACGTCAAGTGAGCCCTTTTGCGGTCCAACCTCCGTCAACGAAAATATCCTGTCCCGTAATGTATGCGGATGCGCGCGAGGCGAGGAAAATGGCGGCCCCAACGAGATCCTCAGGATCACCCCATCGTCCGAGCATGGTGTGGCGTTTGCGACGCTCGTGTTCTTCTGGGTTGTCATGGCTTTGACGTGTCATGTCCGTGTGAATGTATCCTGGCGCTAGATTGTTGACACGTATGCCGTAAGGACCGAAATCGTTAGCGAGGGCCTTGGTCAAGGCACGCAATCCACCCTTGGATGCGACATAGGCAGGATTGTCGGGGAAGCCCAGGACGCTTCCCAGGCTGGTGATATTGATGATGGAACCGCCTCCTTGGGTTTTCATGGCATCGCAAACGGCCAGGGAGCACATGTATGGAGCGGTGAGGTTCATCGATACGGTTTTCTGGAAACGCCGTTGCGCCGATGCGGGAAGGGATATCCCGGCGGCGTTGACGAGGGTGTCAATATGACCATGTTTGGCGATCGCTTCATCGACGAGGGTCTGAAAGGCATGTGCGTCCTCGATATCGCATACGCGATAGTCGACGTGACCGGGGAATGGGTGGTTAGGGGATGGCGAGCGGGCGACGGCGATCACGTCGGCTCCCGCAAGGGCCAATCCACAGGCGATGGCATGGCCGATGCCACGTGACGCGCCACTAACAATGGCCACGTTTCCGGCCAGCGAGAACATTTGCAGAATCGAGGTGTCCATGACAAAAGGCCTTTGGTTGTGATGCCGTATGATCCCGTCAAGGATGACGGCGAAGCGCGTTTATCGGCTGCTGAGATCAACCTAAAAAATCAGGGAACGCGAACAAGGTAAAGCAAAAACGGGTCCGGAGATATGTTGGAGTGGTGTAAAGATGTCTTTCGGCCGTTGCCGCTGATGGTCTATAAGTGGCTTTCTGCGAGCCGGGAATATTGAATAAACAAGCTGGGTTCGTCCCGAATCCTACGATGATTATTGGCACGGGTGCGTGTGACGAAAGGATGCTGTATGAATCTCTCTGATGATCGCCGACTCCTTGTGGAGCAGGTGATCAAGTCTTTCGAGACATCTATTGACGTCAAACGCAAATGTATTGGTGGCGGATGCGCCGATATCGTGGTGGAAATGGCGCAATGTGTGGCCGAGGCAATTTCCCGAGGGGGCAAGCTGTTGTTGTGTGGTAATGGCGGATCGGCTGCAGACGCTCAACACCTTGCGGCTGAATTGGTCGTTCGTTTGCGACCACATGTCAGCCGCGAAGGCGTAGCCGCGATGTCCTTGGCGATGGACAGTTCGACATTGACTGCATGTGGGAACGACTTTGCATTCGATGAGATCTTTTCGCGTCCACTGCAATCCATGGGGCGTTCCGGTGACGTTTTGCTGGGCATCACGACCAGCGGAAACTCTGTGAATGTCGTGCGGGCGTTCAAGTGTGCACAGGCAATGGGTATCCATGCGCTTGGCTTCCTCGGCAATGGCGGTGGCTCAGCCCTGCAACATTGTGACATGGCCTTGGTCGTGCCCTCTGACGATACAGCGGCGATACAAGAGGCCCACATAACGGCAGGCCACGCTTTGATGGTGCTCGTTGAGGACCTGTTGCTGCGAGATGGCCATATATCTAGAATGGAGGGGTGAGAAGTGAGTGCGTCTGGGATGAGGGCGATTGTCACGACTGTTCCATTTGGGGATGCGGATCCCACCCCCGTGAAATTGATGAATGATGCGGGGCTTGAATTTGTGGTGAATCCTCTGGGACGAAAACTACGCCCGGAAGAGGTCGCGGACATGATTCGGGGCTATGAAATTGTGATTGCCGGAACCGAACCGATTACGGCAGACGTCATAGCGCAATGCCCGGACTTGAAAGCCATTTGCCGGGTTGGTATCGGGCTCGACAGCGTGGATTTGCTCGAAGCGCAGCGGCGCGGCATCGCGTTATCTTTTACACCTGACGGTCCGTCTCCTGCGGTCGCGGAACTGACGGTTGGTTTGATTGTGGACTTGTTGCGTCAGGTCACGGCAACGGACCGGAATCTGAGGAACGGAAGTTGGGCCCGCTATCATGGCCGACGCATTTCTGAATCGACGATCGGGGTGATCGGCGTGGGGCGGATCGGCGGGATGTTGATCAATCATCTTGTCAATGGGTTTCCCAATGTGCGGATTCTGGCGAACGACCTGCCTGAACGCACGGGCCGGGTTGCTCACGAGGCCATTACATGGGTGGATAAGGAAACCATCTATCGTGAATCCGATGTCATCACCCTTCATGTCCCGTTGACGGCATCAACGCAAAACCTGATTACGCGAAGCGAGCTTGCGATGATGAAGCCGACCTCGCACATTATCAACACGGCACGTGGTGGCATTGTGAACGAACAGGACCTTGCCGCTATCTTGCGCGACGGATCCATTGGCGGGGCGGCGATAGATGTTTTCGAGGAAGAGCCATACGCAGGTCCATTGTGTGAGGTTATGAACACTGTGCTGACGTGCCACATGGGGTCCATGACCCAGGATTGCCGGGCGAGCATGGAAATCGAGGCCACCCGGGAAGCCATCAGGTTTATGAAAGGCGAGCCTTTCGTGAGCCCGGTTCCGGAATCAGAATACGAACTCGCCGCGCAAATGGCCTTACTTTGATATGTTAGCCAGTGAGCAGGGTAATGACGCAATGAAAATACTTTTAACTGGTGGGGCCGGATTTCTGGGAAGCCATATCGCCGACAGCCTGTTTGATGCCGGACATGAAGTTGTCGTGTTCGATTTGATAAATTCGCCGTATCTGCGCGAAGACCAGTCGATGGTCATCGGTGACGTGACAAACGCTGACGACGTCTTGGCGGCTGCCGAAGGCTGCAACGTGATCTATCACCTTGCGGCGGTAGCCGACATTGATGACGCAATCCATAACCCGCGGGCGACGGTTGAGGTAAACATCCTCGGAACCTTGAATGCGTTGGAAGCTGCACGTAGACAGAAGGTTGATCGTTTCGTTCTAGCGAGCTCGATTTACGTCTACAGTTCCCAGGGGTCGTTCTACCGGACCTCCAAACAGGCCAGTGAGCATTTGGTTCACGATTATCAGGAGCGATTTGATCTGCCGTTTACGGTGCTGCGGTTCGGGTCTCTATATGGACCTCGCGCCGACCGGCACAATTCCATCTACCGCATGATCAACCAGGCCATGAAAAAACGCAAAATCACCTATTCCGGTTCCGGTAAGGAGGTGCGTGAGTACATCCACGTGGTGGATGCTGCCAATGCTTCGGTCGATATATTGCAAAAGGAATTTGAAAACGAATACATCCATCTGATGGGACGCGAGCGCATTACCACCGGAGAGATGATGGAGATGATCGCGGAAATGCTGGGGGGGGACGTCGCGATCCACACCAACCAAGGCAACATGACAGGGCATTATCTGCAGACGCCGTACAGCTATATTCCAAAGCTCGGCAAAAAGCTTGTGCAGCACACCTACATTGATTTGGGGTTGGGATTACTTGATTGCATGCAGGCCTACGATGGATCCAAATGGGACGAGGGAAAATCTGATGAAGAAACAGATTAAAGCGATCCTGGTCAGGGGCATGAGCCTGCTGTTCGGAAGGGAGGGCTCAAAGTGGAACGTCGGTGTGAAATCCATCGTCCGCGAGGCGTTGTCCATGAAGGGGTTCGACGAATCGACCGTGAGCGTTCAAACGAGTCGCGGAGAGATAGGTGTGTATTGCGTCAACGACATGACCCGTTGGCGTGCCGAAACAATGTTGTCGAAAGAGCCGGAAACCATTGAATGGATCAACAGCTTCACGGATGGGGATGTACTTTATGACATCGGGGCGAATGTCGGGATTTATTCCCTTTATGCTGCGGCAAATCGAAAGATTCGGGTGTTTTCCTTCGAGCCCCTGGCTGCGAACTATTTTCTCATCAACAAAAACATCGAGATAAACAATCTGCAAGACAACATCACCGCGTTCTGCATCGCATTGAATGATGAGGATTTGGTTTCGGAACTGCACATTCAGAACACAGGATTTGGATCCGCGCTTTCCAGTTTCGACACTCCCGTCGATCACAACGGGGATCAATTTTTCGCGAAGTTCAAGCAGGGCATGATCGGCATGGGGCTTGACAATTTCATCGCTAAGTTCACAACACAATTCCCCACGCATGTCAAAATCGATGTGGACGGCATTGAAGACAAGATTATTAAGGGGGCACAAGCAACCTTGTCGGACGCACGCCTTAAATCCCTGTCTGTGGAACTGGACGAGGATCGTCCCGACTATACGAACCAGGTAATTGCAGATATAGAGGCCGCAGGTCTCAAGCTCCATTCCAAACGTCATGCGGGAATATTCGAGGGCACGGAATATTCCAACATTTACAACTATCAATTTCGCAGGTTCGAGGGGAATTGAAGATGATCGCCGCCATTCTTATCGGTCGTGAAGGATCGACCGGGTTTCCCGGCAAGAATGTCTTTCCCGTCCTGGGGCGTCCTCTGGTCAGCTATCCGCTTCTGGCGGCGCAAAAGGCACCTAGCATCGATCGCATATATGTCTCCACCGACTCTGAGGCGATCAAGACCATCGCGCGGGACCTTGGTGCGGTGGTGATCGAACGACCCGATTACCTTTGCACCAAAGAGGCGCTGGGAGAGGATGCTTATGTGCATGCCTATGGACTGATCAAGGCGGATTGCGCCGAGAAGGGAGAGGAGCTCGAGCTCTTGGTGCTGCTCATGGCGAATGCGCCGACTATTTCGGTCGAGCAATTGGAAGAAGGCATTCGCGTCTTGCGCGCGCAGCCTGAAACTGACAGTGCGGTCACGGTCAGCTGTTACAATATGTGGAGTCCATTGCGGGCGCGCAAGGTTGATTCAACCGGCCACCTGAAACCGTTCGTTCCCTTTGAGACGTTTGGCGATCCCAAGACGCTGAACTGTGATCGCGACAGCCAGGGTGACGTCTGGTTCGCGGATATGGGGATGTCAATCGTCCGGCCGCAAAATCTGGATTGCCTGGAAGACGGCATACTACCCCAAAAGTGGATGGGACAAACCATCTGGCCGATTAAGAATTACGGCGGTTTGGATGTTGATTACGATTATCAAATGCCCCAGGCCGAGTTTTGGCTGAAAAAAAACGGCGTCCTACCGGCTTAAGAGGAGAACACGTTGACAGATATGATGTCTTGATGAAGCAGGCGACCAACCGGCAGTTCTCCCGCGGCCCCCAAGTTCATGGCGTGCTCCAGGACGGCACATTTTTCCGTGCCGCTTACGGCCAGGACGACGGCAGAGGCCGAGAGCAAGGTGCGAAGGGTCATTGAGATCCTCGGATGGTCCGGACGTTCAGCCGTTTGCAGAATTCTGTTTTGTAGTGTTTGGCCGGGAAACAGGGAGGCGATGTGTCCGTCGTCCCCCATGCCTAGAAGCACGCATCCAAACGGGATGAGGGGGCGAATCCGCTCCTCCACCATCGACAGGCCCCTGCTAGGAGATGCGTCTCCGGTATATAGTCCGGTGAATCGGCATTGTGCGGGAAGGTGCTCGCGGATGAGGCGTTCATTGCTGTCCTCATGTATCGGGGGGACCCAGCGCTCATCAACCAACGTGCAGACTAACTTGTCCCATTCGACATCCGTTTGGGCCAGCACGGGCAGGATTTTTCTTGCTGTACTTCCCCCGCACATGGCTAAAACAGAATGGCCGCGTCTTGAAATGTCGGCGCATAGAATTTTACCTACAAAATCTGCTGTGGCTTGTGCCCAAGTCAGGGGTGTGTCGAAATGTTGTATGTTCATCGTCGGCTCCCGTGGATTAACGACTTCGTCTCATCATAAGGTGTTTTCGAAATGGTTCGTGCCAATTTTCATATTCAGGGGATCTATCGCGACAGCGATGTTATTTCCGGCCGTGAAGGGTTGATCTGCCTGGATCGTAATGAGCGCGTCAGTGCTTTTGATGAAGGCGTTTTTCGGTCTATGTTGGGCGAACTTTCATCAAGAATGCTGAGTACGTACCACGACTTGGGGCCATTGTATGAACGGCTGGAATGCTACACGGGGCTGACACGCGACAGGATCGCTCTCGGCGCTGGATCGGACGCGATCATTCGACGGACTTTTCAGGCATTTGTGGATGCTGGTGATCGCGTCGTAGCACCGGATCCGAGCTATCGGATGTATGAGGTCTGGGCGCAGGTGTTTCGTGCAGACTATGTGAAAGTTCCCTATGGAACTGGGCCGGATTTTCGTTTTGACATCGAAAAACTGATTTCGGCGGTCGAGGACGGAGCGCGTTTGTGCTGCATCGCCAACCCCGATCAGCCGATTGGCTGTGTCTTGCCGTTGGACTCCTTGCGTCGCATCGCGAGTGTATGCCAACGCAACGATACATTGCTGTTGGTTGATGAAGCATACTTTCCGTTTCATGATGAGACGGCCCAGCCCTTGCTGGGTGAATTCGATAATATTCTTGTCGTGCGCACCTTCTCCAAAGTTGGAGGAATTGCGGGCTTGCGCGTAGGGTACGGGCTAGGCGCCAAGGACGTGATCGACGCCTTGCATGTTGTGCGCAGCCCGGGCGAAGTCAATTCAGTCGGGGCCGTGATCGCCGGGTATTTATTGGATCATACGGAGATTATGGATGATTTTTGTGCTGCCGTTGCCGAAGGCCGGAAATGTTTGTTGTCTACGGCTCGGGATCTTGGCTTTGGAGTTCCGCTTTGTGCTGGGAACTTCCAACTTCTTGAATGCCCGAACACAATTTCACCCGTATCCCTGGTCGCCGCAGTTAAGGCAAGGGGGTATTTGATCAAGGGAGGCTTCTCTCATTCGTCTTTGCGGAATTACGTGCGGGTAACGCTGGACGGCCCGGCCGTTATGGAAGCCTTTAGCAAAGTGCTGCGCGATGCGGTCACTGAGTTGAGGGAATAGTGATGGTTTCTGCAGCCGTTGTTCATTGAATGTGTTTGTATGTCGGCTGCCTATTCCCCAGCTTGTGTCCCAGCCCGTGGTGTACGAAGCGCCGGTCGGGGGCATGGTCGTAGGGAGCGTAGCGACCGAAGGCCATGGCCCCGACGGGTCGGCGTGAATGAGGCGGTCACCGCGTGTCTCCGGTAAGGTTGGCGTTGCGAACAGCAACCTGACCTAAGGAGAACAACACGATGACCAACGACACCATCGCCCTAAAAGCGCTCGTTGAAAAGGCCTCCGACACCGATTTTCTGCGCGAGATGATTGGTTTCACCGCCGAACGGCTGATGAATCTGGAGGTGGACGCCTTGACCGGCGCAGGCTACGGCGAGCGGGTAAGCGTCCGGTCATGGCCACTTGTTCAGAGTGGATGCAGGAATTCGCTTGTCAGTATGGCGTTGAGTGCGGCCTCGAGGGATAGTCCCTGATAGACGCGGAACCATTGCCCGGTATGGCGATGCCATTGGACGTCGAACCTGTCGCGGCCCCTCCAGTCGATACGGACGAAGGGCGCGTCGAACTCTTCGCCCAGGTTTTCGGCGAAGCCCGACCGGTAGCGTTGCAGGAAACGATATTTGCTGCCGTGCCATTTCCCCTGAATGTCGACCGGATAATTGAAGTTTGTCGGGGTGACGTCCGGCAGGAACCGGGGTTTCAGGACGGTATCGATAAACGTCTGGCAGGTCGCAGTGATGGCGGCTTTTTCGTTTGTTGACAGCTTCATGGGGCAACCCCGGTTGTGGTGGATTTCCAGTTCCACGGTAGCAGTTCGTCGATGCGGTTGATCTTGTGCTCGGCGATGCGGTCCAGGACCCAGGTCAGCCAGGCTTGCGGATCGACGCCGTTGAGCTTGGCGGTTTCGATCAAGGTGAAGGCGATGGCCATGGCCTTGCCGCCGCCTTCGGAACCGGCGAACAGCCAGTTCTTGCGCCCGAGCGCCACCGGCTTCATCGCCCGCTCGACGGTGTTGTTGTCGAGTTCCAAAACACCGTTGTCCAGATACGGGCGCGCCTTCGGCAGCCGGTTGAGGGCATAGCGGATCGCCGCCGCCAACGGCGACTTGCCGGAGACTTTCGCCAACTGGGCCGCCAGCCATGTCTCCAGGTCGTCGAACAAGGGCTTGGCGTGTTCCCGGCGCAGTTCCGCCCGCTCCGCAGGCGATTGACCACGCGCCGTTTGCTCCACGGCATACAGCGCCGCGATGCGTTGGATCGCCTCTTCGGCGATGGCGCTTCCCTGAGCCTGATGAACATCGACGAACTTGCGCCGCACATGCGCCATGCACGCCATCTCGCGGGCCTTTTTCTGTCCCTGTCCGGGCTGATGCCCGTCCGCGCCTCTTGGTCCGTCCTCGAACAAACCGTTGAACCCGCTGTAGCCGTCGGCATGGATCCAGCCCCGGTAATCCGACAGATGCCGGACGGGATGTTCGCCCTTGCGGTCGACGGTGAAGCGGTACCACACTCCGGGCGGCGCCCCGCCCGCCCACGGCCGTTCGTCACGAACATAGGCCCATACCCGCGCGGTCTTCGTTTGCTTCGATCCCGGCGCCTGCATCTTCACCGGGGTGTCATGTCAACGCCGGACTAAAAATGCATCGGTTGGCCGGAGCAAAAATGCATCACTCA
>JADGBG010000114.1 GCA_015231605.1 Alphaproteobacteria bacterium | reverse complement strand
GGTCCATCTCAAAACCGCCCCGGCGTTCGCCGTGGGCGGTTTTTCTTTTGAGAGTTGGAGGCCGGAAAAGGTTGGGGGAACGAGCCGGGGGCGAGCGGAGCCCTTGGCGCCAATCTTAAGGAGGTTTCCGATCATGCCCGTACATGCCGTCACCCAAACATCGTCCGGTTCACCCCTGCCGCCGTCCGTTCTGGACGGCGATTTGTTTTCCCATGCTTCCGAGGTTCAAAGACCAAACGGGCATCAACAGCGCGCCGCCCGGTTGATCGCCGTGGCGGAAAATGTGCTGGCGTTGTTGTGCCGGGGGGAGGCGGTGACGACCGCCATCTTGCGCGCCGCGATGGAGGCGGCCTTCGACGGCAGCGACGCCAAAGGGCTATGGGCCTGGAAGGATGCGTATGAGGCCCAGGAATTGGCGACCTTGTTGTTCGTGCGTAAATACCGCAGCGCTCTGGCCGGGCGAGAACCGCTGGCCCGCCTTGCAACCCTGGAAAAACTCCAGTCCCTGTTGGCGACGCACACCCGGCGCTCGGATGTCTCCCAACGCTGGCAGCAGTTCTCGACGCCCTTGCCGTTGAGCTTCGTCCTGGCCGAGGCGCTCAAGATCGGGCCGGAAGATGTGGTGTTGGAGCCATCGGCCGGAACGGGCTTGCTGGCAGGGTTCGCCGAAGGCGCGCGCGCCCTGCGCCTCAATGAACTTGAGCCTGGACGTCGTAACGTGCTCAAGGTTCTGTTCCCCGATATTCCGGTCTCCGACCATAACGCCGAATATATCGACGATCTTCTGCCGCGCGGCTTCCGGCCTTCGGCGGTGATCATGAACCCGCCGTTCTCGACCTCGCCGACCATGGCCGGAACCTCTCCGGCGGTGGCCGGTCGGCATGTGTTCTCCGCGCTCCGTCGTCTGGCCGAGGGAGGGCGGTTGGCGGTGATCACCGGGCGCAACTTCGCGCCCGACAGCCTCAAATGGCGCGAGGCCTTTGTCCGGCTTCAGGGCCTCGGTCGGGTGGTGTTCTCGGCGCCTCTGGCCGGAAGCCTCTACGCCAAGCATGGCACCAGTTTCGAGACCCGCCTGACGGTGATCGACAAACGTCCGGCGGAGAACCCCCACGACTTTTCGGCCTATGTGCCCGATCTGGTTGGTTCCGCCGCGGACTTGCTCAAGCTGGTGCTGCGACAGGTTCCGGAGCGATTGCCGGTCGACGGCTCCAGCGGTGAGACCGCTCCGATCGCAGCTTTGGTCCTCTCCCCCGCACCTGCGCCCGAAGCCAAAAAACCTGAACCCATCACGATCAACGCCGGTTTGCCGTTGACCTACGCCGCCGTAGACTGGTCCGCGCCGGACGGGGAACTGCGCGAATGCCTTTACGAAGCTTACGCGCCGCAATCCGTCGCCATCGAAGGTGCCAGCAATCATCCGACGCCGTTGGTACAGTCGGCGGCCATGGCCTCGGTGGCGCCGCCCAAGCCGTCCTACGTGCCAACGCTGCCTAAGCGGCTGGTGGACGATGGCGTTCTGTCCGACGCCCAGTTGGAAAGCGTCATCTACGCGGGCGAGGCCCATGAGCGCCTGTTGCCGGGCGAGTGGGCTGTCAACCGCCATTACGATCTGGCCGGAGAAAGCGAGGTCGAAGCCGACGAAACTGACGAGCAGGGTGAGGGCGGGACCGTGCGTTCGGTGCGCTTTCGCCAGGGCTGGTTTTTGGGTGACGGCACCGGCTGCGGCAAGGGCCGTCAGGTGGCGGGCATCATCCTGGACAACCGTCTCAAGGGCCGGACCAAGGCGGTGTGGGTGAGCAAGAACGACAAGCTGTTGGAGGACGCCCGGCGCGATTGGGCGGCGCTCGGCGGCGATCCGGCTCAGGTGGTTCCCTTGTCCAAGTTCAAGCAGGGCCAGCCCATTGATCTGGCCGACGGCGTCTTGTTCCTGACCTACGGCACGCTTCGCTCGGGCGCGCGGCAAGGCAAGGCATCGCGCCTTGACCAGATCGTCGAATGGCTCGGCGATACCTTTGACGGGCCGTTGATGTTCGATGAATCCCATGCGCTGGCCAACGCCACCAGCGAAAAGGGCGAACGCGGCGTTAAGGCCGCCAGCGCCCAAGGTCAGGCCGGGCTGCGCTTGCAGCGCGCCGCGCCGAACGCCCGCGTCGTCTACGTCTCGGCCACCGGAGCGACCCATGTGTCCAACTTGGCCTACGCCGAACGGTTGGGCCTGTGGGGCGAAGAGACCGCGTTCGCTACCCGCGCCGCCTTCGTCCAGGCGATGGAGGCGGGCGGCGTCGCGGCGATGGAGGTGATATCGCGCGACCTTAAGGCCATGGGGCTCTATATGGCCCGCTCGCTCAGCTACGACGGCGTCGAGGTGGACATTCTCGAACACGCGCTGACGCCTGAGCAGATCGAGATCTACGACAGCTTCGCCGAGGCCTATCACGTCATCCACCAAAATCTGCACGCCGCCTTGGATGCGCTGAACATCACCTCGGAAGAAGGCACGCTGAACAAGAACGCCAAGTCCGCCGCACTGTCGGCGTTTGAAGGCTCCAAGCAGCGGTTCTTCAACCACATGCTCACCGCCATGAAATGCCCGTCGCTGATCAAATCCATCGAGGCCGATACGGAGCGCGGCGACGCGGTGATCGTGCAATTGGTCTCCACCGGCGAGGCCTTGCTGGAACGCCGCCTCGCCGATATCCCGAGCGTGGAATGGAACGATCTTTCCGTCGACATCACGCCGCGCGAATACGTGTTGGACTACCTTGCCCATTCCTTCCCGACCCAGTTGTTCGAGATTTATACCGACGAAGACGGCAACGCCTGCTCACGGCCCATGTTCGACACCCAGGGCAATCCGGTGATCAACCGCGAGGCCGAGGCCCGGCGCGACAAGATGATCGAGCATCTGGCCAGCCTTCCGGCGGTGCCCACCGCGCTCGACCAGCTCTTGCACCACTTCGGCACGCAAGCGGTGGCCGAGGTCACGGGGCGCAGCCTGCGTTTGGTGCGGGAACACGGCGTGCTCAAGGTCGAGAAACGCCCGGCGTCGAGCAATCTGTCCGAAGCTCAAGGTTATATGGACGACAAAAAGCGCATCTTGGTGTTCTCCGACGCCGGGGGGACCGGCCGGTCCTATCACGCCGACCGGGACGCCAGGAATTCGCGGCGCCGGGTGCATTACCTGCTGGAGCCGGGCTGGCGGGCGGACAACGCCATCCAGGGGCTGGGACGGTCCAACCGCACCAACCAAGCCAGCGCGCCGCTGTTCCGCCCCGTCGCCACCGACGTCAAGGGCGAGAAGCGGTTCCTGTCCACCATCGCCCGGCGTCTGGACAGTCTGGGCGCCATCACCAAGGGCCAGCGCCAGACCGGCGGACAGGGGATGTTTAGGGCCGAGGACAACCTGGAAAGCCCCTACGCCCGCGCCGCGTTGCGCCAGCTCTATATGAAGATCGTGCGCGGCGAAGTGCCGGAGTGCTCGCTCGAAGCCTTCGAGGACCAAACCGGCTTGTCGCTGCTCGACGGCGACGGGTCGGTGCGCGAAGAACTGCCGCCCATGAGCCGATTCTTGAACCGGGTGTTGGCCTTGACCATCGGTCGGCAGAATGCGCTGTTCGAGGCCTTCGAGACGGTGCTGGAGCAAATCCTTGAAGGCATGCGCGCGTCGGGCGGCCTCGACGTCGGCGTCGAGACCTTGCAGGCCGACAGCTTCACCGTCACGGAGAGCCGGGACGTTTACACCCATGCGCGGACGGGGGCCGAGACCCGGTGCCTGTCCATCGAGCGGCGCGACAAGGTGACGCCCGTGTCCTTCGAGGACGCCGCCGCGCAACACGGTGCGGACACCCGGTTGCTGGTCAACGCCAAGTCGGGTCGGGCGGCGCTGTGCAAACCGGCTCCCTCGCGCATGAGCGAAGCGGGCGCGGTGGAACGCTGCGTCCGTCTGCTCCGGCCCCTGGACGGTCACACCCTCACCGAAACCGAACTGGCCGCCTCGGCCTGGGAGGAGGCCGAAAGAAAAGCTTTCCAACGGGCCTGGGAAACGGAACTGGCAAGCTTGCCCGAATACCGCACCTCGACCTTCTATCTGGTGACGGGGCTGTTGCTGCCGATCTGGGACCGCATGGACACTGGCGTCGGCGGCGGTTCCATGCGCATCTTCCGCCTGCAAACCGACGACGGGCGTCGATTGTTGGGTCGCGTCCTGCACGAGAAAGATCTGCCCCGGTTCTATGCCGCCCTGGGGTTGGACGCGCCGGAACTCACCACTGAGGCCGCGTGGACGAGCGTTGTGGAAGACGGCGCGTCCTACGCTCTGGTTCAGGGTCTGCGCCTGCGCCGGTCCAGGATTATGGGTGAGAACCGGGTCGAGATCGAGGTGGGAAGCGGGCCGGGTATGTTCGACGCGCTGATCCATCTCGGCTGCATGACCGAGATCATCCAGTATCGCCGCCGCGCCTTCATCCCGGTGAGCGCCCAAGGGCCGGACATCCTGGCCAAGGTGCTGGAGCGGTTTCCGATGGTGAGGGGATGAGCCATGCGCGCGTCCGAACTCTCGCGCCGCTTAGGCGACAGCGCGCTGGCGGTATGCCGGTGCTACCTCTCCAACGGGCGGCGGGCCGGGCGGTATTGGCTGGTGGGCAATGTGCGAAACGAACGGGGACGGAGTCTGTTCGTGCGGCTTGCTCCGCCCGGTGTCCCCGGCAAATGGCAGGATATGGCCGAGGGAAGCTACGGCGATTTACTGGACCTGATTCAACTGTCGCAAGGCCTGCCCGATCTCGCCTCCGCCATGGCCGAGGCCGAACGGTTCTTAGGCACACCCGCCGCGCATCATGTGGCACCACAGGGCGGCAAGGCCTATCTCACCGCTCACACGGAAATCGCCCGGCGTCTGTTCGCCGAAGCGCGTCCGGTGGCGGGCACCTTGGGCGAAGCCTATCTGAAATCGCGCGGGCTCGTTCTGGGCGATTGGGGCACCTCCTTGCGGTTCCATCCCCGCGCCTGGTTCGATGAACACAACCACCGCCCGGCGTTGTTGGCGGCGTCGCGCGATAATGCGGGCAACCTCACCGGCGTCACGCGCTTCTTCCTCGACACCGAGGCGGGCCTGATCGAGCGCCGTGCGCTGGGGCGGCTGAACGGCCATGCGGTGCGGCTGGGCGGTCGGACCCAGTCCTCCGGTGGTGGTCACCTGATCGTCGGCGAGGGCCTGGAGTCCACCCTGTCGTTCGCGCTGCTTTATCCCGAACGCGCCGCCGGATGCGATCTCGCCGCCGCCATGAGCGCCACCCACATGGCGGCGTTCGTTATTCCGCGCTGCGTGCGCCGCCTGACCATCGCAACTGATAACGGCCCGGCGGGCCGGAACGCCGCCGCCAAACTCCGCGCCCGCGCGGTCGCACAAGGTGTGGCCGTGCGTGTCGCCTTTCCCAGGTTGGGGGATTTTAATGATGATTGGGTGGCGGTTCACATTGTTTCAAAAGAAAAAGTTGCCGGTTGTTCCTGTCTGGCTCATCTTGTTTTCAGGGAGGATAATTGAATGCCCGAGTTGATACAGGATGGACCGGATATTCCGGTCGAACTCATGAACCGTAGAGATGACGGCAAAGTCGTCTTTTTCTGCGGGTCCGGCATTTCCGTGAGCACCGGTTTGCCAATGTTCGATGGGCTTGTATCGCAAATCTATGAGCATACAGCTCAAACGCCCACGGAACTGGAAGATGGGCTCCGCAAAAAAGGGCAACTGGATAAGGTTCTTGGGCAACTTGAAGGCCGCCTAAATCCCGGCAGGCTCCGCCGTGAAGCGATCAGTATCCTTTCTACACCACCTCCGGAGAGCTCACTGGTGACCCACCAGGCCCTTCTCCACCTGTCACGACACGCGGACCACGGCATTCGACTCGTCACAACCAATTTTGACGACCGTTTTGAACTCGCTGATCCGAGCATCGCTATCGACGGCGCGCCAAAACTTCCCCTACCTAAGCCACATGGCTGGGGTTCTCTTGTGCATCTCCATGGCCGCATCACAGCGGGTGATGCCGACGGACAAGACCTCGTCCTCACTGCGGCCGATTTTGGACGTGCCTATCTGACGGAGCGGTGGGCTTCCCGGTTCATCACGGAGTTGTTTCGTGAGTTCACGATCGTCTTCGTGGGCTACAGCCTCGACGATCCGGTCATGTCATATATGGTCGATGCGCTCGCGGCTGAACGCAGTAGAGGTGCGCGCTTTCAGGAAGCCTATGCATTCGCCGACTTCAAAGATGGCGATGAAGGGCGAAGGCGGTCCGACTTGGCGTGGCAAGGTAAGAACGTCACGCCAATCCTGTTCGATGCTCAAGACGGCTTTGGAAAGCTGACTGACACGCTTGTCAAATGGGCTGATATCAGTCGAGACCCGATCAAGTCGCGTCGTCAGATCGTTTTCGATGAGCTTCGGAATCTACCGGCGAACGAGAACGACCCGATCGCTCAAAGGGTGACCTGGGCTCTGTCGGACAAGCCCACGGCGGAGGCGCTCGCCGAAGCTGCCGCAATTATTGACGAAGAAGACTTCCCCATTCTGGCCGGATGGATCGATGTTTTTGACGAGGCCGGGCTGCTCTCCCGCCCGAGCGAGATACTCGCTGACGGCAGCGCGCGACGGACACCTATCGTGGGAAATGCCTACACCCAGAACGCCAACAATTCACTGGATGACATATCTACACGGCTTGCCTCTTGGCTAGCCAAACATATACATATTCCTCAAGTTCTGGGTTGGGCAGCGCGCAAAGGCGGACACCTCCATCCGTACTTCCGTGATCAAGTTCGCCGCCATCTCTCTGAACAAAGAGGCGATGAGAATAAGCCACCGGAAATTTCCGAGCGTCTGCGCCTCCTGTGGACCATCCTCGTGCAAAACACTCCTGTCGACTACGGTGAAGACTTCTATTGGGAGCGTCTGATCGAGAACGCCGCGTCCGATGCCGAGCGTGCACTGGTGGAGCGTGCTTTTATTGCAAGCGTTAGACCACATCTCACTGTACTCCCCGGGCCTTCAATGCATGTTCGATCTAGGCCCCTGTATAATGACGATCCCACACCGCTGACGCCGTTAGAGGAATGCGCACATCTCAAGCTGTCGGCAGGCGAGCACTGGAGAGACACGCGATTTGACCAGGCGCCATTCAAAGAGAACTTCCTCGCCAGCCACGCCTTCACGATCACCGAGCACTTGCGTCATGCCGTTCTGCTTCTCTCTTTGGATGAGGCGGGATTCAGTCTTCCTTGGTTCTATCGCCCTGCCATTGAAGAGCATGGGCAAAACCGGAACAGGGATGACTGGACTTTTCTGATCGATTGGGCCAGGGACGGATACTTTGCACTTGCCAAGCGAAACCCTCTGCACGCGGATATCTTGGTCCGTATATGGGTCGAAAGTGATATTCCCTTGCTCCACCGGCTCGCGCTTCACGTCCTTACTGAAGATTCCAATGCGGACATTCGCGCGGCAATCAAGTTATTGCTTTCAGGCGACCCCGCAAACGTATGGTCGATAGAACTTCACCACGAAGTCATGGTGTTCCTGCGAAAGGTCGGTCAACGGTTGCCTGCCGAAGCTCTTAGCCAACTGGTAAAGACTATTAAACCGACATTCCCCAGATGGCTCCCAAACTCGGCTTCGATGATAGCCAAACGGCCTTCATCTTGGAACCATAAATTGCGTTTCCGCTTAAAAGGCGCTTTTTTAGCCGCCGAGGCGCGGTCGAGTTGCGTTTGTCGCTGAGTTTCGGCCATTTTCGCATAATCCAGGCACACTTAGCCCTCCGTCATCTCATGTTTCCTTCGTTCAGGCCGTCGCCGGGGTCGGTCGTCGCAGTCTGTCGATCCGTTCCAGGATGTCTCTGAGCAGAGCGTGGGGTACGGCGACCTCCGCCATCTGGAACGTGACGTACCGGCCATGAGCGACGACCTTGGCCCCGATCTTGACCAGCTTCTCGCGGATCGTGGTCAACGACCAATGTTCGATCTCTTTCGGCAACGCCAGCGTCCGCATGAAGTTGGCGAGGTTGTACGCCAGGGCATGAAGCTGAAGCCGGACCTCGTTGTTGCGGAACTTGCGGCACGACAGCCGGGTCCACTTGATGGCGTACTTGCCTTCCTTGATCCATTGCTCGGCGGTGCCCCGCTGATTGTAGAACGCGACGACCCGTTCGGCCTTACGGCTCAGATTGGTGACAATAAAGCCGACGCGGGGATACAGTTCGCCGGGGTGCCATTCGACCTTGGCGACCACACGGCGTTTTT
>JADGBG010000113.1 GCA_015231605.1 Alphaproteobacteria bacterium | reverse complement strand
CATTCGTCCAATATCGGCTCGGCCCGCATGGCCCTGGAAGCCGGCAGCGATTTCCAGCGCCGCTTCATGGGCCGCTTGGGCATGCTGGATTCCCCCACCCTGGAACTGCCGGAAGTGGGCGCCCCCCAGGTGCCCAGTCCATGGCGCGAGATCAACACCATCACCATTTCCTTCGGGCATGGCCTGTCGGTGACCCCGGCCCAGTTGATGGCGGGCACCGTCGCCTTGGTCAATGGCGGCATTTTTCATCCGCTCACCCTGACCCACCGCCCCGACGGCACCCCGGTTCCCGGCGAGATCGTGCTGAAGCAGAAAACCTCGGCCCATATGCGCAATCTGATGCGCATGGTGGTGACCGAAGGCACCGGCAAAAAGGCCGACGTGCCCGGTTACGAGGTTGGCGGCAAGACCGGCACGGCGGACAAGCAGGCGGGCGGCGGTTACAACGTCCGCGCCGTGATCTCCAGCTTCGTCGGCGCGTTCCCCATGAACGATCCGCGCTACGTGGTTCTGGCGGTGGTCGACGATCCCAAGGGCGACAAGGGGACGTACGGCTACGTCACCGGCGGGTGGATCGCCGCGCCGGTGGTGCAGGCCGTGATCGGACGCATGGGGCCGCTGTTCGGCGTGCAGCCCGTGCCCGGCGGCGAGGAGGCGGAAGACAACCCCGGCCATCCCCTCTACGTGCCGATGCCGCGCGAGCCGAAGCGCACCGCCATGCTGACCGGGGACGTTCGCCATGCGGCTTTCTGAATTGATTGCGGGAGTGAACGACCTGAACGGCCATGCCGCCATCGATCAAAGCCTCGACATCGCCGGACTGACCAGCGATTCGCGCGCCGTGCGTCCGGGACATGTGTTCGCGGCGTTGCCCGGCGCGAAGGCGGATGGACGCGATTTCATTCCCGCCGCCGTGGCTCAAGGCGCGGTGGCGGTGCTGGCGCAACCGGGCACGCGCGCCGGCGTGCCGGTGATCGAAAGCGACAATCCGCGCCGCGCCTTCGCGTTGCTGGCGGCGCGGTTTTACGGCCGCCAGCCCGAACACGCCGTGGCCGTCACCGGCACCAACGGCAAGACTTCGAGCGCGTCGTTCGTGCGCCAGATCCTAGAACGTTTGGGCCGTCCGGCCGTGACCCTCGGCACGCTCGGCCTGCACGGCGCGGGTTTTGACGAGCCGGGCCGCCTGACGACGCCGGATCCGGTGAAGCTGCACGAAACGCTGGCCCGCGTGAAGGACGCCGGGGTCGAATGGCTGGCGATGGAAGCGTCCAGCCACGGGCTCGAACAGCACCGGTTGGACGGCGTCAGAGTCATCGCCGGGGCCTTCACCAACATCACCCGCGACCACCTGGATTACCATGGCGACATGCGGAGCTATTTCCAAGCCAAGCTGCGGCTGTTTTCCGAGGTCGTCGTGGGCGGCGGCTGGGCGGTGATCAACGCCGACAGTCCAGAGGGGCACGAGGTCGTGGCCGTTGCGCAAAAGCGCGGCCTGAACGTCATCACCTTTGGCCGGAGGGGCGGTCGCGTGCGCCTGAGAGATGCGCGCCCCACGCCCGGCGGGCAGGATTTGGATCTGGTCGTGGACGACCAGGCGCTCAGGGTTCATTTGCCTTTGGCAGGCGGGTTTCAGGCCGAAAACGCCCTGTGCGCGCTGGGCCTCGTCATGGCCTTGGGGCTGGACGGCGCGGACGCGGCAATGGCGTTGGAACACCTCGACGGGGTGCCGGGCCGCCTGCAGTTGGCCGGGGCGCGGGACGGCTGGGCGATCTATGTCGATTACGCCCATACCCCCGACGCCTTGCACAACGTCCTGGCGGCGTTGCGCCCGCATACCGAAGGCCGTCTGATGGCGCTGTTCGGTTGCGGCGGCGACCGCGACGCGGGCAAGCGCCCGGTGATGGGCGGGGTCGCCACCGAACACGCCGACGTCGTCTACGTCACCGACGACAACCCGCGCGGCGAGGATCCCGCCACGATCCGCGCCGCCATCCTGGCCGCCGCGCCGGGCGCGGTGGAAATCGCGGACCGCCGCGCCGCCATTCGCACGGCCGTCGCGGATCTCCGTCCGGGCGACGTTTTGGTGCTGGCGGGCAAGGGTCACGAACAGGGCCAGATCGTCGGCGATGCGGTTCTGCCCTTCGACGACGTGCAAGAGGCCAAGGCCGCCATGGACGGGGAGGGTCGGCCATGAGCCTCTGGACCTCGACCGACGCGGCGAAGGCTACCCAGGGGGACGTCCATACGGAATGGTCGGCCACGGGGGTGTCCATCAACACCCGCACGCTCAAGCCCGGCGATCTGTTCGTCGCGTTGCAGGGGCCCAATCTGGACGGTCACGATTACGTCGCGAACGCCTTCGAAAAGGGCGCGGCCGCGGCGATGATTTCCCACCGCCCGGCGGTGTTGGACGCCGATGCTCCGGTGTTGGTGGTCGGCGACACCATGCGCGCGTTGGAGGATTTGGGCCGTTTCGCCCGCGACCGCGTTTCGGCCAAGGTGCTGGCCGTCACCGGTTCGGTGGGCAAGACCGGCGTCAAGGAGGCGTTGAAGTTCGTGCTGTCCGAACAGGGCCGGACGTCCGCCAGCGAAGGCAGTCTCAACAACCACTGGGGCCTGCCGCTGAGCCTTGCGCGCATGCCGGCGGACGCAGACTTCGCCGTTCTGGAAATGGGCATGAACCATCCGGGCGAACTGACGCCGTTGTCCAGGATGGCGCGCCCGCACGTTTGCGTGATCACCACCATCGCGCCCGCACACACCGAATTTTTTTCGGGTCCCGCCGACATCGCCAAGGCCAAGGCGGAAATCTACGCCGGCGCGGAGCCTGGCGCGGTGGCGGTGCTGAACCGCGACATCCCCGAATACGCCCCGTTGGCGTCGGATGCGGTGCATGCCGGGATCGAACGGATCGTCGGTTTCGGCGAACATCCGGACGCGGCGTTCCGCGTGCTGGGCTACACGCTGGACGCCACCGGTTCCGAGGTGCAGGCCGTGACGCCCGATGGCGAACTCAGCTACCGCGTCGGCATTCCGGGACGCCACTGGGTGATGAATTCTCTGTGCGTCTTGGCCGCCGTTTCGGCGGCGGGGGGCGACGTTTCGCGCGCGGCGGACAGCCTGTCACGCCTGGCCGCCCCGTCCGGCCGGGGGCAAAGATTTGAAATTTCCGTCCCCGGCGGAAAGGTTTTGTTGATCGATGAGAGTTATAACGCAAGTCCGGAGGCCATGCGGGCGGCGTTGGCGGTTTTGGCCGCGCAGCCCGTGACGGCGGGGGGGCGGCGCATCGCGGTGTTGGGCGACATGTTGGAATTGGGCGACGAAACGGTTGAACGACACGCCGAGCTGGCCAAGGCCACGAACGGCGCCGACATCGTGTGTTGCGTGGGCGAGGCCATGGGCGCGCTGTGGAACGCACTGCCCGAAAGCCGGCGCGGGTTCGCCGCAAAAACCTCTCGGGACGCGGCGCAAATTCTGTCGCGGGACGTTGGGCCGGGCGACGTGGTGATGGTCAAGGGGTCCGCCGGACTGAAGATGGGGCAGATCGTGACCGCGCTCAAGGACGCCGATGTAAGGGAGGAGGGCTGAGCCATGCTGTATCACCTGCTGTATCCGCTGGCGGACCAGTTCCCGGCGTTCAACGTGTTCAGGTACCTGACGTTCCGCACCGGCGGCGCGGTGATGACGGCGTTGGTCATCAGCTTCCTGATCGGTCCCTATCTGATTCGCTTGCTGCGCATTCGCCAAAAGGGCGGCCAGCCGATTCGCGACGACGGCCCGGAAAGCCATCTGTTGACCAAACAGGGCACGCCCACCATGGGCGGCTTGATGATTCTGATCGCGGTGGTGTTCTCGACGCTGTTGTGGGCGGACCTGGCCAACGGGTTCGTGTGGGTGGCGCTGGGCGTCACGGTGTCCTACGGCGTGATCGGATTTTTGGACGACTACCTCAAGGTCAGCCGCCGCAACCACAAAGGCCTGCCGGGAAAGATGAAGCTGTTGTTGCAGTTCGCCTTCGCGCTGGCCGCCGCGCTGTGGTGCGTGCGCCTGATGCCGGAACATCTGTCGACCACGTTGGCGGTGCCGTTTTTCAAGGGGACCCTGGTGAACCTCGGTTGGTTCTTCCCGGTGTTCGGCGTGTTCGTGATGGTGGGCGCGTCCAACTCGGTGAACCTGACGGACGGGCTGGACGGTCTCGCCATCGTGCCTGTGATGATCGCCGCGGGCGTGTTCATGCTGATCGCCTACCTGGTCGGCAACTCGGTGTTTTCGGGTTATCTGCAACTGCACTACGTGCCGGGCACCGGCGAACTGGCGACGTTCCTAGGCGCGCTGGTGGGCGGCGGTCTGGGGTTCCTGTGGTACAACGCACCGCCGGCGCGCGTGTTCATGGGCGACACCGGGTCGTTGGCTTTGGGCGGCGCGTTGGGCGCGGTCAGCGTCATCACCAAGCACGAACTGGTGCTGGCCATCGTCGGTGGGCTGTTCGTGCTGGAAACCGTTTCGGTGATCGTGCAGGTAATGTCGTTCAAGTTGACCGGCAAGCGCGTGTTCCGCATGGCGCCGCTGCACCACCATTTTGAAAAGAAGGGCTGGGCCGAGCCCACCATCGTCATCCGGTTCTGGATCATCGCCACCATTCTGGCGCTGATCGGTCTGTCGACGTTGAAGCTGAGGTAGGGGCGTCATGATCGCATGTGCGTCGTTCGCGGATAAACGGATTGCCGTGGTGGGGCTGGGACGCTCCGGCATGGCGTCGGCGCGCGCGTTGAAGGCGTCCGGCGCGCGGGTCGTGGTCTGGGACGACAACGCTCCCGCCCGCGCGGTGGCCGAGGCCGAAGGCTTCGCCGCGTCCCCGCCCGAAACGATCGATTGGGCCGCCACGGCGGCGCTGGTGCTGAGCCCCGGAATTCCCCACACCCATCCCACGCCTCATCCGGCGGCGCAAATGGCCAAGGACGCGGGCGCGCCCATCATTGGCGACATCGAACTTCTGGCCTTGTCCGGAACGCCCGCGCCGATGGCCGCCGTCACCGGCACCAACGGCAAATCCACCACCACCGCGCTGCTGGGCCACATCGCGCACGAAGCCGGCATCACCGCCGAGGTCGGCGGCAACCTGGGCCCGGCCATTTCCGACATGGCGATGCTGGACGCCGACGGCGTCTACGTGCTGGAACTGTCGAGCTATCAGCTGGAACTGTGCCCGTCGGCGCATTTCCGCGTGGCCGTGCTGCTCAACATCACCCCGGACCACCTGGGCCGTCACGGCGGCATGGACGGCTACACGGCGGCCAAGCTGAACATCTTTCGCGCTCAAGGCGCGAAGGACGCCGCCATCGTCGGTATCGACGGCGAACCGACGCGCGCGATTTTCGACGCCCTGCGCCAGGCGGGCAAGCAACGCCTGATCCCCGTCTCCGTAACCGGAAAGGCCCCGGGTGGCGTCCATGTGGACGGCGGCTGGTTGATCGACGACATGGACGGTGATGCGCGGGCCGTGATGGCGCTGGCGGACGCGCCGCGCCTGCCCGGTCCGCACAACGCCCAGAACATGGCGGCGGCCTATGCGGCGGCGCGCCATCTGGGCGTGGCCGCGGACGTCGTCGCGCGCGCCATTCGGACGTTCCCCGGATTGGCGCATCGCCAGGAATTCATCGCCGAAATCGGTGGCGTCGCCTACGTGAACGATTCCAAGGCCACCAACGCCGAGGCCACGGCCAAGGCGCTGGCGTGCTACGGCGACATCTACTGGATCGTCGGCGGACTGGCGAAAGAAGGGGGGCTGGACGGACTCGACGACCTGTTGGGCCGGGTGCATCGCGCGTTCCTTATCGGCGAGGCGGCCGAATCTTTCGCCCGCCAGCTGGACGGCAAGGTCGAGTTTGAGCGGTGCGGCGATCTGAAGACCGCCACGCACGCCGCCCACGCGGCCGCGGCCGGCAAGTCTGGGGCGACGGTGTTGCTGTCGCCGGCGTGCGCGTCGTTTGACCAGTTCAGAAACTTCGAACACCGGGGCGACGTATTCCGCGCCCTGGTCGGCGAACTGCGCCAAGACGCAACCGCCCAAGTGGGAGCAGCCTGACATGAGCAGCACCTTCACCCGCACCGACACGTCGCTTCTGAGCCGCTGGTGGTGGACCATCGACCGCTGGACCCTGGCGGCGGTGGTGTCCATCGCGGTTTTGGGCGTCATCCTGGTGACCGCGGCGTCCCCGGCGGTGGCGGAACGCATCGGTCTTGGCAGCTTCCATTTCGTCTATCGCCATCTGGCGTTCCTGCCGCTCGCCTTCGCCATCATGCTGGGGGTGTCGCTGTTGCCCCCGCGCGCGGTGCGGCGGCTGTCGTTGCTGGTGTTCGCCGGGTCGTTGGTGGGCATGATGCTGGTGCTGGTGATCGGCGTCGAGGTCAAGGGCGCGACGCGCTGGCTGACCTTCGCGGGCTTTTCGCTTCAGCCGTCCGAGTTCATCAAGCCAAGCTTCGCCGTGATCGCGGCTTGGCTTTTTTCCGCGCAGAAGTTGGAGCACGAAGTGCCCGGCAACTGGATCGCCACCGCGCTGTTCGCGCTTGTCGTGGTGCTGCTTCTGGCGCAGCCGGACTTCGGCATGACCGCCGTGGTGTCGTTCGTGTGGGCGGTGCAGTTCTTCATTTCCGGCATGCCTCTGGTGTATGTGGGCGCGCTGGCGCTGCTGTTCATCCTGGGCGGGTTCGGGGCCTATCTTGGCTTCGACCACGTGCGTCACCGCATCGATCTGTTTCTCGACCCCGCATCCGGCAAGGGCTATCAGGTGGAGCGCGCGCTGGACGCCTTCCAGAACGGCGGCCTGTTCGGGCGCGGACCGGGCGAAGGCCGGGTCAAGGAAGTGCTGCCCGACGCGCACACGGACTTCATCCTCGCCGTCGCGGGGGAGGAATTCGGCCTGATTCTTTGTCTGGTGATCCTGGGCCTGTTCGGTTTCGTGGTGTTGCGCGGTTTTACCCGCGTATACAAGGACAGCGATTTCTTCGTGGTTCTGGCGGCGGTGGGGTTGCTCGCGCAATTCGCGTTGCAGGCCATCGTCAACATCGCGTCCACCACCAACCTGATTCCGCCCAAGGGCATGACGCTGCCGTTCATCAGCTACGGCGGGTCCAGCACCATCGCGCTGGCCTATGGCATGGGCATGATTCTGGCGCTGACCCGGGTGCGCCCGGGATCGCAGCATGGACGGCGGAGGGTGCGATGATCGAGGCCACCGCCAACGCTCCCCTGATCCTGTTGACCGCCGGCGGTACCGGCGGACACGTGTTTCCCGCCGAGGCGCTGGCGACCGCGCTGGCGGCGCGCGGGTATCGTCTGGGTTTGGTGACGGACAAGCGCGGTCAGGCCTATGGCGGCCGGTTGGGGGCCTTGGACACGCACCGCATCAACGCCGGCGGCATCGCGGGCAAAAACATGTTCGCCCGCCTGTTCAGCGTGGTCGAACTGGCGCGCGGCGCGTGGCAGGCGTGGCGGCTGATCAGGAAGCTCAAGCCCGCCGCCGTGGTGGGGTTCGGGGGCTATGCCTCGGTCCCGGCGATGATGGCGGCGACCGTCACGTCCGTGCCGACGGCCATCCACGAACAAAATGCGTTGCTGGGCCGGGCCAATCGTTTGCTGGCGTCGCGGGTCAAGCGTATCGCCGCGTCGTTCCGCGAAACCAAGGGTCTGACGCTGACGGCGCTGGGCAGGATCGTGTTTACCGGCATGCCGGTGCGCGCCGCGATCCGGGAAAAGGCGGGCCAGCCGTTGCCGCCCCTGGACGGTCCGTTGGGCGTGCTGGTGATGGGCGGCTCGCAAGGGGCGACGGTGTTGAGCGAGGTGGTTCCCGCCGCGCTGGCGCTCTTGCCGGAGGGACTGCGCGCGCGACTCGACGTCACCCAACAGTGCCGGGAAGAAGACATCGACGCCGTGCGCGCGGCCTACGGCGCAACCGGCATCCGCGCCCATCTGGCCAGCTTCATCGACGACGTTCCGGAACGCTTGGCGCGGGCGCACGTGGTGATCACCCGCGCCGGCGCGTCCAGCGTGGCCGAGGCCCTGTGCGTAGGCCGGCCGGCGATCCTGATCCCGTACCCATACGCCGCCGACGACCATCAGACCCACAACGCCCGCGCCGTGGACGCGGCGGGCGCGGGATGGCTGATGGCGCAGGACGCGTTCTCGCCGGCAACCCTCTCCGCCCGCCTCCAGGGGCTGTTCGAGCATCCGGAAACTTTGCAGCAGGCCGCCGACAGGGCGCGCGAATTGGCGCGCGTCGATGCGGCCGAGGCCCTCGCCGACGTGGTGGAGGGATTGATCGTAACCCAAACAGGGAGGGCCGAAGCATGAGGGCGTTACCGCTTTCCATCGGCACCATTCATTTCGTCGGC
>JADGBG010000112.1 GCA_015231605.1 Alphaproteobacteria bacterium | reverse complement strand
CCGCAACCGGCGGCCCCGGCGAAGAGCGATGGCGGCGGCGGCGCCAACGTGACCGCGTCGTTGCGCGTCAACGTCGATGTGTTGGAAAACCTGATGACGCTGGTGTCGGAAATGGTTTTGACCCGCAACCAGCTTCTGCAGATGGTGCGCGGTCACGAAGACAGCGAATTCACCGTTCCCATTCAGCGTCTCAGCCACATCACCACCGACCTGCAGGAAGGCGTGATGAAGACCCGCATGCAGCCCATCGGCAACGCATGGGCCAAGCTGCCGCGAATCGTGCGCGACCTCGCGGTTGAAACGGGCAAGAAGATCGATCTCCAGATGCTGGGCGCGGAAACGGAACTGGACCGCCAGGTTCTCGACCTGATCAAGGACCCGCTCACCCACATGGTGCGCAATTCCGCCGACCACGGGTTGGAAGTTCCCGCCGACCGGCTGGCGGCGGGCAAGCCGGAAATGGGCACCATCACGCTCAACGCCTACCACGAAGGCGGCCACATCATCATCGACATCGCCGACGACGGCAAGGGCCTGAACACCGCGCGCATCCGTCAGAAGTGCATGGAAAACGGTCTGTTGAGCGAAAGCGACCTGGACGCGATGACCGACCAGCAGGTCCACCAGTACATCTTCAGGGCCGGGTTCTCGACCGCCGAAAAGGTGACCAGCGTGTCGGGGCGCGGCGTCGGCATGGACGTGGTGCGCACCAACATCGAAAAGATCGGCGGCACCATCGAATTGAAGTCCGTCGAAGGGCGGGGCTCGACCTTTACCATCAAGATCCCGCTGACGCTGGCCATCGTGGCGGCCCTGATCGTGGAAAGCTGCGGCGAGAAGTTCGCCATTCCGCAGATCAGCGTGCTGGAACTGGTCCGCGCGTCGGTGCGCTCCGAATACAATATCGAGGTGATCAACAACAGCCCCGTGCTGCGACTGCGCAACCGGTTGCTGCCGCTGGTGCACCTGGGCGATCTCTTGGAACTGTCCGTGGACGGTTCGCGCAACATCGCCGAGGAGACCTTCATCGTCGTGACCCAGGTGGGCACGTATACCTTCGGCATCATCGTCGACCGCGTGTTCGACACCGAGGAAATCGTGGTCAAGCCCGTGGCGCCGATCCTGCGCGATATTCCGGTCTATTCCGGAAACACCATTCTGGGCGACGGTTCGGTGATCATGATCCTGGACCCCAACGGCATCGCGTCGTCCACCGGGGACGGTGCCGGATCCGGATCGGAAACCAGCGCGACCGAACAGGATACCGGCGCCACCATGGGCGACGAAATGGTGTCCATGCTGATCTTCCGCTCGGGCGGCGACGAATTGAAGGCCGTGCCCTTGGCCCTGGTCGCGCGTCTGGAGGAAATCGACATGGCCGAGGTGGAAACCTCGCACGGCGCGCGCATGGTTCAGTATCGCGGCCAACTGATGCCCTTGGTGCCGTTCAGCCCGGACCACAAGTGGCGCAAGGAAGGCCCGCAGGCGGTGTTGGTGTTCACCGAGCGCGAACGCTCCATGGGCCTTGTGGTCGATGAAATCGTGGACATCGTCGAAGACCGGCTGAAGGTGGAAATCACCACCGACTGCAAGGGCCTGATCGGTTCCGCCATCATCGACGGCCGGGCCACCGACGTGATCGACGCGGGATATTACCTGACCCTGGCGTTCCCGGACTGGTTCGGCGGCGGCGAAGGCGACGAGGCGGCGCTCATCGCCGGCAAGCGCGCGCTGCTGGTCGACGACAGCCCGTTCTTCCGCAACCTTCTGGCGCCGATCCTGTCGGTCGCGGGCTTCACCGTGACCACGGCGGAATCCGCCGGGCAGGCCCTTCGGATGCGGGACCGCGGCACCATGTTCGACGTCATCATCAGCGATATCGAAATGCCGGAAATGGACGGCTTCAAGTTCGCCGAGGAAGTGCGCAGGGATCCGCGTTGGGGCGACATCCCCATGGTCGCGCTGTCCGCCCACGCCACCGACCGCGACTTCGAACGGGGCCGTTCCGTGGGCTTCAGCGATTACGTGGCCAAGGCCGACCGCGAGGAACTGGTTCGTTCCCTCGCGCATACCGTCACCAGCGTCACGCAATGAGCGCCGCGCAAATTGAAGTGTGAGAGACATGAAGTCTTGTATGATCGTTGACGACTCCAAGGTCATCCGCATGGTGGCGCGGAAAATCCTGGCGGAACTTGGGTTTGAAACCCCCGAGGCCGCCGATGGGCAGCAGGCGCTGGATCAGTGCAAGCAGGCGATTCCCGACGCCGTGTTGCTGGACTGGAACATGCCCGTCATGGACGGCATCACGTTCCTGCGCGAACTGCGCGCGCTGCCGGGCGGAGACAAGCCCGTGGTGGTGTTCTGCACCACGGAAAACGACATCGAACACATCCAGGCCGCGATCGAGGCCGGAGCCAACGAATACATCATGAAGCCCTTTGACAGTGAAATCATTCAGGCCAAGTTCGCCCAGGTGGGACTGACTTAAGTCCCCCTGGCGGCGACACGGTTTTTTTCGGTTAGTGGAATTCGGACGTGAACGACACGCAACACCCATCTTCGAACGGCAATCCCATCCGCGCGATGGTCGTGGACGATTCGGCCGTGATCCGCGGCCTGATCACGCGCATGCTGGAGGCGGACTCCGAGGTCCGGGTCGTGGAGTCCGTGTCCAACGGCCAAATGGCGGTGAATCAACTGATCCGCCACAAGGGGGAGATCGACGTCATCATCCTGGACATCGAAATGCCGGTGATGGACGGCCTGACGGCTCTGCCGAAGCTCCTTGAGATCGATTCCAACGTCAAGGTGATCATGGCGTCGACGCTGACCAAGCGGAACGCCGAGATCAGCCTGCGCGCCATGAGCGCCGGGGCCACCGACTATGTGCCGAAACCGTCCACCGCACGGGAGCTCAGCGGCGCGGAAAGCGAATTCCGCCGCGATCTTCTTGACAAGGTGAAGGGGCTGGGGATCTTGCACCGCAAGGCTTCCGCGCCGTCCCGTTTCGGACGAACCACGCCGGCGCCCGCGGCGATTTCCAGGCCCGGGGCCGCCATGTCCACCCCCAAAACCGCCGCGCCGGCGGATGGCGCCCCCGCCAAGTGGGAACTGAAGCGCAGCACGGACGTGGTGTTGCGCGACCCCGGAAAATCCAAGCCGGACATTCTGGCGGTCGGCAGCTCCACGGGCGGACCGCAGGCGCTGTTCGATTTCTTCAAGGCCTTGCCGAAAACGCTGAAGGTTCCGGTGGTCATCACCCAGCACATGCCCGCGACCTTCACCGCCATTCTGGCCGAGCACATCACCAAGACCACCGGCTGGAATTGCCGCGAAGCCCAGGATGGCGACGTCTTGGAGATGGGAAAGATCCTTCTGGCGCCGGGCGATTACCACATGACGGTGGTGCAAAAGGGTCCGCAACGGGTGGTGAAGCTGAATCAGAATCCTCCCGAGAATTTTTGCCGGCCGGCCGTCGATCCCATGCTGCGCAGTCTGGTCGACATCTATGGCGGGCGGGTGTTCACGGTGATTCTGACCGGCATGGGCAACGACGGCCAAAAGGGCTCCAAGGTGGTGGTCGAGGCCGGCGGCACCGTCATCGCCCAGGACGAAGCCTCGTCCGTGGTGTGGGGCATGCCGGGCGCGGTGGCGACCACCGGACTGTGCAGCGCGGTCATGCCGGTGGCCGAATTGGCGGCCTACGCCGCGCGCCACATCGGCAGCTGACATCTCGTATTCCCCAAACGGGAAAGGCGCGCCTCGATCAGGCGCGCCTTCGTGTTCTTGCCGTCGCGAAACGGCGGCGTCAGGCGGTGCCGGCCTGCCGGGCTTCCTGCTGCGACGGATCGCGCAGTACATAGCCGCGTCCCCAGACGGTTTCAATGTAGTTTTCGCCGTTGCTGGCTTCGGCCAGCTTCTTGCGCAGCTTGCAGATGAACACGTCGATGATCTTCAGTTCCGGTTCGTCCATGCCGCCGTAGAGATGGTTGAGGAACATCTCCTTGGTCAGCGTGGTGCCCTTGCGCAGGCTGAGCAGTTCGAGGATGCCGTATTCCTTGCCGGTCAGGTGGATCGGCGCGCCGTTCACCTCGACGATGCCGGTGTCCAAATTCACCGACAGCTTTCCGGTGCGGATGATCGACTGGGCGTGGCCCTGGCTGCGCCGCACGATGGCGTGGATACGGGCCAGCAGTTCATCGTTGTCGAAGGGCTTGGTGAGATAGTCGTCCGCGCCGGAGCCCAGACCCTTCACCTTCATTTCCGATTCGGTAAGACCCGAGAGGATCAGCACCGGCGTTTCGACGCGGGCATCGCGCAACCGTCGCAAAACCTCCAGCCCGTCCATGTCGGGAAGGCCGAGGTCCAGGATAATGATGTCGTAGTCGTAAAGCTTGCCGATCTCCAGGCCGTCTTCGCCCAGGTCGGTGGCGTCCACAATCATGCCGGCGGCCTTGAGCATCATTTCGATGCTCTGCGACATCGCCGGATCGTCTTCCACAAGCAGCACCCGCATGAGACCGGCTCTCCCTCCGAATCGAATTCGTTAACCATATATGTAGTGAAAGAATCAATCAAGTTTCCAAGTGTTGGTGGAGAAATTTCATGAGCAAACCCGCAATGGGTGTTTTGGGCGGTTTCCTGGCGTGGCCTGGTTTTATGATGTCTTAAAGGTTTTCAGGCACAGTGTGGGTGCATGTGATTTCAGGAACCGAACGTGCCCGTATACGTCAACAACATCATCAACGAGATCGAACGCCTGCCCGATTATGAAATCTACGGGCAAGTGGCCGCGGTCGTGGGCCTGATGGTCGAGGTCGCCGGGGTCGAGGGGATTTTCACCATCGGCGACCACTGCGACATCATCAGCCGCAAGGATCGCCGCATCCCGTGCGAGGTGGTGGGCTTTCGCGAGGACCGCGCCCTGGTGATGCCGTTCGGCCCGCTGGAGGGCGTGAGCCTCGGCTGCCAGGTCGAGGTCGGATCGTCCGAGCCCGTGATCTATCCGTCCAAGGGATGGCTCGGCCGGGTGGTCAACGCCTTCGGCCAACCCATCGACGGCAAGGGCCCGCTGCCCGGCGGGGCGCTTGGCTATCCCATGCAGGCCGACCCGCCGCCCGCGCACATGCGCCAGCGCGTCGGTGGTAAGATCGACCTGGGCGTGCGCGCCATGAACGCGTTCCTGACGTGTTGCAGGGGGCAACGCATGGGCATCTTCTCGGGCTCCGGCGTCGGCAAGTCGACGCTGTTGTCCATGATGGCGCGTCACACCGAGGCCGAGGTCAGCGTCATCGGATTGATCGGCGAACGCGGCCGCGAGGCCCGCGAATTCATCGAGGACGACCTGGGCGAGGAGGGCCTGGCGCGGTCCGTCGTGGTGGTCGCAACCTCCAACGAACCGCCGCTGCTGCGCCGTCTGGCCGCCTACACCACCCTGTCGGTGGCGGAGTTTTTCCGCGACAAGGGCAACGACGTGCTGTGCCTGATGGACAGCGTCACACGGTTCGCCATGGCGCAACGCGAAATCTCCCTGTCGGTGGGCGAGCCCCCGGCGTCCAAGGGCTACACGCCGTCGGTGTTCGCCGAGCTGCCGCGCCTGTTGGAGCGCGCCGGTCCCGGGCTGGAAGGTCAGGGATCCATCACCGGGCTGTTCACGGTGCTGGTGGAAGGGGACGACCACAACGAACCGGTGGCCGACGCGGTGCGCGGCATCCTGGACGGCCACGTGGTGCTGGACCGATCCATCGGCGAACGCGGACGATTCCCCGCCATCAACATCCTGAAAAGCGTGTCGCGCACCATGCCCGACTGCAACACGGATGCGGAAAACGCCATCATCAGCCGCGCCAAGCGTTTGATCTCCACCTACGAAGACATGGCGGAACTGATCCGCTTGGGCGCGTACCGGCGGGGCACCGATCCCGAGGTCGACGAAGCCATCCACTACCACCGTCCCCTCGAGGACTTCCTCGCCCAGGGCAAGGCCGACCATACCGATCTGGCGGAATGCTATCGCCGTTTGGCGGGTCTGCTGAACATGCCCGCGCCGGACGGCTCCGGGACCGACGTGGCCGGGATGCCTCCCCCCGCGCCGGCTCAGCCGCAACAAGCGAAGCCGCAGACCCCGAAGCAACCCGCGCAACCCGGTTTGGCGCCGGGGCTGATGGGCGGCGCGCGGACAACCTGAAGCCGTAAGGAACCGAACCGTGGCCGCGAACATCAAAAACCTGATTCGCCTGCACGAATGGAACGTGGACGAGAAGCGCCGCAAATTGGGCGAGTTGCTGCGTCTTCAGGGCGAACTGGAAGACCAGTTGACGCAATTGGAAGCCGATCTCATCGAAGAGCAGAAGGCCGCCGCCGCCGACCCCGCGTTGGCGGGCATGACCTATGGCCTCTACGCCCAGCAGGTCATCTTGCGCCGCGAGAATCTGCAGGAATCCATCCGTCAGATGGACATCGTCATCGGGCACGCCCGCGACGAGCTGGCGGACACGTATCAGGAGCTCAAGAAATACGAGACCGTCGAGGAAAACCGCCGCCGCCGCCAGGAACTCGAAGACGCGCGGCGCGAGCAAATCCAATTGGACGAAATCGCCCAGAACCAATACCTGCGCAAGAAACGGGCGGCGGGGCAAAACTGATCCCCTGGACGGCGGGAAACGGCCAATCGTCGCACATGCGGGGCATGCGCGCACCGCATGCCTTGCTTAGTCAGCTGAAATTTCACAAGAAACATCGCCTGAGCTTAAATTAACATTTCCTAATATGGGCTTGAAAAGGCCGCCGAGGATCCGTATATTAGTCTTAGCTAATAGATAGAACGGTTCTGGCCAACCCCCGGCCGGACGACACACGGATCTATCGGAAAGGAAATGAAATGTTCGAATTGTTCCTGCTTTGGATTCTGGCGCTCTTCGCCCTTGCTTTCATGGGTTTCGTCGCCATCGCGGCGCTGAAGGCGGTGGATTGCTTCTTCTCCGTCGAATGCAAGGCCGACACGAAGACCCACATTCCGTCGAACGGTTGCGTGGCGTGATCACTGGCGGCTGGGGCCGGGCTTAAAGCCGCTCCAGCCGGCCCAGCAGTCCCGGGTTGTCCCAACCCGGTTGCCGGTCTTCGATGACCACGCCGTGGGTTTCCACGGCATGATGGTGACGTTCCGGCACATTGACGCGGACCTGCGCCCACCGTGCGACCAGCTCGTTGTTCAAGTCGGTGAGAATGGTGACCGCGAGTTCCTCCGGATTTTCCCATGTCATGGACGCCAGGGCGTCGAGATAGGCGCCCAAGGACCGGGCCTCGAGAACGAACTTGTCCGGGACGTAGCGGACCTCCACCGCGTGGCGGCCGGCCCCCCCGGACGTCATGTGTCCTGTCAGGGTCACCAAATAGTCCAATTGTTTGTCCGGATTGGCGGCGGCGCTCAACAAACCGCGCCGGTCGATCATGTCCATTTGAAATCGTCCTCTTTCATACCATCAGGCCCGGCGTCGACAGGGCCGCGCCGCGCACCGCGTCCGGTTCCGGGGCTTCGATGAAGTTGCCGGGCGCCGCCTGAAACGCCAATTGCCCGCCAAGACCCAACAACGTTCCCGCCTGGGTGTAAATCTGCATGATTTCCGTGCGCATGTCGTCGGGCAGGGGCAGTTCCGTGCGGACGATGATGTCGAGCTTCCTCGCCTTCCGCTTGGCGAGACCGTCGATCTGCACCCGGCCGATGAGGGACAGGATCACGTCCAGGACGAAACGGGTTCCGTCTTCGTCCTCGCCGTCTTCCTCGTCTCGTCCGCCGCCCCGGTACATCAAACGCAGACGCTTGATTTCCTCGTCCACCCACAGCGGGATCAGGGCGATGCGCCAGTCCCCGGTCTGGGGCTCGTCGGACAGTTTCGACATCATCTGGAAATCGCCGATCAGCCGGTTCAACAGACCGGGGCGCTCGTGTTCGATGGCGCGCGCCGTGTTTTCTCCGGCCCAGGACGTGAAGTCGCCCCCCTTCAAGGCGGCGAGGAAAAACAGCAGTTGCGCGGTCAGCCGCGGCCCCGGTTGAGGCAGGGTGGCCTGCGCCACCTGCTGAAACCGCGCGGGGTCCGCCGTGGCCAGAACGTTCATCGCTTCGTCGAGCGAATCAAGGGCCTGTAATCCAGGTTGCGCGAGCCCGTGCAGGGTGGCGGGGAGCGGCCCCAGGCGCGTCAGTTGCGGCAACGCGGGCTGGCCGTCGACGCGCAGCACGACCCGCGCGCCGTCCTGGGCGGGGGCCAGGGTGCCGAGCGCCAGGGCCGTTTGCGGCGTTTGCACGATGGGCTGGCCCTGGACCGTCATGCCGCTCACCGTGCCGGTGAGGTTGAGGCCGGGCGCGATGCCGCCGCCGGGCGTCGGCGTGGTGACGCCGGGGCTTGGCGGATCGATGCGCATCACGGTGACGGGAAA
>JADGBG010000111.1 GCA_015231605.1 Alphaproteobacteria bacterium | reverse complement strand
ACATCACGGGCTATCCGCGCGCGCTGGAGAAATCGGTTCCCAATGCCCACAAGGCCATTCAGACCTTCCGGGCGTTGAGCGCCGCATTGGGGCCCGGACGGGTGGTTTGGCGCTACGACCCCGTGCTGGTCTGCAACCTGGTGGACGTGGCGGAGCACAAGCGCCTGTTCGCTAAGATCGCAGCGGGTCTCGAAGGCGCGACCGAGCGCGTCATCGTCAGCTTCGCGGATTTCTACAAAAAGACCGCGCGCAACCTGAAGGCGGTTCCCGGTCTGGAAACCGTGGACGTCGTGGAGCGCAAGGACGCGCTTCATGATCTGGCGGGGTTCATGGCCGAGACCGCCGGCGCGCATGGCATGACGGTGCAAAGCTGCGCCGAGGACGTGGACCTGGACCGGCTCGGCATCGGACACGGCAAGTGCATCGATGACGCCCTGCTCAACGGTGTGTTTGGCTTGTCCCTGGGGCTGGGCAAGGACAAGAACCAGAGGAAGGCCTGCGGCTGCGTGGAAAGCGTGGACATCGGCGCGTACAACACCTGCCTGCACGGCTGCGTCTATTGCTACGCCACGGAGAATAAGACACTGGCGGCGAAGAACGCCGCGCTCCATGACCCCGCGAGCCCGTTTCAGGTCGGCCGGCCGGGGCCGGGCGAGGACGACCAACCCTTGCTGTTGTGACGGACGTCAGGCGGCTTCTTTTTCCCGGCTGTCATACACCCGGTTGCGGCCGTCGGACTTGGCGCGATAGAGGTTCGCATCCGCCTCGGCGAACAGCAACGATGTATGATCGCCGGCTTCCGGGGTCATGGTGGCGATGCCGATGCTGACGGTGACGATCTTGGCGGCGCTCGATCCTTCGTGGGGCATGTTTATGCCCATCACCGCCTGACGCAGTTTTTCGGCCATGACGAACGCGCCCTCGGCATGGGTTTCCGGCAGGACGCAGGCGAATTCCTCGCCGCCATATCGCGCCAGCAGGTCGGTGGAGCGCACCACCACCTTGCCCATGGCGCAGGACACGGTGCTGAGGCAGTCGTCGCCGCGGGCATGACCGTAGGTGTCGTTGAAATTCTTGAAGTGGTCGATGTCGATCAGGATCAGCGACAAAGGGTGGCCCAGGCGGATGGCGCGCCGCCATTCGAAGTCCAGGAACTCGTCGAACCGGCGGCGGTTGGAGATGCAGGTCAGGGCGTCCGTGGTCGACAGCTTGGCGAGCTGGTTGCGTTGATCGCGCAGACGGTTGACCTGACGGTGTTCGCGGATCGCCACCATGATGCCGATGAGGATCGCCAGCATCACGGATGCGGCGCTGAGGATCATGGCGTTGCGCCTGGTCGCCTGGATGGCGCGTTCGCCGACGCGGGCCTGGTGGTCCGATTCCCGCTCCACCACCTTGACGAAGGCGTTGAGGGCTTCAAGGATTTCGGTCTGTTCGACCAAGGCGGCCCGCATGGGGGGCAAGGCCTCGGGGCTGTTTCCGATTTCGACCACGAGGTTCATGGCCTGATCGACGGCCGCCCGGCGGGTGGCGATCACCTTCATCAACTGCCCCAAGGCGCGCTTCTCGGCCTCGGTCGTGTGCAGGGCTTCCAGTTCGGCGCGGGCCTGTAGAAACGTTCCGGCGGCCCCGTTGTAGGCGCTGTGCTGTTCGTCGCGTTCGAAGAAATCGTCCAAAGTGGCCGCGAAGGTGAGATGGTAGGAGCGTTCCCGCACCGCTTCGCGCATCAGAAACACGATGCGCACCTTGTCGCGGTACATGGCGTCGCGTTGCCAGGCCGCGCGGGTTTCATTCACGTGCTGAATGCCGACCCATACGCCCCCCAGCATGCAAACGAGAATCGCGGCGAAGCCAACGGACAACACGGTCGTCGAATTGCGTAAAAACGACAACGCTTCCCCCCCCAGTAAAATCACTCCGGCGATCCGACCCCCGTCGGCCGCCACCCGGCTCCCCACGACATATTACCGCAATTGATGAATTTTCACACAAAAAATCCCGCAAAGGTTTTTGGAGCGGTCGTCCCGTGAGACGGAATCCGGGCGTGACGCCGCGCCGCCTCAATAGGCCTTGGCGAAAATGGCCTGCTTGGCCGCCGGGTTGCCGGTGACGACGCAGATCCCCCCGGTTTCGGGTTGGTCGTAGGGCAGGCAGCGGACGGTGACGGCCATCTCCTTGAGGATTTCCTCGCTGGCGGTGCTTTCGTCCCAGTAGGCCCGCACGAAGCCGCCGTTGGCGTGGCTTTCGTCGGCGAAGAAGGCCTTGAGGCCGGCGAGGTCCGTGATGTCGGCGCGCACCCGGGAAGCGCGGTAAGCCTTGGCTTCGGCGAACAGCTGATCCTGGATGCCCTGCAACTGCGCCTTGACGGTGGCCGCGAACTCGTCCGTGGTTTGCGGGGCCTTGCCCTGAATGTCGGTGCGCTTGGTCACCATCACCGTGCCCTGGTCGAGGTCGCGCGGGCCCAGTTCCAGGATGATCGGCGCGCCCTTCTTGATCCAGCTCCAGCGCTTTTCCCCGGCGTTCATGTCGCGCTTGTCCACGTGCACGCGGACCACGTCACCGAAGGCCACGGTGTCGGAAATCCTGGCCGCCAGTTCGTCGGCGGCGGGCAGCACGCGGGCGGCGGCCTCTTCATCGCGCGCGATGGGCAGAATCACCACCTGATAGGGCGCGACGGTGGGCGGCACGCGCAGGCCGTCATCGTCGCCATGCGTCATGATCATCGCCCCGATCATGCGGGTCGACACCCCCCACGAGGTGGTGTGGCAATAGCTTTCGCCCCCTTCGGCGTCCTGGAACTTGATGTTGGCGGCATGCGCGAAATTCTGACCGAGGTAGTGCGACGTCCCGGCCTGGAGCGCCTTGCCGTCCTGCATCATGGCTTCGATGGTGTGGGTTTCCACCGCGCCGGGGAAGCGTTCGCTTTCCGACTTCTCGCCGGGAATCACCGGGATCGCCAGCCAATTTTCCGCCAAGTCGCGGTAGACCTCCAGCATGGTCGCGGTTTCCGCGCGGGCCTCGGCCTCGTCGGCGTGCGCGGTATGGCCTTCCTGCCACAGGAATTCGGACGTGCGCAGGAACACGCGCGGACGCATTTCCCAGCGCACCACGTTGGCCCACTGGTTGATCAGCACCGGCAGATCGCGATAGCTGCGCACCCACTTGGCAAAGCTTTCGCCGATCATGGTTTCGGACGTCGGGCGCACCACCAACGGGCTTTCCAACTCGCCTGCGGGGACCAGCTTGCCGTCCTTGGCCACCAGACGGTGATGGGTGACCACGGCCATTTCCTTGGCGAAGCCTTCGACGTGGGCGGCTTCCTTTTCGATCAGTTCCAGCGGGATGAACAGGGGGAAATAGCAGTTTTGGTGCCCGGTCTCCTTGATGCGGCGATCCAGGCGGCGTTGCAGAAGTTCCCAGATGCCATACCCCCACGGCTTGATCACCATGCAGCCGCGCACGCCGGAGTTTTCGGCCATGTCGGCTTCCTTGACCACTTCCTGATACCAGGCGGGAAAGTCGGCTTCGCGGGTGAAGCGGATGGCGGTTTTCGTCGGTTTGTTGGCCATGGGAGCGCTCTGTCTTTCCTGTTCGCGGGGACCGACGCTTGGTATCTGTCATCGCGGCCCGGAAATCAAGGGCCGAAACGCACGCGCCGTCCCGTCGCCACGCGCAAAACCACAATTTTACTATGGCAAAGGGCACGTCGGTGTATTATTGTATTCGTGTCCTAATATTAAAATATGACAAAATCAGCGTGTCGGCAGCGGTCACCAAAGGGGGCGCCGTGGATAAACGGTATGACGATTATACGGGTGTGGGCTTGAAAACGCGGGTGTATTCCCAGCGCAGCCTGCATGGGCAGGTGGTCCATGAATTGGGGCGGCGCATCGTATCCGGGGAGATCGCCGAAGGCGCCGTCCTTCCCAACGAAAGCGAACTGGGCGACGAATTCGAAGTCAGCCGCACCGCCTTGCGGGAAGGCGTCAAGGTTCTGGCGGCCAAGGGGCTGTTGTCGAGCCGGACGCGCACGGGCACGCGCGTGCGCCCGCGCCAGGATTGGAGCATGCTGGACCCGGATGTCCTGGCGTGGCGCTTGGCGTCCGGCGAGCGCATGCGGTTTCTCCGCGATCTGTCTGAATTTCGCATGGGCGTGGAACCCGTCGCGGCGGGCTTGGCCGCCGCCCGCGCCAGCGCGGCCGACATCCAGGAACTGTCCAAGGCCTATGCGGCGATGTGCCAGGCCGGCGCCGCCCCGGAGGAAGGGCTTGGGCCGGACATCGATTTCCATTTGGCGCTGTTGCGCGCCAGCGGCAACGACTTGATGTCGCCGGTCGCCGCGCTGATTGAAACCACCCTGGCCGCCTTGGTGGAATGCGTCGGGCCGGACGTCATGGAAAAGAGCTTGCCGTATCACGAGGCCGTTCTCGCGGGCGTCGCCGACCGCGACCCCCGTAAGGCCCGGGCCGCCATGTGGGATTTGCTGGAATATTCCATCGATCTCGACGGGGCGTGTCTGTCCACCGTGTGACGCCTCGCATCATTTGGTCGTAACCGGTTCGGGGACAAGTCGCCCAAATCTATCATTGCGGCCATGCGTCCGCCCCTCCTATGATGGGGGCGTCAGGCCGTGTTGAACGAACCGTGGGAGGAAACACCATGAAAAAGCTGTTTGCCGTGTCCGTGGCCACCGCCGCCGTCTTGGGCGGGACCCTGTGGGGCATTCCGCACGCTCAGGCCGCGAGCCAGAGTTTCATCACCATCGGCACGGGCGGCGTCACGGGCGTCTATTACCCCACCGGCGCGGCCATTTGCCGTCTGGTCAACAAAAGCCGCAAGGAACACGGCATCCGCTGTTCGGTGGAAAGCACGGGCGGTTCGGTCTACAACATCAACACCATCCGCACCGGCGAGATGGACATGGGCGTGGCGCAGTCGGACTGGCAGTATCACGCGTATCACGGAACCTCGAAGTTCGAAAAGGACGGCCCCTTCGACGGCCTGCGTGCGGGGTTTTCCGTGCACCCCGAACCGTTCCCCGTCGTGGCGCGGGCCGACAGCGGCATCAAGAGCTTCGTCGATCTCAAGTGCAAGCGCGTCAACGTCGGCAATCCCGGTGCCGGCCAACGCGGCACCATGGAAGTGGTGATGAAGGCGCTGGGTTGGTCCATGAGCGACTTCACCCTGGCGTCCGAACTGAAGTCTTCCGAACAGTCCAAGGCGCTGTGCGACAACAAGATCGACGCCATGGTCTTCGTCGTTGGACATCCCTCCGCGTCCATCAAGGAAGCGACGACCACCTGCGACAGCACGCTGGTCGACGTCGAAGGCGACGCGATCACGAACCTGATCGTCAGCAACGCCTATTATCGCAAGGCGACCATTCCGGGCGGCATGTACACGGGCAATCCGCAAGACGCCAAGACCTTCGGCGTCGGGGCCACGTTCGTGACCTCCACCGCCGTTCCGGACAACGTGGTCTACAACGTGGTCAAGGCCGTGTTTGAAAACTTCGACGATTTCAAGAAACTGCACCCGGCGTTCGCCAACCTCACCAAGGAGGAAATGGTCGCCGACGGCCTGTCCGCGCCGCTGCATCCGGGCGCCGTGCAATACTACAAGGAAGCGGGCCTGCTGCCCTGATTCGCCTGCCCCCCTTGCTCACACCAAGCGTTTAAACACATGGGGTGGTGTGCCGCTGAAGATTGTCTGAATGTTCCGCGCCGAACCGTGTGCGTGCCGAGGCCGTCGTTCAGGATGTGACGGCGGCGGAGGGGGGCGCGCGTAAACCGTCCGGTCTGACGCTGGGGGTGGTGACGGCCGCGACCTTGTCGTGGTCGGTGTTCCAGCTGTGGTATCTTTCGCCGCTGCCGTTCGCGCTGGGGTTTGGCGTGCTCAACGAAACCGAGGCCCGCGCGGTGCATCTGGCCTTCGCCGTGTTTCTGACGTTTTTGATGTTTCCGGCGTTCAAGCGCTCTCCCCGCGGGTGGATCCCGGCTTGGGATTGGGGCTTGGCGGGGGCCGCCGCGTTTTCCTCGGCCTATCTGTATGTGTTTCATGCCGAGCTCGCGGATCGGCCCGGCCTGCCCACCGCCTTGGACATGGCCGTGGGGATGGTCGGGATCGTGGCGCTGTTGGAAGCGTCGCGGCGCGCCTTGGGTCCGCCCCTGATGGTGGTGGCGGGCGCGTTCTTGGCCTATGCGTTCCTGGGGCCCTACATGCCCGACGTGATCGCGCACAAGGGGGTCAGCGTGGCCAAGGCGGTGTCACATTACTGGCTGACCACCGAGGGCGTGTTCGGCATCGCGCTGGGCGTGTCCACGTCGATGGTGTTCCTGTTCGTGCTGTTCGGCGCGTTGCTGGAACATGCGGGCGCGGGCAATTATTTCATCCGCGTGGCGTTCGCCCTGTTGGGTCACATGCGCGGTGGCCCGGCGAAGGCCGCCGTGGTGTCCAGCGCCATGACCGGGCTGGTGTCCGGGTCGTCCATCGCCAACGTGGTGACCACCGGCACCTTCACCATTCCTTTGATGCGCCGCGTGGGGTTCACGGCGGAAAAGGCCGGCGCGATCGAGGTCGCGTCCAGCACCAACGGCCAATTGACCCCGCCGGTGATGGGCGCGGCGGCGTTCCTGATGGTCGAATATGTCGGCATCCCGCTGACCGACGTGATGAAGCACGCCTTTTTACCCGCGATCATTTCCTACATCGCGTTGATCTACATCGTACACCTGGAAGCCACGAAGGCCGGCATCCGCGGGTTGCCGCGCGTGTGGAACCCGTCGCCGTTGGCCAAGCTGTTGATGTTCACCGCGTCGTTCGCGGGACTGGCGGCACTGTCCGGCGGGGCGTATTTCACCTTGGGATGGGTGAAGGATGTCGCCGGGGCCGCGACACCGTGGGTGGCGACCGCGATGTTGCTGGCGGCCTATGTGGCGCTGCTCAAGGTGGCTGCCGGGCAGCCCGATCTGGCGGATGCCCACGACATTTCCGAACTGCCGTTGCCTGGCCCCACCATCAAGGCCGGGCTGCATTTCCTTTTGCCGGTGGCGGTCCTGGTCTGGTGCCTGACGGTGGAGCGTCTGTCGCCCGGTCTGTCCGCGTTTTGGGCCACGGTGTTCATCGGGGTGATCGTGCTCACCCAGCGGCCACTGATGGCGTGGATGCGCGGCGAGGCCGATCCCTTGGCCCGATGGTGGCGCGGGGCTTCGGAGTTCGTGTCCGGGCTGGAAGGTGGCGCGCGCAACATGATCGGCATCGGCGTGGCCACGGCCGCCGCCGGACTGGTGGTGGGCACGGTGACGCTCACCGGCATCGGCCAGGTGATGACCGAATTCGTCGAGCTGATTTCCGGTGGCAACCTCATGCTGATGCTGGTGTTCACCGCAGTGATCAGCCTGATCCTCGGCATGGGCCTGCCCACCACCGCCAACTACATCGTGGTGTCCACCCTGATGGCTCCGGTCATCGTCACCCTGGGGGCGGAGGCGGGACTGGTGATCCCGCTGATCGCGGTCCACATGTTCGTGTTCTATTTCGGTATCCTGGCCGACGACACCCCACCGGTGGGGCTCGCGGCCTTCGCGGCGGCGGCGATATCGGGGGGCGATCCCATCCGCACCGGGATCCAGGGCTTCGCGTATGACATCCGCACCGCGATCTTGCCGTTTCTGTTCATCTTCAACACGCAGTTGCTGATGATCGGCGTGGATACGTGGTGGGAATTCCTGCTGACGGTGGCGAGCGCCCTGGTCGCCATGCTGGCCTTCGCCGCCGCGACGCAGCACTATTGTCTGGTCAGAAGCCGGCTGTGGGAAACGGCGGCGCTGTTGTTGGTGGCGTTCACCCTGTTTCGTCCCGGCTTCTGGATGGACATGGCGTATCCGCCGCTGGTGGCCCATCCGGCCGGGGCCGTTCTCGGCGTCGCGGAAAGCCTGCCGGACGGCGCCCGGCTGCGCGTCCGCGTGGCCGGGGAGACCCTGGAAGGGGACTTCGTCGACAAGGTCGTGATGCTGCCCTTGGGGGCCTCGGGGGCGGGGGCGGATCGGCTGTTGGCGGCGGGGCTCGAGTTGCGCGAAGACGGCGCAAAGCTGATGGTCGACAACGTGGTGTTCGGCTCCGTGGCTGAAAAGCTGAAAATCGATTTCGATTGGGAAATCCTCGGCGTCGAGGTGGAAAGCCAGCGGCCGCGCAAGGAGTGGTGGTTCCTGCCCGCCCTGGCGCTGTTGACCCTGGTCCTGATGAACCAGCGCCGCCGCCGGGCGGAGGCCGCGTCCCCATGACCCCGAGGCATCGCCTTCTCCGGCTGCGCTATCGGTTTGCAAATTGGTGGCATGCCCCGCCCATGCCGCAAATCCGCTGGATCGCGGACTTGGCGTTCCGGGTGGGCGCGCCGTCCGTGGGTGGCGCGTTCTTTGGGCGCTGGTTGGATATCCAGTTCCACAGCGTCCTGGCCTTTTTCTTCACCTTCATGGTGGC
>JADGBG010000110.1:577-8499 GCA_015231605.1 Alphaproteobacteria bacterium | reverse complement strand
CTCCAGCGCGCGGCCGGTGCCCATGACGACGCACGACAGCGGATCGTCGGCGATGGAAACCGGCAGGCCGGTGGCGTGGCGCAGCACGTGGTCGATGTTGCCGAGCAACCCGCCGCCGCCGGTCAGGACGATGCCCTTGTCGACGATGTCGGCGGCCAGTTCCGGGGCGGTGTGTTCCAGCGCGACCTTCACGGCTTCGACGATGGCGCCGACCGGTTCGGCCAGGCTTTCGGCGATCTGGCGTTCGGAAATGACGATTTCCTTCGGCACGCCGTTCATCAGGTCGCGGCCCTTGATGTCCATGGTGCGGCCCTCGCCGTCCTCGGGCGGGCAGGCGCTGCCGATGGTTTCCTTGATGCGCGCGGCCGACGCTTCGCCGACCAGAAGGTTATGATTGCGCCGGATGTAGGCGATGATGGCTTCGTCCATCTTGTCGCCGCCGACGCGCACGCTCCGTGCGTACACGATGCCGCCCAGCGACAAAACCGCCACTTCGGTGGTGCCGCCGCCGATGTCGACCACCATGGAACCGGTGGGTTCGGTCACGGGCAGGCCCGCGCCGATGGCGGCCGCCATGGGTTCTTCGATCAGAAACACCTTGCGCGCGCCGGCGCTTTCCGCGCTTTCCTGGATGGCGCGCCGTTCCACGGCGGTGGAGCCGGACGGCACGCAGACCACCACCAGCGGGCTGGCGAAGGAGCGGCGGTTGTGGACCTTGCGGATGAAGTACTTGATCATCTCCTCGGCGACTTCGAAGTCGGCGATGACGCCGTCGCGCAAGGGGCGGATGGCGTGGATGTCGCCCGGGGTGCGGCCCAGCATCAACTTGGCCTCGTTGCCCACCGCGAGAACCTGTTTCTTGCCCTTGGTTTCGGTGATGGCGACCACCGACGGTTCATTCAGCACGATGCCCTTGCCCTTGACGTAAACCAGGGTGTTGGCCGTGCCGAGGTCGATGGCCATGTCAGCCGAAAGGAAGCCGAAGAGAGACGAAAGCATTGATTGTCTAGCCCCACAGATACATGCATCTTTTCCGCGTACCCCGCCCCTTTTGCCGGGCGCGCATGGATGCGGAAATCAAAAAGAGTGCCGGAGAATCGACTCCGGCACTCTCTTTATACTCAACCCAATATGGCTTTTGCTAGGCAGAAAGCGCCGACGGCGCGGTTTTTTCGCGTTTCAACAGCAATTTGTTCAAGGCGTTGATGTAGGCTTTCACCGACGCCACCATGGTGTCGGTGTCGGCGGCCTGTCCGTTGACGGTGCGGCCGCCCTCTTCCAGGCGCACGGTGACCTCGGCCTGTGCGTCGGTGCCGCCGGTGACGGCGTGGACCTGATACAGCTGCAACCGCGCGCCGTGAGGGAACAGTTTCTTTACCGCGTTGAAGGCCGCGTCCACCGGGCCGTCGCCCTGGGATTTGCAGGACTTGCGTTCGCCGTCGATGATCATGGTCAGCTCGGATTTGGGCGGCTGGTGCTTGGTGCCGCACAGGATTTCCAGGCATTCCAACTGCAAGCGGTCGTTGACGCGCAGGACCTCGTCGTCGACCAGGGCGCAGATGTCCTCGTCGAACACGTCTTTTTTCTTGTCCGCCAAGGCCTTGAACCGCACGAAGGCGTCCTGCATGTCCTCGTCGCTGATGCTGTAGCCCAGCGCCTTCAGTTTTTCCGAGAACGCATGGCGGCCCGAATGCTTGCCCAACACCAGCTTGGACTGGGTCAGACCCACCGATTCCGGGGTCATGATCTCATAGGTCTGGGCGTGCTTCAGCATGCCGTCCTGGTGGATGCCGGATTCATGGGCGAAGGCGTTCTTGCCGACGATGGCCTTGTTGGGCTGCACCGTGAAACCGGTGACGGCGGACACCAAGCGCGACGCGCGGGTGATGTTTTCCGTCACGATCCCGGTGGTGAAGGGCATCAGGTCGCCCCGCGTGCGCATGGCCATGACGATTTCCTCCATCGCCGCATTGCCGGCGCGTTCGCCCAGGCCGTTGATGGTGCATTCCACCTGGCGCGCGCCCGCGTCCACGGCGGCCAGCGAGTTCGCCACCGCCAGGCCCAAATCGTTGTGGCAGTGCACGGAAATGATCGCCTTGTCGATGTTCGGCACGGTGTTGAACAGGTATCTGATCAGATCCGAGAATTCGTGCGGCAGGGCGTAGCCCACGGTGTCGGGGATGTTGATGGTGCCGGCGCCGGATGCGATGGCGGCCTCGACGCAGCGCGCCAGGAATTCGCGTTCCGTGCGCGATCCGTCCTCGGCCGACCATTCCACGTCGTCGGTGAAGTTGCGCGCGAAGGCGACGCTTTCCTTCACCTTCTCGAACACCTTCTCGGGCTCCATCTGCAACTTGTACTTCATGTGCAGGGGGCTGGTGGAAATGAACGTGTGGATGCGTCCGCTGGCGGCGGGCTTGATGGCCTCGGCGCAGCGTTCGATGTCGCCCTTCGTGGCGCGGGCCAAGCCGCAGACGGTGGACTTCTTCACCATCTTGGCGATTTCATGGACGGCCTCGAAGTCGCCTTCCGAGGCGATCGGGAAGCCGGCTTCGATCACGTCGACGCCCATTTCCTCCAGGACGGCGGCGATGCGCAGCTTTTCGTCCAGGTTCATGGAGGCGCCCGGAGACTGTTCGCCGTCGCGCAAGGTGGTGTCGAAAATGATGACGCGGTTGGTGTCGGTGGTCATGGATACAGGTCCTTAGGATAGGGTCTGGGGTGCGCGCTTTCGCGCGGCGGTTTCGTTTATCCCCCAATCGCCATCGGCATGCGCGCCGCAGGCGTCAGGGGTTCCTAAGAAGAAGAGTCCCGTTCAGAGCCAGCGCGGGCAGCAGGAAAGCGGTGAAGGCGAGCAAAAACGCCAACGCCCGCTGGGCGTTGGTGTCCAAGGCTTCGATTTTGGCGGTCCGTTTGGACATGGCCGGAGATCCTTGCGTGCGCGTCTCATGGCCCGTGGGGCCGTTCGGCGAAAATTAAACCTGTCCGGCTTCGCGCCGTCAACTGTTTTCCACGGTTTTCATATGGGATCCGCGACTTGGTCCCGCAACGGATTTTTTCCCGGCGGGCGGCGTAAGCGTATATAATGGTGGGGTTGAGCCCGGGTCGGGATGCGATGCCGATGCGGGCCGCACGAGGGAGGGGTTGCCATGACCAACCCGGCGAAACCGAAATCCTCCAAGCCCGATGCGTTCGTGATGGACGCAAACCGTCTGGACGCGCTGATCGGCGCGCTCGCGTCGAGCGGCCATGCCGTCATGGGTCCGCGCGTCGCCGACGGCGCGGTGATCCTGGGCCCCGTCGCGGGCGCGGCGGATCTGCCGCTGGGCGTCACGGACAGACAGGAGCCGGGCCGCTACCGTCTCAAGACGGTAAAAAAGGACCCGGCCTACTTCGACTTCGCCGTCGGTCCGCACACCTGGAAAAAGTTTCTGTTCCCGCCCCGGGAAAAGCTGTGGAGCGCGGAACGCGCGGCCAAGGGTTTCGCGGTCCGCGAGGACGGCATTGACGCCGCCCGGCGCGATAAGCTGGCGTTTGTCGGCGTGCGCGCGTGCGAACTGGCCGCCATCGCCGCGCAGGACCGGGTGTTGACGGGTGGCGAATACCGATCCGAAACGTATGCGCTGCGCCGTGAACAGACGTTCATCGTGGCGGTCAACTGCCGCACCTCCGCCGCAACGTGTTTTTGCGCGTCGATGAACACCGGGCCCGGCGTTGGCGCGGGGCATGATCTGGCGCTGACGGAACTGGGCGGGGGCAAGGATCACCGCTTCCTGGTCGAGGTCGGCTCGACGCGGGGTGAAAAGGTTCTCATGGCGCTGAACGCCAAACCGGCCAAGCCCAAGGACGTCGCGGCCGCCCGCGCCGCCGTCGCCCAGGCCGCCAAAGGCCAGCGCAAGATGCCCAAATCCGCGCCCACGGTTCTGGCGGGCGCCACCGACAGTCCGCGCTGGGCGGACATCGCCCAGCGGTGCCTCAATTGCGCCAGCTGCACCCAGGTCTGCCCCACGTGTTTTTGCAACACCGTCACCGACACCACCACCCTGGACGGATCCGGGGCGGAACGGTGGCGGCATTGGGACAGCTGCTTCACGCTGGACTTCAGCTACATCCACGGCGGCGCGATCCGGGGCGACGGCGCGCACCGCTACCGCCAATGGATGACCCACAAACTGAGCCACTGGTTCGAACAATTCGGCACGTCCGGGTGCGTCGGCTGCGGGCGGTGCATCACCTGGTGTCCGGTGGGCATCGACATCACCCTTGAGGCGCGCGGCTTCGTCAAGGACGCCAAGGGCAAGCGTAAGGGCTAGGAGGAAACGGTCATGGTCAAGGTTGAAGGTCTCGACAAGCTGTTGGCCGAGCATCCGTTCTTCGACGGCATGAACGAGGACATGCGCAAGACCCTTTCGGGTTGCGCGCGCAACGAACGGTTCGGTCCGGGCGAGTTCGTCGCCCACGAAGGCGACCCTGCCGACCGCTTCTATTTCGTGCGCGCCGGGGCCATCGCGCTGGAATTCCACGTGCCCGGATGCAATCCGATCGTACTGGAAACGCTGCACGGCGGAGAGGTGTTCGGCTGGTCGTGGCTGGTCCCGCCCTATGCCTGGACCTACGACATCCGGGTGCTGGAACTGACGCGGTTGATCAGCCTGGACGGGGCCTGCCTGCGCAAGAAGCTGAACAAGGATCACGAGCTGGGATTCGAACTCTACAGCCGCTTCGTGCCGGTCATGGCCAAGCGACTATCGAGCGCGCGTCTGCAACTTTCCGATATGTATGGGCGGCCCTGCAAGAAAGGCGAATAGGCCATGGTAAAATCCACCAAGCCCGTACCCGATTCCATGACGCCCGCGCCGTTTCGCGTGACGGCGCGCCGCCAGGATCTGGCCGACACCTTCACCATTGAGCTGGAGGCGGCGGACAGTCCCCGGGGATTCGCCTTCCGGCCCGGGCAGTTCAACATGCTCTATCACTTCGGCGTGGGCGAGGTTCCGATCTCCATCAGCGGCGACGCGGGGGCGGGCAAGCTGATCCACACCATCCGCGACGTGGGCGCGGTGACGCACGGCCTTTCGACGCTGAAAAAGGGCGACATGGTGGGCGTGCGCGGCCCGTTCGGCAGCGCCTGGCCGGTGGACGCCGCCGAAGGCAGCGACGTGGTGATCGTGGCGGGCGGCATCGGTCTCGCGCCCCTGCGTCCGGCCATCCAGCATGTCCTGGACAACCGCGACCGGTATGGCCGGTTCGTCATCCTGTACGGCGCGCGCTCGCCCAAGGACGTGCTGTATCTCCCGGAACTCCAATCCTGGCGCGGGCGTTTGGACACCTATGTCGACGTCACCGTGGATCATGCCGAAAGCGGCTGGGCGGGCAACGTCGGCGTGGTCACCAAGTTGATCGAACGCGCCAATTTCGACGCCACCCACGCCGTGGCCATGCTGTGCGGCCCGGAAATCATGATGCGCTTCACGGTGGCCGAGTTGACCGCGCGCGGCATGGACCGTGGCGACATTCACGTGTCCATGGAACGCAACATGAAATGCGCCGTCGGCCACTGCGGGCACTGTCAGTTCGGGCCCAAGTTCGTGTGCAAGGACGGCCCGGTGTTCCCCTATGGCGAGATCGAAGCCCTGTTGAAGGCGAGGGGGGTGTGATGGCGGCAAAGACGGCGGGCAAACCCAAACTGGCGGTGTGGAAGTTCTCGTCCTGCGACGGCTGCCAACTGAGCCTGCTGGACTGCGAGGACGAACTCCTCGACGTGGTGGGGGCGGTGGAGATCGCCTACTTCCTGGAAGCCACCCGCGCCAAGGTCGCCGGGCCCTACGACGTCTCTTTGGTCGAAGGGTCCGTCACCACGCCCGAGGAAGCCGAGCGCATTCAAACGATCCGCCGCCAGTCCAAGGTGCTGATCTCCATCGGCGCGTGCGCCACGGCGGGCGGTATCCAGGCGTTGAAGAACTTCGCCGATGTGGCGGACTTCGTGACCGCCGTCTATGCGCACCCCGAATACATCGAGACGCTGGCCACCGCCACGCCCATCGCCGACCACGTGCCGGTGGATCTGGAACTGCGCGGTTGCCCCATCAACAAGGCGCAGTTGTTGGAGGTTCTGGGCGCGTTTCTGGCGGGGCGCAAGCCCAATTTGCCCAACCACGGCCAGTGCATGGAATGCAAGCAGGCCGGGACCGTGTGCGTCATGGTCACCAAGGGCGAAGCGTGCCTCGGCCCTGTCACGCACGCGGGCTGCGGCAACGTCTGTCCCCCGTTCGCGCGCGGCTGCTTCGGCTGCTTCGGGCCGAAGGAAAACCCCAACACGGCGGCGCTGGCCGCGCGGTTGGGCGAGCTGGGGCTGGACAAGCGCCAACGCCGCGACGCGTTCCGCGGCTTCACCGCCGCCGCCCCGGCGTTCAGGAAAGAGAGCGAAACCCATGAGTAAAGCCGGTAACGCCAGCACACGCCGCATCAAGGTAGACGCCCTGTCCCGCGTCGAGGGCGAGGGCGCGCTGGATCTCCGCATTCAGGATGGGGTGGTCAAGGATCTCAAGTTCCGCATCTTCGAACCGCCCCGCTTCTTCGAGGCGTTCCTGCGCGGACGCGACTATTCCGAGGCCCCGGACATCACGGCGCGCATCTGCGGCATCTGTCCGGTGGCGTACCTGATGGGCGCCAGCCAGGCCATGGAGGACGCGTTCGGCGTGCGCGTCGCGGGGACGCTTCGCGATCTGCGCCGCCTGGTCTACTGCGGCGAGTGGATCGAAAGCCACGTCCTGCACGCCGCCATGCTGCACGCGCCGGATTTCTTGGGGCTCGACGACGCCCTGCAAATCGCCAAGACGAACCCCGAACTGGTCAAGACGGCGCTGGCGCTGAAGAAGCTCGGCAACGATATCCTGGAAGTCGTGGGCGGCCGCGCCATCCATCCCATCAACCTGCGTGTCGGCGGGTTTTACAAGATCCCGGCCAGGGACACGGTGCGCGGGCTGGCGGAACGGCTGAAATGGGGGATCGAGGCCGCGCGCGGCCTGGCGCTCGCGTTCGGCAAGTTCGACTTTCCGGACTATGAATACGACTATACCTGCGTGTCGCTCAAGCACCCGGACGAATACGCCATCCACGAAGGGCGGATCGTATCGAACCGGGGGCTCGACATCCCCGTGGCGGAGTTCCTCAAGCATTTCGGGGAAGAACACGTGGCGCACTCCAACGCGCTGCATGGGTTCCAGCGCGACGGCCGCGCGCCGTATCTGGTGGGGCCGTTGGCGCGCTACAACAACAACTTCGATCAGTTGAGCACGCTCGCCAAAGCGACGGCCAAGGAGGCCGGGCTGGGCCGGACCTGCACCAATCCGTTCCAGAGCATCGTGGTGCGCATGGTGGAAACGCTTTATGCCTGCGAAGAGGCGCTGCGCATCGCCGAAGCCTATGAGGAGCCGGACGCGCCAAGCGTGCCGCTGGACGTCCGCGCCGCCGTCGGCCACGGCTGCACCGAAGCGCCGCGCGGGATCTGCTATCACCGCTATGAACTGGACAAAAAGGGCCGGATCAAGGACGCCGTGATCACGCCGCCCACGGCGCAAAACCAAAAACAGATCGAGGTCGATCTTTTGGGCGTGGTCGAACGCAACCTGGACCTGAAGGACGAGGACCTCAAATGGCGCTGCGAGCAGACCATCCGCAACTACGACCCGTGCATTTCCTGCGCGACCCACTTTCTCAAGCTGACGGTGAGCCGTGACTAACGTTTCCATCGAAGACATTCCCTGGATCATCGGCGCGGGCAATTCCCTGCGCGGCGACGACGCGGCCGCCGCGCTGGTGGTGGCGCATTTGCGGTCCGAAGGCATTCCCGCCGTGGCCTTCGACGGCGACGGGGCGGAACTGATGGAAAGCTGGATGGGGCAGGACCGGGTGATTCTCAT
>JADGBG010000110.1:0-555 GCA_015231605.1 Alphaproteobacteria bacterium | reverse complement strand
GGGCCAAACCTGGCACCGTGATGCGGTTCGATCCGACGGACGGCGAGCTGCCCAAGAACGTGTTCCGCCATTCCAGCCACCAGTTCGGCGTCGCCGAGGCCATCGAAATGGCCCGCGTGCTGGGACGTCTTCCCGAACACATCGTGGTCTACGGCATCGAAGGCAAGTCCTTCGACCTCGGCGCTGGCCTCAGCGACGGCGTCGAGGACGGCGTCCTGGCCACCGTCGAAGCCATCAAGCAGGACATCATCGACTGGGTGTGATGTCGAAGGAGCCCTTCCCATGATGCGCGTTGCGCTTGTTTTGCTCACCTTCCTCACGGTCTGGCCCGCCGCCGCCGCGGGTCTGTTTGAGACGGAGCACTACAAGGTGCGCGCCACGACCGTGGCGGGTGGGCTGGACTATCCGTGGAGCGTGGCGTTCCTGCCGGGTGGGCGCTATCTGGTCCCGGAGCGGCCCGGGCGGATGCGCGTCGTGGAGCTGGACGGGGCCGTGTCCGCGCCGCTGTCCGGCATGCCGGAGGTATGGGCGCGGGGCCAAGGGGGCTTGCTGGAC
>JADGBG010000109.1 GCA_015231605.1 Alphaproteobacteria bacterium | reverse complement strand
GCGGACTTCACGGCCTACATGCCCTTTTCCAGGCGGCGCAGGGTGAACAGCTGATCATCCAGATCCTGGTTGTAGCGGACGTTGGAGAACGTCAGATCGGTCTTGTGCTCCACCACCTTGTTCTTCTTGGTGGTCATGGACATTTCGGTGATGGTCCAGATGCCGTCGATCTGCTCCAACCCGGTGACGTCCAGGTATTTGAGCTTGCCGCCGGTGTCGGTCCAATGCACCGCGCGCACCACCACGAAATTGTCCTGGCGCACGAAAACGACGGATTTCTGGTAGCCGGTCTCGTCGATTTCGTCCTGGGTCTTCGGCGTGGACTGGATCACCCAGCACGCCGCGCCGCGCACCGCGTCGTCCTTGAGGATTTCAAAGTCGTAGGCGTCCAGGTTGCGCCGCGTCATGTCGGAATAGTTGAAGTCGGAGCCCATGAAGCTGCCGGACTTGTCGGAGCTGGCGATGCGCTTGGTTTTCTTCAGCGCCGGCAGGTAGAGCCATTGGTCGTCGTCCGTTTCATAGGCGTCGTAGTCGTAGGTCAGGAACCCGGTGTCCTTGACGTCGGCGGGGTCCAGGAAAAACATGATGCGCCGGCGGTCTTCCGCTCCGCCTTCGCCCCGCGCGTCCTTGTCGAAGGTGGCGATGCGGCGCTCGCGGGTGTCGCCGTTCTTATCGGTCAGCACCATCCGCATTTCCGCCGTGCGCCGGTCGCCGTCGTCGCGGTCGTCCACGCGTTCCATGATCTGGCGCGCGGTGAGGGTTTCCGCGTGCGCAATCGGTAAGAAACAGGTTGAAATAAAAAGAGAAACAAGTGCGAAACGTAAGATCATCTATTTAATCCTTTTAATAATCACCGTCGTCGGGGACCAGATGGGCTTTGTGCAAAATCGCCATCAGGGCCGGGGCGAGGAAGAAGTCGGCGGCCAGCGCGAGAAGGATGGTCAGCCCCGTCAGCCAGCCGAAGTTGATCAGATTGGTCAGCGTCGAGGCCATGAACACCGCGAAGCCCAGCGACAGCACGACCGATGTGGTCAGCATGGCGCGCCCCGTGCCCATCAAGGTTTCGCGGACCGCGATTTTGACTGAGCCGGTGTCGTGGTGATAGCGGCGGTAGTTGTGCATGAAGTGGATGGTGTCGTCGACCGCGAGGCCGATGGCGATGGAGCCGATCAGCATGGTGAACAGATCCAGCGGTACGCCCAGCCAACCCATCAGGCCCAAGGTCACGATGATCGGGGTCAGGTTGGGGATCATCGCCACCAGGCCGATGCGCACGCTGCCCAGGAACATCATCATCATGGCGGTGATCACCACCACCGCGATGACGTAGCTTTGGCCCATGGAAAAGATGGTGGCGACCATGGTGCGGCCGAGCAGCGCGTTCATGCCGGTGACGGACACCTCCACGCCGTCGCTCAGCACGTTCTGGAACGCGGACGCCATGGTGGCGTTGATGTTTTGCAGATGGATGGCGTCGGCCCACGGCGTCTTGATGGTGAAGCGCGCCTTCTGGAACTGGCTGTCGACGAAGTCCTCCATGTCGTCGGAGCCCGAATTCTCGAACAGGAACAATTCCTGCGCGATCAGGTCGCGGTCTTCCGGGATGGCGTAGTGCGATGCGTCGTTGCCGTGCAGCGCGCGGTTGGTTTCTTTGAGGATGTCGGCCACCGACAGGGTCTTGCCGACCGGTTCGTGGGCGATGGACCAGGTTTCCACGTCGCGCGCCAGGCTTTCCAGCCCCGCCATGACGGCGGGGTCGTAGAGACCGTTGACGCGGCCAGTGTCGATGACGACTTCCAGGGAACTGGCCCCCTTGAGGCGTTCGTCGATGAAGTCGCTGGCGGCACGGGACGGTTCGCTCAACGGCAGCCATTTGAACGGCTGGTGCGAGAACTTGAGCTGCGCGGCGCCCGCGGCGGCGATGGTCAGCAACACGGCGCTGATGACCACCACCAAACGCGCGCGGCGCACCGCAAACGAGGCCACGCTTCCCAGCAACGCATCCATGCGGGCGTGGCGGCGTTGGGCGCGCTCGGACCCCTTGGCCTTGATGGGCAGAATGACGAGCAGGGCCGGCAGCATCACCAGATTCAGGAACAGGGACAGCAGGATGCCCATGGACGCGATGACGCCCAAATCGGCGATCGGTGCGACTTCGGCCCCGGAAAAGGACGCGAGGCCCGCCGCCGTGGTCAACGACGTCATCACGATCGGCAGCCCCGAGTGGCCGAGCGCGTAGGACACGCTGTCGCGGCGGGGATTGCCGTGCTGCAGGTGGCGGAAAAAGATCGCCATCAGGTGCACCGACGCGCCCACGCCGACCGCCAACAGGAACGACGGCAGAATCTGCATGGGTAGGGTGAAGGCCCGGCCCGTCAGCGGCAACAGGCCCAAGGTTCCGGCCACGGTCGCGGCCACCACCAACAAGGGCAGAAAAATGCCGGTAACGCGCCGGAACATGGAAAATAGGATCACGGAAATAATCACAATAGCCAAACCATTGAAGCGTTTCATGTTTGTTTGCATGGATGCTTTCAAGACGTGGGCCACCACGGGCGATCCGGCCACATGGACCTGGAAGTCGGGCGCGTCAAAGGCCATGGCGATGGTCTGCACGGCCTTGACCATTTGGGTGTTTTCCGCATCCGTCAGATAGGGCCGCGTGTCCTGGGCCTCGGGCTTGACGTCGAGGTCTTCGAACCCTTCGATGGCGTCCGCGTCCATGCCTTCGCCGCTGTAGACGTCGGTGCGGATCACCACGGCGGTGATGCGTCCGTCCTCCGACAGCAACAGGTTGCGAAACAGCGGATTGGCCAGCGCGCGCGCTTTCTTGGCGGCGAAACCCTCGGGAGTGTCGGGCCAGGTTTCGAACAGGTCCTCGACGATCAGGTCGTCGCCCTTGCCGTACGTGTTGCGCGCGTTGATCAGGCTGGTGACGTCGTCCAGGTGCGGCACGCCCGCGACCAATTCGCGGTGCAGGGTTTCCAGCTTTTTCAGGAATTCGGGCGCGAACACGTCGGGCGTCTCGATGGCGATGACCACAAGCTCGTCGCGTCCGAACTGGTCGCGGAACGCGTTGTAGGCCAGCAACGCGGGGTCCTCGTCGTGCAAAAAGCTTTCGGTCGCCGTGTCCATGACGATTTTCGGCACGTTGGACGCCAGACCCACGACCAGCGCCAGCGCCGTGAACAGCGCGATCCAGGGGTGGCGGGCGACGAGTTTGCCGAAACCGGCGAAGCCATGCTCGATGCGTTGGCGGAAGGTCTGAACCATGAAAGCCTCGTTAAGGTTTGCGAATTCCGTTCAACAGCATGTCGGCCACCTGTCGGGCGGCGTCTTCGGGGCTGAGGAACATGTGATCCTTGGATTGGCCGGGGGCAATGTCGGCGATACGCCGGCGCACCGGTTCGTTGACGGCGTACAGCATGCCCGACCCGACCAGCGCCATGTGCGCCAGGAACGGGTTGATGGGCCGGAAAATCCCTTGTGCGACGCCTTCGGCGACCGTCCGTTCGATGGCGGCGAGAAAGCGGCCCATCAACGCCAACGCGGTGTCGGGCAACGTGCTGGCGCCGGCGGCGATTTCGCGCAGCATGATCGCGGCGAAGCGGCTGGCGTGCTCGTGATCCGCGCCGTCGACCAGCAGCCGCGCCAACAGCCGCAGCCGGGCTTCGACGTCCGGGATTTCGACCAGCGCCCGTTCGGCCCGCGCGATCTTGGGGCCGAGGATGCGTTCCATGGCGCGGGCGTATAGGGCGTCCTTGCCGCCGATGCGGTAATACAGCGTCGCCTTGTTGACCCCGGCCCGATGGGCGATGTCGTCGATCCGCGCGCCGTCGAAACCTTTTTCGGCGAAGGCGCGGGTGGCGACATCCAAAATGTCGTCGTCGGTCGGCATGCCAGCGCGCGGCGTCGCGCCGGCCGTCTCCGATGCGGGGGATTTGGGTCGTGCGGTGTTCCGGGTTGCGGTCAAGGGATCCTCGGTATCCGGCGGTGTCCGGCGAACACCCCGCGTCGGGCCGCTCGGGCCGACGCTGAGGTTTCAACCGAATGGTTAAAAGTGGACCGGGCGGAGGAAAATGTCAAGACGGCCGCGAACCGCAGGCAGGGAGCAGCCCGTTCCAAACCGCGAAAAGCCCGCCATCACGGTCATGTGACGGCGGGCGCAAGGGGGGACGTGCGGTGATGGATGGGTCAGATGTACGGGCGCAGAGGACCGGCGTCGCTGAGCCGCGCGCCGTCCAGCTGTTCAAGGTCGTTGGTCTGGATGATGTTTTGGATGTCCAGGACGTAATCCGCGCCGCGTTCGGAATAGCGATGCAGCGTGTCCGCCAGACGCAAGCCGTCCAGGCGCATGCCGTGGCGGCGCATGTCGGCGCGCATATCGCGGAATTCGCGGTAGGCCTGATGGGTGTTGAGGTTGATCACGTAGGAATAAACCGAATCGTAGAGGCTGTCGAAGGCCCGAATCCGGTGGGACTGGCCGTCTTGGCGGTCTTGCGGAACGATGCCGTCGTGCGAATCGGTGAACGTCCACTGACCGAACACGGCGTTGCCTTCCAAGGCGAAACGCGAGGTGCCCCAGCCGCTTTCCGTTGCCGCCTGGGCCAGCGCCAAAGAGGGCGGCACCACGTCGTGGCGTTTCAACATGCCAGCAATGTCGTCGCGGGCGACGTCGTAGCGGTCCGCCATGACCGCCAGCCACAACCGGTCAACAGCGGGCAGGCGTTCTCCGTCCCGTTTGCGCTGGGCGAGACGGTGCAAACGATCGCGGTCGCGCGTGATGTTTTCGTTGGCCTGCATCACCAGCGGCAGCAAGGTCTTGAAGAACAAAGCCTTGCGTTCGGCGGTTTCGCGAACGTAGGGGAGAAAACCGGGGATGCGGCTGATGGTCAGGCGGGGAACCGCAGCGTCGCCGGACAGGATGGGGCCGAGATCGTAATCCGGGCCGTTGGACACGGTTTCGAACAGCGCGAGTTCTTCGGGCGTCGGGGACGGTGCGGAAGTCGGCGATTGGGTGCGGGCGGTCCGATTTTCCGGCACTGCGGCGGGCGCGGCAAACGCGAAGGAAGCGCGGGCGGCGAAGGCGCCATCGGAAACGGGCTGTTTCAAAGCGGCGCCAATAACGACGGCGACCATGGCCGTGGCGGCGCCAAGGGAACTCCAATGCAAAGGTGTCATGCGTCAATTTTTCTCGATCTGTCGCTACAAAGGTCGCGTGGCTCACCGAGCCGATACCCTCGTCAGTCCGTCCGTTGTCCCCGGACGTCACCGACCGATCTTCTTTTTCCGAGAACCCAGCGCGGTGCGCCGCGCTTCGGTTCCATGCCAAAAGTGGCACGAGGTATATAATAATTTACTAAAATAAGCCAATAAAAATTTTCGCCCTCTAATGTGTTGGTTTTTAAAGGAAAAAATGAGCCGCCCCTGGCGAAAGCGGGGGGCGGCTCACATGCGGGTGTGTAAAAACGCGGGCGAATCGGGCGAATCGGCGGATCAATTGACCGCGCGGACTTCCTTCACCTCGGGAATGTAGTGGCGCAGCATGTTTTCGATGCCGTTCTTCAAGGTGGCGGTGGAGCCGGGGCAGCCCGCGCACGCGCCCTGCATGTGCAGGAACACCACGCCGTTCTCGAACGAATGGAACACGATGTCGCCGCCGTCCTGAGCCACGGCCGGACGCACGCGGGTTTCCAGCAGGTCCTTGATCTGCTTGACGGTATCGGAATCGTTGTCATCGGCGGCGGCGGCGGCCTGGTCGTTCATCACCGGCGCGCCCTGGGTGAAGTGATCCATGACGGCGGCCAGGACGCGGGGCTTGACCACGGTCCAGTCGGCGGCGTCGCCCTTGGTCACGGTGATGAATTCCGCACCCAGAAAGACGCTGTCGACGCCGTCGATGCCGAACAGGCGGGCGGCCAGCGGCGACGCGCTCGCGGTGGCGGCGTCGGTGAAATTGGCGGTGCCGCGCGAACCCATGACCTGGGTCCCCGGCAGAAATTTCAAGGTCGCCGGATTCGGCGTGGCTTCGGTCTGAATGAACATGGACGCTCTCTCATGAAAATAGTGGGGTGGCGGAAATATGGGCACTTTTGCGGCGGGGATCAAGGTGGTTGCTGACGGGCGGGGGGAAAGCGCGTGGCGAGCGGGAAAAATATGACGAAAATATTGAGGAAATTTTTCACTAATGCTGCATTTTTTTTGCATTCAAATCGTATTCATTCTACACTTGAAACCAGCAATTTAGAGAGCAACAGCGAGGGACGCGAGACTTCATGGAACTGAAAAATTTGGCGGAGATCGAGCACGCGACCATTGGCGCGCGCCAGGAATTCTTGCGCTTGGGAACGGCCATTTTGTTCTTGGTCGGCATTCTCATTTACGCCGGTGTCATGTTCCGTGACGTTTCCGATGCCTATATCCTCGTCGCCGCCGCCATGGTGGGCGGCTACATGGCAATGAACATCGGCGCCAACGACGTCGCCAACAACGTCGGCCCCGCCGTGGGCTCCAAGACCCTGACACTGACCGGCGCCATCATCATCGCCGCCATTTTCGAAGCCGCGGGCGCGTTGATCGCCGGCGGCGACGTGGTCGGCACCATCAAGAACGGCATCATCAACCCGGACATGGTGGCGGACCCCGACACCTTCATCTGGCTGATGCTGGCCGCGCTGATGGCCGGCGCGTTGTGGCTCAACATCGCCACCTACAACGGCTGGCCGGTGTCCACCACGCACTCGATCGTCGGCGGCGTGCTGGGCGCGGGCATCGCGGCGGCGGGCTGGGACGTTGCCAACTGGTCCAAGATGGGCGCGATCGTCGCCAGTTGGGTGATCTCCCCGGTGATGGGTGGTGTGATTGCAGCCATTTTCCTGTTCATCATCAAACGCACCATCACCTACCAAGCCGACGTGCTGGCGTCGGCGCGCAAGGTGGTGCCCATCCTGATCGCGGTGATGGCGATGGCCTTCACCACCTACCTGATGCTCAAGGGCGTGAAGAAACTGATCAAGGTGGACATGGTCACCGCGTTGGCCATCGGCGTGGCGGCGGGCGTGTTCATTTGGGCCGTGATCAGGCCGATGATCGCCAAACGCTCCCTCACGCTGGAGGCGGACAAGCATGGCGTCAACAAGCTGTTCGTGATCCCGCTGATCTTCGCAGCCGCCTTGCTGAGCTTCGCCCACGGCGCCAACGACGTGGCCAACGCCGTCGGCCCGCTGGCGGGCATCTACGACGCGGTCATGTCCCATGCCGTGACCGGCAAGGCCTCGATCCCATTGTGGGTGATGATGATCGGCGCGACGGGCATCGCCTTCGGCCTGGCGCTGTACGGTCCCAAACTGATCCGCACCGTGGGATCGGAAATCACCGAACTGGACCAGGCGCGCGCGTTCTGCATCGCCATGGCCGCCGCCATCACGGTGATCATCGCCAGCCAATTGGGCCTGCCGGTGAGCTCCACCCATATCGCGATCGGCGCGGTGTTCGGCGTCGGCTTCATGCGCGAGGCGATCAAGAAGAACTACGCCATGATCCTGGCCGAGATCCGCGAACATCACCAGGGCGAGGACGCCCAGGTGGTCAAGGACTATCTCGCCAAGTTCGAGGCCGCGGCGTTGACCGAAAAGCAGGAGATGATGAAAACGCTGCGCCAACAGGTGAAAAAGGGCGCGACCACCATCACCAAGGAAGAGCGCAAGGACCTCAACAAGCAGGTCACCAAGGCGCTGGTGCAGCGTTCCATGGCGTTGAAGATCGCATCCGCGTGGATCATCACGGTGCCGCTTTCGGCCCTGATGGCGGCGATGCTGTATTTCACCATCCGAGGCTTCATGTTGCCGTAACGCGGCGCCGCGTGGACGAAGGGTCCGGTCCGGACTCTTGCCCGCAGGGGGAGGATTTGTGCAATGCTCAAGCGCATTGTATTGCCGGCCATATTCGTAATTCTGGCCTACGGGTTCTGGATCAGCCCGAATTTCAAGGAAATCGCGGCGGGCGTCGCGATCTTCCTGTTCGGCATGCTGTTCCTGGAGGAAGGCTTCAAGGCCTTCACCGGCGGCTTGTTGGAAAAGCTGCTCAAGCGCACCACGTCGGGGTTGGGCAAGAGCATCGGATTCGGCATCGTCACCACCACCGTGATGCAGTCCAGTTCGCTGGTGTCGGTGATCACCATTTCGTTTCTCAGCGCGGGACTGATCGGCCTGGCCGAGGGCATCGGCATCATCTTCGGCGCCAACATCGGCACCACCACCGGCGCGTGGCTGGTGGCGGGGCTGGGGCTGAAGGTGAACATCGCCGCCTACGCCATGCCGATGCTGGTGTTCGGCGTGATTTTGGTGTTGCAGTCTTCGCGGACGCTCAAGGGCGTGGGCTACGTGCTGGCGGGGCTGGGATTCCTGTTCCTCGGCATCCATCACATGAAGGAGGGGTTCGAGGCGTTCCGCGAGACGGTCGATCTCGCCGCCTTCGCCATGACCGGATACGCCGGGCTGTTCGTCTACACCGGCATCGGCCTGTTTGCAACCGTGGTCATGCAATCCAGTCACGCCACGCTGGTGTTGATCATCACCGCGTTGGCATCGGGCCAGATCACCTACGAAAACGGGTTGGCGCTGGCCATCGGCGCCAACATCGGCACCACCATCACCGCCATCATCGGGGCCATCAGCGCCAACCACC
>JADGBG010000108.1 GCA_015231605.1 Alphaproteobacteria bacterium | reverse complement strand
CGCGCCGAACTTCGTCGATTCCAAGGCGCTCAAGGACGAAATCACCGCGCAGGCCCGCGCCGCGACGGGGCGCGAGCTGACCATCGCGGGCGATCTGAAAATCCACGTCTTCCCGTCCCCGACCCTGGTCGCCAACGGCGTGCGCCTGTCCAACGCGCCGGACGCGGGCGACGAGGACATGGTGACGCTCGATGCGGTCGAGGTCAAAGTCGCCCTGATGCCTTTGCTTTCCGGCCAGGTGCAGGTCGAACGCGTGCGCTTGGTGTCCCCGGTGATTCGGGTCGAGGCCTTGGGCGACGGACGCACCAACCTGGAATTCACCCCGCAACAGCCCACCGCCGCAACAGCCCCGGCCGCGTCCGAACAGGCCGTGCCGCCCGCCGCCGTCGGCGGCGCGGGGGGCGGGATGGACATCCGTCTGGACAACTTTGAAATCGCGGGCGGCCGGGTGATCTACCGCGACGCCGCCGCCGGGACCGAAGAGCGGATCGAGCACTTGGACGCGCAATTGCGCATGGACTCCCTGCAAGGCCCGTTCGAAACCAAGGGGCACCTGCGTGCGCGCGGCGTGCCGCTGGCGTTCGAAATCTCGGTTGGCCGTATCATCGAAGGACGTACGGTGACGCTCAATCTGGGCGTGACCGCCCCCGGCGAGACGCAGGCGTTGGTGAACGGCGCGATCATCGGGCTGGAGGCCGCGCCGCACTTCAAGGGCAAGGTCAAAGTCGAGGGGCGCAACATGGCGCAGCTGCTGGAGGCCGTGTCCGGCGCCGCGCCGGCCCTGTTGGCGCAAACCTTTTCGCTGCAAAGCTCCATCGACGCCTCGGCTCAGTCGGTGGACGTGACCGATCTCGAATTCGAAGTGTCGAAATCCCGCATCACCGGGCAGGTCAAGGCCACCCTGGGCGACGCCATCGCCTTCGACGCGGAACTGCGCGCCGCGCACATCGACGTGGACCAGTGGGTGGCCCAGGCCCAGGGCGCGAAGCCGCGCGCCGTGGCCATCGCCGAGGACCGCGCCGCCGAAAAGGCGGGCATGCAGCCTTCCGGTTCCGTCCAGCCGGCCGCCCAGCCGGCCGCCAAGGCGGACTTCGCCATCCCCGCGACGATCAACGGCCAAGTGCGCGTCAACGTCGATGCGCTCACGGTGCGCAAGGGCATGGTCAGCGACGCCGCCCTTCTGGTTAAGGTGGCGGGTGGCCAGGTGCGCGTGGAAAACCTCAAAGCCATGCTGCCCGGCGTGACCGAGGCCGCCATGACCGGCGCCCTGTCGGCAAAGGACGGTCAGCCGCAGTTCCAGGGCGCGGTCCGCGTCGTCAGCTCCGATCCCACGGGCCTGGGGACCTGGGCCGGGGCGCGGTTGCCGGACGGCGTGGCCGGCCGGGTGAAGCGCGCGACCTTCGCCACCACCATCGCCGCCAACGACCAACAGCTGACCCTGAGCGGCCTGGAAATCCGCGCCGACCAGACCACGCTGAGCGGCGGCGTCGCCGTGGCGTTGCGCAAGCGCCTGTCGTTCGGTGCGGATTTGAGCCTGGACGCCATCAACCTGGACACCTACCTGCCCGCCGATACGGCACGGGCCAAGCCCGCCGCGAATGCCGTTGCGCTGGCCGCGCCCGCCGCCGCCGCGTCGTCGTCCCCGCTCGCCGCCGCGGGCGAAGCCATGGAAGCCGCGAAGGCCTGGGCGGCCTTGGCGGCGCTCAACGATTTCGACGCCAACATGAAGCTCAAGGTCGGCCAGCTTGTGCACCAGGGCCGCAGCGTGCGCGACGTGTCCGCCGACGCCACGCTTTACAACGGCAAGCTCGACGTGCGCAGCCTCAAGGTGGGCGCGTTCCAAGGCGCCAGCGCGGCGCTGTCCGGCGCGTTCACGGGGTTCGGCTCGATCCCCGAACTGCACGGGGTGCAGGTCGCGGCCAAGACCGGAGACGCCGGGGCGCTGGCGCGCTCGTTCGGCGTCGCGGGCCTGCCCCCGGCGCTCAAGGCCGTGTCGCTCAAGGCGCGCGCCGACGGTTCGGTCCTCAAGCCGAAACTGAGCACCGAGATCGACGCGCTGGCCGCGCGGGTCAACGTCAACGGCGCGCTGAACCTGTTGCCCATCGGCTTTGGTTTCGAGGGCGACGTCGCCGCAAATCACGCGGACCTCGGCGCTCTGCTGAACGCGCTGGCCATGGGTTACACCCCCGCCGGTCCCCTGGGCGCGCTGGATATCAAGGCGCGCGTGAAGACCGACGGCAAGGCCCATGAGGTGAACAACCTGTCCGCCATGGTCGGCGAAACCGCCATCAACGGCGCCATTGCGGCCAACACCGGCGGCGCGAAGCCGGTGGTGCGCGCCAGCTTCGGCACGGGCATCCTGGCCTTGGACCGCTTCCTGCCGCGCGAACAAAAATTGGGCGCGCTTGAGCCTGCGCACTCCCCCGCCACCCGTTGGGGCCGCGCCATCCCGGGGTTGGGCGCGACGCCCGCGGCGTTCGAGGGCGAGCAACTGGCGCTGGTCCCCTCCGGGGTCGACAAGCGCTGGTCCGGCGAAACCATGGACCTGTCGGCGCTGGGTCTTGTGGACGGCGAATTCGATCTCAAGTCCAAGGCCATCCAGTTCGGCGACTACCGCCTGGATGACGCCGACATCCACGCCGTTGTGAAGGGCGGAGTGCTCAACGCGGACCGTGTGAAGGGCGTGATGTACGGTGGGCCGGTGGACGCCACCGCCGTGGTTCGCGCCGACGGCAAGCCGACCATGGAACTGAACCTCAAGGTGGACGCGCTGGGCGTCGGTCCGGCGGTGCGGGCGGTGACAGGCAAGGATCTGGCCGACGGCAAGCTGAACCTGAACTTCCAGGGCGCGGCCAGCGGGCTCAGCCCGGCCGAGCTGATTTCCAGCCTCGCCGGGGCGGGACGTCTCGACATCAACGGGCTCGACGCCAAGGGCGCCAAGGGCGGACAAAGGGACGCCAAGGGCAGCGCGCTGTCCGGCGTCATTGAACTGGTGGCGTTGATGAACCAGCTATCGCTATCCGGCGGCAAGCCGGGCGGGGGCTTGGCCGACGTGGCGCTCGCCTTCGACCTCAAGGACGGCGTCGCCACGTCGAAGGAAATGAGCCTGAAGTCCGCCATGGGCAGCGGCGTCGGCAACGCCACGGTCAATCTGGCGGCCTGGACCATCGACGCGGTCGGCGAAATGACGGTGGAAGCCAACCTGCTCACCAGCGTCCTGTCCAAGGGCAAGGTGGGCCGCCAGCAGGTCCCGTTCTCGTTGAAGGGGGCGTTGGACAAGCCCGGCGTGAGCCTCAACCTGGGCTCGCTGGGCGGCGCTCTTGGGGGCGCGCTGGGGGGGGCGGGCGGTTCAAGCCAACCCCTCACCAAGGAAGACGCGGTCAAGGGCATCTTGCAACAGGTCGTTCCCGGACTGAACCTGGGCGGGAAGACGTCCGGCACGGAGTCCCCGCCGCCGCCGCAGGCCTCGCCGTCCATGCCGGTGGAACGCTCCGACGGCACCCTGGCCCCGCCGCCCGGCACGCAGTCGGCCCCGCCGGCGCAGCCGTCCAAGCCGCGTCCCGAGGACCTGATCCGTCAGTTGATGAAGGGGCTTTAACAGGTTGCGGAAAAAGCCCCTGATCGTGATGTCTGACTCGAAACACAAACCACACCGTCATTCCCGCGAAGGCGGGAAACCAGGGGTATCCATGTATTGGACGGGATCGCCTTGCTCTTGTCCGTCACCGTCTGGCTCCCCGCCTTCGCGGGAATGACGGTGTTTTGAGGTTTTCAGCAGCCTGTCTAAAGAATTTTGTTTGCCCTCGCCGGGCGCCGCCTCCGGCGGCTTGGCCGCTCGCTCAATGCTCGCCGCTCTGGGGCCGGATGCCGAGGCTGCCCACCGTATTCCTGATGAGGCATGGTGCGCGGGCGGGCCAAAAAAAGGCCGGGGCGCTGGGCCCCGGCCAGGTGGTGTGAAGCGAAATCGTGAAGCTTTAGTGCTTCATCATGGTCTTCGGTTCGTGGTCCATGTTCATCATGCCGCCGGCGGGCATGTGGGCCACGCCCTTGACCTGAACGTCCACGGTGAGTTCCTGGCCGCTCTTGAAGGTCAACGTCACGGGGAAGGTCGAGCCTTCCTGGAGGGGGGCGTTGAGGCCCATGAACATCACGTGGTAGCTGCCGGGCTTGAGCGCCTGCATGCCGTGGGCGGGGACGGGGATGCCGCCTTCGACTTCGCGCATCTTCATCACGCCGTTGTCCATGGTGTGGGTGTGCAGTTCGACTTTCTTCGACACGTCCGCCGTGGCGGCGACCAGGGTGTCGTCCTCGGCGGCCGAATTGTGGATCATCATGAACGCCGCGCCGGCGTTGGCCATGCCGGCGGAGGCGCGGGCCCACGGCTCGGTGACGGAAATTTCCGCGAGCGCCGTGCCCGCGAAGGCGATGGTGGCGGCGGCGGCGGTGACGAGGAAGGTGCTCAAACGGTTCATGTCGTTTCCTTTCTGGGGGGCATGCCGGGGCGGGCCCAGGGGTGAATTTCATAATGTATGGGTGGACCGCGCCACCGAAAGCGGGTCAGCGCACGGCGGCGCGGTCCGGCATTTAGGGATTTAGGGAGTTTTCGTCAGGCCGCGGGCGGGGCGCGGGCGCGGTCCGGCGCGGCGCGCCACAATGCGACCGATCGCGATTGAACGCCCAGCGGCGCGTTCCCCGAGGTTGGGAGCGGGGGCGCGTACGCCACGGCGGGCGTGGGCGGGACGGTCGCTTGGCTGGCGTGAAGCTGACAGACCGGACAATCCCAGGGCGTGGACTGAGCGGGCAGGGAGCCGTCTTCGGACAAGGCGTCATCGACGCCGGTGCGGGTTTCGACGCCGAACGCGGTACAGATGACCAGATAGAAATTGGACGCGCCCTGGGCCGAGGCCGGAAGCGGGATGGCGGCGCTGAGCGGAATGAACACCTGCACCAGCATCGCGAACAACACCACCTGCGCGGCGAACGGTCGCCGGGCGTTCCGGGGGGTGTTGCCGATGGGCGAGGTCGTCTTCAAATCCCGTCTCCTGAGGAAGGCGCGTGCGCGGGGGTATTTTTGACGTCTCGTCACGTTCTGTCCAGCCCGAAGTTCGTTTCGTCACCGCCGGGTCCGGCGGGATCGGGTGTCCTCGTCGAACAGGTCGGCCAGTTCGTTCATGATGGCGCCGCCCAGGTGCTCGGCATCCAGCAGCGTCACCGCGCGGCGGTAGTACCGGGTGACGTCGTGGCCGATGCCGATGGCGATCAGTTCGACGCTGGACCGGTTTTCGATCTGTTCGATGACTTCGCGCAGGTCGCGTTCCAGGTAGTTGCCGGGATTGGCGCTGAGCGTGGCGTCGTCGACAGGCGCGCCGTCGGAAATGACCATCAGGATGCGCCGCTGCTCGGGCCGGGCCATCAGGCGGCTGTAGGCCCATCGCAAGGCTTCGCCGTCGATGTTTTCCTTGAGGATGCCTTCCTTGAGCATCAGCCCCAGATTGCGCCGCGCGCGCCGCCACGGTGCGTCGGCGGACTTGTAGACGATGTGGCGAAGATCGTTGAGGCGGCCGGGGCGTTCGGGCTTGCCGGCGGCGACCCAGGCTTCGCGTGCCTTGCCGCCTTTCCACGCGCGGGTGGTGAAGCCGAGGATTTCCACCTTCACGCCGCACCGCTCCAGCGTGCGCGCCATGACGTCGGCGCCGATGGCCGCGATGGTGATGGGGCGACCGCGCATGGACCCCGAGTTGTCGATCAGCAGCGTCACCACCGTGTCGCGGAAATCGGCGTCCTTTTCCATCTTGAACGACAGGGGGGAGTGCGGATCCACCACCACGCGGGCCAGACGCGCGACGTCCAGCAAGCCGTCTTCCAGGTCGAACTCCCACGACCGGGTCTGCTTCGCCAGCAGGCGGCGTTGCAGCCGGTTGGCGAGTTTCGCCACCACGCCCTGCAATTTGTCGAGCTGACGGTCCAACTGTTCGCGCAACCGCGCCAGTTCGCCGCCGTCGGCCAAGTCCTCGGCGGGGATCACTTCGTCGTATTTGGTGAGGAACGCGCGGTAGGGGGCCTTCGCGGGGGGCTCGTTGCTCGGCCAGTCCGCGGGGCGTTCGGTGGGGCCGGCCGGGCTTTCGCCGTCTCCCACCATGTCGCCATCCATGCTGTCGCCGGCCTGCATGGCCTCGGCCAGCATGGCGGTCAGGCTGGAGGTGGGGGCGGCCTCGCGTTCCTCGGGTGGGGCGTCCCGTTGTTCACCTTCGCCGCCTTGCTCGGCGTCGTCGCCCTGGGATGCGTCCTGTTCGGACTGCTGGTCTTCCTCGCTTTGTCCGGGGGCGTCGTCCATCAGGTCCAACGCGCGCAGAATTTCGCCGGTCGCGGCGGCGAAGGCTTCCTGGTCGTCCACCGCGCCCGCCAGCCGCTCCAGGTAGCCCGGCGCGGCCCCCGCCAGCCAATCCCGCCACAGATTGGCGAGCGCGCGGGCCGGGGCGGGCAGGGCGGGACCGCCCAACCGTTCACGCGCCAGAAGCGCCAAGGCGTGGCCCAGGTCCTCGCGACGGCGCTCGCGGATTCCGGTGTAGTTTTCGGCGGTGAGACGATGCACGGCGGCGAGATTTTGGGCGGAACCGGGATAGGCCCTGAGGCCAAGCGTTTCGATGCGCACCTGCTCCAGCGCATTGAAGGCTTCGCGCGCGTCCTCGCCGGACGGCCGCAGGCGGGCGTGCAGTTTGCGGTCATGGTAATGCAGGCGCACCGCCAGCGTGTCGGCGTGGCCGCGCAGAAGGCGAACGTCGTCGACGGATGGCTTCGCGCCGGGGTCGGGAAGGTGGGCGGCGTCGGGACCCAGGGACGGTTTTTCCGTGGCGCGCCCATAGTCGACGATCACGCCGCGCGCCTGGCCCATGGCGCGCAACGCCGCCGCCGTGGCGCGTTTCAACGCCGCGGCGCGGCTTTCGTCCTTGCGGGTGAGTACGCTCGCCATGGCGTTCTGCCGCGGCCGTCAGCCGCCGGCGCGCAGCAGAGAGCCCGGCAGTTCCTCGCCGAAGCAACGCTGGTAGTATTCCGCCACCACGGGACGTTCCAGTTCGTCGCACTTGTTGAGGAAGCTGAGACGGAACGCGGTCGCGACGTTGCCGAAGATCTGCGCGTTCTCGGCCCAGGTGAGCACCGTGCGCGGGCTCATCACGGTGGAGATGTCGCCGGCGATGAAGCCTTCGCGCGTCATGTCGGCCAACCGCACCATGGCGGAAACGGTGTTGCGGCCCGCCTCGTCGTCATAGACCTTGACCTTGGACAGGATGATGCGCGTTTCGTCGTCGTGCGGCAGGTAGTTGAGCGTCGCGACGATGTTCCAGCGGTCCATCTGGCCCTGGTTGATCTGTTGCGTGCCGTGATAGAGCCCGGTGGTGTCGCCCAACCCGATGGTGTTGGTGGTGGAAAATAGCCGGAAATACGGGTGCGGGCGGATCACGCGGCTCTGATCGAGGAGCGTCAGCTTGCCTTCCACTTCCAGCACGCGCTGGATCACGAACATCACGTCGGGGCGGCCCGCGTCGTATTCGTCGAACACCATCGCCACCGGACGCTGCAACGCCCACGGCAGGATGCCTTCGCGAAATTCCGTGATCTGATGGCCGTCCTTCAACACGATGGCGTCCTTGCCCACCAGGTCGATGCGGGAAACGTGACTGTCCAGATTGACGCGCACCACCGGCCAGTTGAGGCGCGCCGCCACCTGTTCGATGTGGGTCGACTTGCCGGTGCCGTGATAGCCCTGCACCATGACGCGGCGGTTGTGCTTGAAGCCCGCCAGGATGGCCAGCGTGGTGTCGAAGTCGAACTGATAGGCCGTGTCGATTTCCGGCACGTGCTGTTCGCCGGCGGAAAACGCGGGCACGTCCATGTCCACGTCCAGACCGAACGTCTGGCGCACGTCCACGGTGATGTCCGGGGCGTCGAGCGGAAAATCGACGGGCGAGGCGGCGGTGTCTGCGGTGGCGGTCATGTGGCGTTCCGGTTGTCTTGCCGCGCTGGGCCGGGGCCTTGCGCGGTGGGTTCGGGGTCAGTCCTGCAAGGTCTTGCGGATGGTCTGATAGGCTTCCGTGATTTCCTTGAATCGTTCCTCGGACAGCTTGCAGCCGGCGTTGGCGTCGGGATGGTAGCGCTTGACGAGCTTTTTGTAACGCGTCTTGAGATCGTCCATCGTCACCGGCGGGGCCAGGTCCATGGTGGCGTATGCCATGCCCATCGGGCTGTCGGGATGGAACGTGCTGTGCGCCTGGGCGCGGTCCTGGCGGGCCCGGGCGGCGCCTTCGAAGAAGCCGAATCCGTCACGCAGGCGCGCGCCCGCCTTCAGCGCCGCCGCCACGTCGGGGTGCGGCGTCGAGCCCATTTTCCAGGTCGGGCGCTGCCACACCGTGTCGTGGCGCACGCAGGCCTCCACCTCGGCGTCGCTCATGCCTTCGAAAAAATTCCATTTGGCATTGTGTTCGCGCAGGTGTTCGGTGCAGTACCAGACGTGCGAGCCCATGTCGCGGGGCCCCCGGGCGGCACGGTGCTGGGCTTCATCCTCGCATCCGGGCCATTCGCACGCGCGCGCGCGCGCGGCCCGCTTGGCGCGGGTCTTGAACGGCATGTCCAGGCTGTGCTTGCGGGCGTGCGAGATCATGTCCTAACTATTTGCCTCCCGGCGGGAAAATTCAAGGGCTCGTGGGCGCGTTTCGGGACGTAAGCGGCTGGAAAAACCTAAGCCAATGAAATCCTCTGCTTTTTTAGGACAAACCGTTGCCCATAGGCAAATGGGGGACGGGAAAACATTCGCCGTCCCTTGACGCGCGGGCTCGCGGCTCTATCTCTGAACGACGGAAACC
>JADGBG010000107.1 GCA_015231605.1 Alphaproteobacteria bacterium | reverse complement strand
GGCCAGCCGTTCCGCGACGCCGAGGCGCGCCGCCGCCACCGCCGCGCCGCGCGTCGCCATGGTGTCTTCGAGCGCGCTCAACCACGCATCGTCCATGCGGCCTTCGTCCAACAGACGCGCGCGTTCGCGCAGGGCATGGTTATAGGCGGTGATGCGCCCCGCGTGCGCCGGATCGAACGCAAACACCAGACGGTCCAAAAACCGGCGGCGTTCCTGCGATCCATCCAGAAACAGGCGATCCATCTGCGGGGTCAGCCAGTGTGCGGCGAAATGTTCCGACAGAATCGAAAGCGCGCGCTGGTTCCGCCCGTCCACGTGCACCACGCGCTTGGCCGCGTTGCCCGCCTGGGGATCGATTCCGGTGCCCAATCGCACGTCGACCGCGCCGCCGGTCACGTCCGCCGCGACCGCCCACGGCTTGCCTTGGGGAATGGCGGCATCCCGCCGCCCGATCTCGAACAGCCTGGCGCGGCGCAGGCCGCTGCCGGGGGTGAGAAAGGACAGGGCTTCCAGCACATTGGTCTTGCCCGCCCCGTTGGCGCCGGTCAGCACCACCGGGGCGGCGCCGGGTTCCACGCGGACGTGGTCGTAGCAGCGGAAATCGGTGAGCGTCAGGCGCGCGCAGGCCAGCCGCGACGGCACGACGCGCGCGCCGGGCGTCCTGCTCACGACTTCCAACGGGGCCAAGCCTTGGATCACGTCCGTCCTTCAGTCCTTCCGGCCGTTTGCCGTGGCGCCAGCCCGGGTCATACCCGCATGGGCATCAGCACGTACAGCGCGCTTTCGTCGCCATCCTCGCGGATGACGGTGGGCGAGGCGGCGTCGGACAGCGACAGGATGATGTCGTCGCTGCCGATCTGGCGCATGATTTCCAGCAGGTACGCGGAATTGAAGCCGATCTCCAGCCGATCGCCGTTGTACGCCACTTCCAGTTCGTCGGTGGCGCTGCCGCTGTCGGGGCTGCTGGCGGACAACACCAGCGACGCGCCGTCCATGGTCAGTTTCACCGCGCGGGATTTTTCCGTGGAAATGGCCGACACGCGGTCCACCGCGTCGGTGAAGGCCTTGCGCGCGACCTTGAGTTCCTTGTCGTTGCCTTCCGGAATGACGCGTTCGTAATCGGGGAAGGTGCCGTCGATCAGTTTGGACGTCAGCACCACGCCGTCGAAGGCGAACTGGATCTTGGTTTCCGACAGGGATACGCGGATCTCGGTCTCGGTTTCCTCGATCAGCTTGTGCATTTCCTGCACGGTCTTGCGCGGCACGATCACGCCGGGCATGGATTCCGCGCCCCCCGGCAGACCGGTTTCGGCGCTGGCCAGGCGGTGGCCGTCGGTGGCGACGGCGCGCAGCACCGGCTCGCCGCCCTGGTCGGCGGCGTGCAGGTAGATGCCGTTGAGGTAGTAGCGCGTCTCCTCGGTGGAGATGGCGAAGCGGGTCTTGTCGATCAGCTCCTTGAGCTCGGCGGCGCTGAGCCCGAAGGACACCGGCAGCTCGCCCCCGCTCATCACCGGGAATTCGCCGGCGGGCAGACAGCCGAGCGTGAAGCGGGACCGCCCCGAACGCAGCACCATCTGACCGTCGCCGGAGGTGGCGTCCAGTTCCACGTCGGCGCCGTCGGGCAGCTTGCGGACGATTTCGTAAAGGGTGTGGGCGGGCGCGGTGGTTTCGCCCGGCTCGGACACGTTGGCGGTGGTGGCGTCGACGATGTCCAGATCCATGTCGGTGGCGTTGAGGCTCAGCTTGCCGTCGCCCGCCACCATCTTGACGTTGGAGAGAATGGGAATGGTGTTGCGCCGCTCGACCACGTTCTGCACATGGCCCAGGGACTTCAAAAGGGCCGCCCGTTCGATAATCAGCTTCATATCTCGTCCAACGTCCGTTCGCTTCGGCGCGACCGCCGCGCCCGTTTCACACATGCCATGATTGTGGCGCGCCCCCGCGCGCGCACGTCGTGGTTCCCCCCGAATGGAAAGGGAAATCATTATAACAAAGCCGAATCAAATCCGAAGCGTTTTCTGGGGCCGGAGATGCGCCCAAAACGATAATGTTTTCAAAGTTTTGAGTGGAATGATTCGGGGCTTTCCGCGCGCCTTCGATGCCGCCGGACGCGAATCGGCAATCCCCCGATTCGCGGCGATTCGCACGGCGGTGATTGAAATGGGATTTCCCGGCGCAAGCGGTCCGGCCGCTCAGCCTTCCAGCATGCGGCGGAGCAGTTCCACGTCCTCGGCGAAGGTGGCGTCGGATTCCCTCAGTTCCTCGACCTTTTTCACCGCGTGCATGACGGTGGTGTGATCGCGCCCGCCGAACTTGCGGCCGATTTCGGGCAGCGAGCGGCTGGTCAACTGCTTGGCCAGATACATCGCCACTTGGCGCGGACGGGCCACCGAACGCGCACGGCGCGCCGAATGCATGTCGGAGGTGCGGATGTTGAAGTGCGCCGCGACTTTTTTCTGGATTTCCTCGATGGTGACGCGGCGGTCGTGGGCGCGGATCAGGTCGTGCAAAACCTCCTGCGCCGTTTCCAAAGTGATGGCCCGGCCCACCAGCGACGCCTGGGCGGCGACGCGGTTGAGCGCGCCTTCCAGCTCGCGCACGTTCGACGTGATCTTGTGGGCGAGGAATTCCATGACCTTCTGCGGCACCGTGACGCCGGTGCGCTCGGCCTTGGATTGCAGGATGCCGAGACGCAGCTCGTAGGTGGTGGCGTGGATGTCCGCCACCAGGCCGCAGTTGAGGCGGGACTTGAGCCGTTCCTCGATCCCTTCCAGGTCCGACGGCGACTTGTCGGCCGAGATCACGATCTGTCGGCCCTGGTCCACCAAGGCGTTGAACGTATGGAAGAATTCTTCCTGGGTGGAGTCTTTGCCGGAAATGAACTGCACGTCGTCGATCATCAGGACGTCGACGTTGCGGAACTGTTCCTTGAAGTCCACGGTGTTCTGTTCGCGCAGCGCCCGGATGAAGCGGTACATGAACTTTTCCGCCGACATGTAGATGACGGTGCGGGCGGGGTCCTGTTCGCGGATCTTCCACGCGATGGCGTGCATCAGGTGCGTTTTGCCCAACCCCACGCCGCCGTACAGAAACAGCGGGTTGAATTGCGCCGTGGCGCTTTCGGCCACGCGCTTGGCGGCGGCGTAGGCGAATTCGTTGGGCTTGCCCACCACGAAATTGTCAAAGGTGTAGCGCATGTCGAGCGGCGCGCTGATGTCCGAGCCCCCGTCGACGACGGGACGGAACGCGGTCGGCGTCTGCCCGGCGGAACGCGCGGTTTGGACCGGCTTGACGGCGGGCGCGGACGGGGACGCGGCGGCGCGCGTCTTGGCGGCCACCCCGCCCTCGGACTGGCCGTAATCGGCCTGAACGAAGATTTCCACCTGCTTGATGGCGGCGTTGGCGGCGCTCCACAATTCGGCCAGACGGTCGGCGTAGTGCGCCACCACCCAGTCCTTCATGAACCGCGTCGGCACGGACACGCGCGCCATGCCGTTCGCGATTTCGCGCACGGTCATGGGTTTGAGCCAGCTTTGGAACGCGGCTTCGCCGACCTCTTCACGCAGGCCGTTCAGCACGCCGTTCCATTCCGCTGACATTTGAGCGTCGATGGATCCCCCGCTCATCAATTCCTCTCCCCGCGCCTGTCCCCTCGGCAAGGCGCGAAGCCCGCTTCCGGCACCCTATTCTCTTTGGCGCGCGGCGGATCCGGAACTGTCGTTTGCATCATGACGTCTTGCAACATCACAGTCTCCGTCAGCGTTGCGCCCATACCCGCATGCATCAGCCCTTTCAGGCCCCCAAAAACACACGGTTCCTTTTCTTTGTTATTGCGGGCCGAGGATGAGTTGCTTGAGCAATACTCTGGTTTCCAAGAGCGCGGCGTTGCACCGCTAAATGCAAACCATTCCGTGTGGCGTTTCTATTTCAAGAACACTTACGGATTGACCGCGGAAGCTCCCATCGGCCCGGGAACGAGGGGGATATTAGAGGGCGGCCCAAGCACTTTCAACCGCACTAATCGCCCTGTGGACAAAAAAATTTCTTGACTCAGCCCCCCAGTGCGAATCCATCCCCGCTATCCACAGACGATGGGAAAACCGGCGGAATTCCACGCTTGCGGGACGCTCCACCCCATCCCCACTCCAACCACTAAATCTGGTGCCGCGCCCGTTTTTTACACCCCATATGGCAGCATCGGTCCCGCGCCGGACCGCATTATGGGTGCGCGGCGCATGTATTTGATTTCGACTTGGGAAGTATTTGCCGGCCGGGTACGTGGTCCGCGCCGGAGCGGGGATCGCGGCGGGGAAATTCCATGATCAATTGCTAGGAAATCCAGCCGGAAGGCTTCGTGGCGAAGACGCGAAAAGCCGCGCTTTCACGGGGAAAGCGCGGCCCGTCATGCGTGTACAGGCCAAACTCAGCCGTTCCGTCTAGGCGGATGCGGACTTAAGCGCCCAGGGCCTTGATGCCGGCGGCGAGGCGCGAAACCTTCCGGGACATGGTGTTCTTGTGGAACACGCCCTTCTGCGCGCCGCGCATCATTTCCGGTTCGGCGTCCTTGAGGGCGGCCACGGCGGCGGTCTTGTCGCCGGCGGCGATGGCGGCTTCGACCTTCTTGATGAAGGTGCGAACGCGGCCCCGGCGGGCGCCGTTCACGTCGTCACGGCGGGCGGTTTGGTTGATGCGCTTCTTGGCGGATTTATGGTTTGCCATCTTCTCTTCAATCCTTGCGTTGAACACGTGTTCGAACGGAAGCGCGGTATATAAAGGCACTCCCGTGACCCGTCAAGCCCTCATCGGACCGAATGCGTCCTATTTTTCCGGAGCCAGGGAAAACCGCACCCGCAGGCCGTCCGCCTGGGTTTCGAACAGCAGTTTCAGTTCCTCGCCTTCGCGCTTGAACGCGGTCTTGGACGCCGCCGTCCAGCCCAGTTGCGGCAGGGTCCGGGCGTAAAACGCCAGAACGTCGCCGCGCGACACCAGGCCCGAGGCGGTGACTTCGGCGATGCGCCCGTCGGAGCCCGAGAATTGCATGCCGTCGCCCACTTCGACGAGGCCGTCCATCAAGGGAAGGTCGTCGATGACGCTGACGAAACGCGCCTCGCCGGCCAAGCCGGAGCCGGCCGCCAGGACCGCCAGAACACAGAGAAGGGAAATCCATCCGCGCATGGTGCAAGGCTACCTCATCTTTGGCGGCGGGGACAATAAAATGTCGACCGGCCGCCCTGTTGAATCCGTCGGATGCCCCCGGTGATATCGACGTCGCAGTCGCACCCGGGACACGGTTCGCCCGCGCGTCCGTACACGGCGAAGCTGAACTGAAAATAGCCGAGCCCCCCGTCCGTGGTGCGGTGGTCGCGCAGCGTCGAGCCCCCGGCGTTGATGGCGGCGGCCAGCACCGACTTGATGGCCCCGGCCAGCTGTTCCGCCCGCGCGCCCCGCACCGTATGGGCCTGGCGGTTGGGCGAAATCCCGGCGCGAAACAGCGATTCCGAAGCGTAGATGTTGCCCACCCCGGCCACCACGCGGGCGTCCATGATGGCCTGCTTGACGGCAACCGTCTTGCCCTTCAGCGCCGCCGCCAGAACGGGGCCGGAAAAATCGTTGCCCAAGGGCTCCGGCCCGATGTCCCGGAGAAGCGGATGCGCCGCCAAACCGTCCGCCGGACACAGCGTCATCAGGCCGAACCGGCGCGGATCCGTGAACACCACCGTCGCGCCGGACGCCAGATCGAATTGCACGTGGTCGTGGGGACCCGGCGCGGGGACCGCGTCGCCCGGCGCATATATGCGCACCTGGCCGGACATGCCCAAATGCCAGATCAGCACGTCCCGCCGGCCGGCCTTGGCGGTTTCCACCAAAAGGTACTTGGACCGCCGCCCGACGTGGCGGATTTCCGCTCCGTCTAGGCGTTGGGCGAGGTCCTCGGGAAACGGCTTGCGCAAGTCGCCCCGGCGCAGCCGGACGCGCGCGAAGGCCTGGCCTTCCATCACCGGGGCAAGGCCCCGGCGCACCGTTTCGACTTCGGGCAATTCAGGCATGGAAACGCACCCGGGCTTCGGTTATGTTCGCGCTTATGAGCACCGAGACCCATACCACCGCCGACCCGCAAGGGGAAGAGCGCACCACGCACTTCGGTTTCAAGACCGTGCGCGAGGAGGAAAAAGTCGATCTGGTGCGCGGCGTGTTCGACAACGTCGCGTCCAAATACGACCTGATGAACGATTTGATGAGCATGGGCGTGCATCGCGCCTGGAAAAACCGCTTCATCGACCGCCTGCGCCCGCATCCGGGCCAGAAGCTGTTGGATGTGGGCGGCGGCACCGGCGACATCGCGTTCAAGTACCTGGAAAAGGGTGGCGACGACGTCACGGTGTTCGACATCAATCACGAAATGCTCGAAGTCGGCCGCGACCGCGCCATCGACCGGGGTTTGCTCAGGGGTATCCAGTGGATGCAGGGCAACGCCGAGGAGCTGCCGTTCGAGGACGCCACCTTCGACGCCTACACCATCGCGTTCTGCATCCGCAACGTCACCCGCATCGACAAGGCCCTCGCCGAGGCCCGGCGCGTGCTCAAGCCCGGCGGCCACTTCCTGTGCCTGGAGTTTTCCAAGGTGGTCGCCCCGGTTCTGGACACGGTTTACGACACCTATTCGTTTGAAATTTTGCCGCGCATTGGCCAGCTGGTGGCGAACGACCGGGAGTCGTATCAGTATCTGGCCGAATCCATCCGCCGTTTCCCCGACCAGGAAACCTTCAAGGCGATGATCGAAACGGCGGGGCTCGACGTGGTGAGCTACGAGAACCTCACCGGCGGGATCAGCTGCATCCACAGCGCCTGGCGCACCTGACGAAAGGCGCTCACGTTGGAATCGCTCCGCCACATCGCCCGGCTTCTCTCCATCGCGCGCACCCTGGCGCGTCATGACGCCCTGTTCATTCTGGAGCGGCTCCAACTCGCCCCCGCCGTGGTGACGTTGGCCAAGCTGGTGTCGCGCCGGCGCGTGGAAGGCCGTCCCGGCGAACGTCTGGCGCGCGCGTTCCAGGAAATGGGGCCGAGCTTCATCAAGGTGGGGCAAATGCTGTCGACGCGCTCGGACCTGCTGGGCGAGGAAATGGCCGCCGATCTTTCCCACCTCCAGGACCAGCTGCCGCCGTTTCCGGGCAAGGAGGCGCGCGCCGCCATCGAGGCCGAGTTCGGCCGCCCGCTGGAAGAGCTGTTCCGTCATTTCGAGGACGACCCCGTGGCCGCCGCCTCCATCGCCCAGGTGCACTTCGCCGTCACCGTGACGGGCGAGGACGTGGCCGTCAAGGTGCTGCGCCCGAACATCGAGAACGCCTTCAAGGGCGACGTGGACCTGCTGATGTGGGGCGCGGCCATCCTGGAGCGCACGCGCCCCGAATGGCGCCGCCTCAAGCCCGTCGAATCGGTGCAAACCCTGGCGCGGTCCGTGGAAATGGAAATGGATCTGCGCTTCGAGGCCGCCGCCGCAGCCGAAATGCGCGAAAACTTCGAAGACCACCCGGACGTGTTCATTCCGCGCATCGACTGGTTGCGCACCGGCCAGCGGGTGCTGACCACGGAACGCGTGCACGGCATCTCGCTGCGCGACGTCGACGCCATCAAACGTGCCGGCCACGACCCTCAGGAAATTCTGCGCAAGACCGCCGAGGCCTTTTTCTACCAGGGGTTCCGCGACGGCTTCTTCCACGGCGACATGCATCCCGGCAACCTGTTCGTGATGGACGACGGGGCCATCGCCATCGTCGACTTCGGCATCATGGGCCGCCTCGACAAGGCGACGCGCCGCCACCTCGCGGAATTGCTGACCTCGTTCCTGACCCGCAATTACCGCCGCGCCGCCGAGGTCCACTTCGAAGCCGGCTGGATTCCCGCCAACCAGCCGTTGGACGAATTCACCCAGGCCTGCCGCTCCATCGCCGAGCCGATTCTCGACAAGCCGCAAAACGAGATTTCCATCGCGCGCCTGTTGGGTCAGCTGTTCCAGATCACCGAAACCTTCCACATGGAAACCCAGCCGCAACTGTTGTTGCTGCAAAAGACCATGCTGGTGGCCGAGGGCACGGGGCGCAATCTGGCCCCGGAAGCCAACATGTGGTTCATCGCCCGCCCGCTGATCGAGGAATGGATGCGCGTCAACCTGGGGCCCGAGGCCCTCGTCCGCGACGCCGTCCAGCAGGGTTGGGAAGCGCTGCATCGCCTGCCGGGCGTGATCCGGGGCCTGGAAAACGCCTTGTCCCAGTTCGACGAACAGGGCCTCAGACTGCATCCCGACACCGTCGCCGGGCTGCGCCGCCGCCGGGCCCGGGATTCCGCCGCCCTGCCCATCGCGGCGCTGGTTCTCGCCATCGCCGCGCTGGCGGTTGCGGCTCTTTAAGCATACTCCCTTAATCTAAATCGCACATATTGCAGTTTATTTGCGAATAACACTTGTGCCGTGGGTTTTTCACCCCTAATTTATCCACACTTGAATTGCGTAAAACGCGGGGCGCGGACTCTTTTGAACGGCAAACGCATACTTCTCATCGTGACCGGCGGAATCGCCGCGTACAAGACGCCTGAACTGGTGCGCCTGCTGACCAAGGCCGGCGCCCGGGTGCGGTGCGTCCTGACCGAGGCGGGCGCGCGTTTCGTCGCGCCGCTGACCCTGGCCGCGCTGTCGGGGGAAACGGTCCACACGGATCTGTTCTCGCTGACCGATGAAACGGAAATGGGTCATATCGAACTGGCGCGGGACGCAGACGCCGTGCTGGTGGCCCCGGCCACGGCGAACACGCTGGCCAAGATGGCCCACGGTTTGGCCGACGACCTGGCGGGCGCGGTGCTGCTCGCCACCGGCCGTCCGGTTCTG